>CAZYTH010000001.1:0-117230 GCA_964649715.1 uncultured Candidatus Saccharibacteria bacterium
TAACTGACTTAATTATAGAAAAAAGAGTTAAAACAGATGACATCAGAGAACTTTCTAAAGAACTAGAAAGAGCTATTGTTATTGAACCTGAGAAGATGCCAAACGATGTCATAACGATGAATTCGCTGGTTGTATTTTCTGATATTCATTCCGGTAGTGAATTAAAGTATCAGCTCGTTTTTCCTAACGATGCCGACATTGTGCAAAACAAAATATCTGTTCTTTCTCCGATCGGATGTGCTTTATTGGGTTATAAGATTGGAGATGTGATAACTATTAAAACTCCAAAAGGAGATAAGAGATATAGAATAGAAAAGATATTGTATCAGCCAGAGGCAGAAGGTAATTATGAATAATAAAATAATTTTTCGCCCAAAAATCAAAAAGCCCCGGTTTGACCCGGAACTTCTCGACAAGGCAAAATGGTTCTATCGGTCTGTTGCAACCGAGTGGCTATGTCTCACGACCTAACCTGTCAAACCACCAACCTCAGACACCATTATAAAAAATACAAAAACATCCTGCAAGCAAAATTAAATAAAAAACCAAACGAGAGGACACATTTTAATTTTTGGCAAAATATTTTTCTTTTTGTTCTTTAATAAACCCATTTTCTAAACCCTCCCCGGACACAGACAGGTTCAAGTCATACAGTATCTTCTAAACCCCCGGAGTCCCAAACCGAACAACCCCCCCACCACATATATATTATTGATAAACAACATGACTAATTTTTTTGGATCGTTTAAATAAAAGCGATCTTGTTTTGGCGCCGGCTCGTCCCCGGCGCTTTTTTATTATTAGTTTATTAATAAGTTATGGCACTAGAGATAAAAGAGCTCTCAAACTATACGGGAGCTAAAGAGTCTTATGAGAAGGTAAGGCAACAGATCGTAGATATATGGGGAGAGGAAGAGGGGAAGATATATGACCCGATGAGCAATTGTTTAACCTACAACAAGTGGCTCGCCAATGGTTATAAGGTTCGCAAGGGAGAGAAGAGTCTTCGCTCGATGGTTCTGATAGAAAAGAAAGATCCATCCGGGAGGGTTATCGGCAAGTATCCTCGTCAGGTCTGCCTCTTTTATTATTTACAGGTCACTAAGCTCTAAATCAAATGGAAAAGAGAATAAGAGAAATGAAGGTTTATTATTCAACCGAAAGTCAGAACCGTTTTTCTAATGGAGATCTTAAGCCAATGATCCGAATCGCTAATAATATTCTTTATAAGGCGGGCTTTAGAGTCGGACACAGGATAGATGTTGATTACGGTGAGAACTCGTTAGTCATTACAAGAAAATAATTAAATAAAAATGAATTCACAAGTATTAGACAAAGAAGTAATGGTGAAGCTAGGCGACACCGATGCGATGATAAGGTTTCGAGAAGGTGTTGATGGCCTTCTTCAGAGAAGACAATATTTCATGGAGAGATTGTTACCGACATTAAAAGAAAATCTTGATTTCTATAACATTCGCGGTCGTCGCAGTCTTGGGAAGTCAGGAAGTGAAAAGCTTTGTAGCATTTACTCCCTAACGGCCACATTTACAAGGGACAACGAAACAATGACCGCCTTCCAGAGCATTCCTGGACTTATCGCTTATACCTGCACACTATATCGGGCCGGTGAGGTAATGGGACAAGGAAGGGGAGCTTCTACGCTTGAAAAGAATGACAACGATCCAAATAAAACAATTAAGATGGCTCAGAAGTCTGCATATATAGATGCGACAATAAGGGCCACCGGACTTTCAGATTTATTCTCCCAAGACCTAGAAGATATGCCAAGTGTTAGTTGCCCTACTGTGGAGGAAGATAAAAAGGTAGAGCCATCTATAACTCCTCGTCAAAAAGAACTCCTTACTTCTCTTATAAAGCGCCACACTCACAATGAAGAAGAAAAGAGAAATTGGCTAAGTGAGCTTGAAGGAATGACCAAAGCTGAGGCAAGTGATCAAATAAGCTCATTCATCGGAATAAAATAGGTTTGGGCCGGGGAACTCCTCGGTCTTTTTTAATAGGTTAAATAAATAATATGGAAACATTAAACAATAGCGTTGTTGGTTTAGTAGAAAAAGGGGAGCTTCGCCCGATAGATATTGGCAGATCCTTTTACAGAGAGGATGAACCAATTACTTCAGAACAAAGAAGGAAACTTCATGATCTTGTCTTCAATCAATTTGAAGATTATAGCTCGATCAATCACTGCCTACAGCACATAGAGACGCTCACGAGAGAGGAGGCGGATGAGTATATTGAGTCGTTTGAGTATTAGACCCACAAGAATAAACATAAACAGTGGCCCAAAAGGACCACTGTTTATATTATTCTAACCTTATTTTTAGGGAAATATTGGCTATTGACAGATACGATATATGTATTATATAATTAAAAGAAAGCATTAAATAAAAAATATGAAAAAATTATCATTTTTATTGATCCTAATATCTTTTCTGCTTAGATATCCTTTAACTGCAAACGCAGGAGTAATTTCTGAGGTTTTGAGTTTTTTTTCCAGTACAACTCAACCAACCGAAGAAATATTGGTTAATTCTCAGACTGCATCTTTACTTTCTGCACCATCATTGACCAGAGAAGAAAATCTTTCAATGGTTGACGATTCCGCCATATTGCCTTTTTTTAGTCACTCTTCGTTTTACCCCCACCCAACTGAAACAATTCGCGTCCGAAATATGATTGATAATTTTTTCGCAGATCCAACAATAGAAAACCTAAAAAGATTTTGTAACGACATAAAAGATGTTAAAAGCTCCCAAATAAAGGAAGGATTAAGTCCTGACAGGACTTCTATAGTAAAAGTTGATTTAACGCTGTATGAAACAACCACTTGGTGTGACCAGTTAATAGGTGGGCAATCAAATAGGTACTCTTGGTTTGTATTCAGGAAGAATGATTTTATAATTCCCTTAACCAACTATAATGATTCTGATTCTGTCAGAATGGCCAAAATTAGGTATAACCAAGAGTTAGAAATTAAATTATCTGGACAGAATTTTTTAGATGGCGATATCGTTGGTTATGAAGGTTCCACACATCCCAGAGAAGTCGCCATAAGAGACATAGAGAAGCGTGGTGGTCAAGTTAACTTGAGAACAATTTTACCTCGTTTAATTAATCCCGTAAATGAATTAAGATATTATAGACATCAAATTGCTCAAAAACCAGAACTGGGAGATATTGAGTCCGGGGGTCTCTATATAGTTAAACTCGGTGACAGTTTGAATAGTATTGCGAAAATGTTTGGTATAAGTGTGGAAGAAATTCTTAAATATAATAATTTAAATTTTAATGATAAATTGGTTGTTGGAGAAAAAATAATAGTCTCCAGTCGCGATGTAAAAAATTTGATCGTTAACCCCAATACAATAGAAGATCAAAAATCAGTTATCAAAAATATAACCGAAGAACAACCGCCACGAAAAGATCAAAATAAATTGAGTGATATAGTCAAAACGTTAAATACCCCTAAACCTACAAACCAAGAAACCTGTGCATTAGCTTATGGTCCAAATTCTATATGGACAGGAGAAATTAACAATCAGGGCAAGGTAGTTTGCGATTGCACTGATGGTTATGAA
Source organism: uncultured Candidatus Saccharibacteria bacterium (assembly GCA_964649715.1). Lineage (GTDB taxonomy): Bacteria > Patescibacteriota > Minisyncoccia > Phycocordibacterales > UBA12445 > UBA12445. The sequence goes on from CAZYTH010000001.1 coordinate 3,600, forward strand.
TGGAACCATGATAGAACAAATTGTGTAGCAAAGACAATTAATATCCCTTCCTTACTTCCTTCAAAAGAAATAAAAGAAGAGGTTAAACCAATTCAGTCACCACAAAAAGAATCCCCGAAGATTGATTGTGCTATATTCTCATCTATTCCAGATTGTTCATTAATCCAAGAGAGTGAAGCAAGAGAAAATTGTAATAAATGTTATCCAGATAAAATTAAGAGTGATAAATCAACGACTTCTGTGGCAGAAATTTCTACATCTACACTTAAACAAGCTCCTTCTACTGTGAAGAAAAGTCTCTGGTCTCGTCTTATGTCTTGGTTTGGTTTTTAATATTTCTAAATTAATATGAATGAGATATGTGAAAAATGCGCGACAGAAGGCGATTTCTCTAATCAAGAAGGTTTATGTGACTTCTGCTTCAATACAAAAAACAATCTAGGAAGAGGATCGCCAGACATTTCTATTGGAGATCAATACGAGGATTTATTCAGTATAGACTTTGTTTAAAATAATCAAATGAAAAACTTTCTATCATTAAAAATCGAGTGGAAAAGATTAGCTGTTGTTTTGTTAGTAATATTATTAATTTTAGTCTCATTTTCTTTATTTATTGCAGTCATGGTGATAATGGAGGAGGGTGATTTTTCAGACTGTAACGTCGCAAAGATACCGGTAAGAGGGGAGGTTGTAGGTTATAAAAATGGAGGAAGCGAAGATTGGACGGATGAAACTGTTGCCGGAGATATTTATGATCTTATCGAGATGGCTGATAATGATTCCGACATAGAAGCAATAATAATTGAAATAAGTTCAAGAGGAGGAAGCGCTGTCGCTGGAACGGAAATAGCGGAAGCATTAAAGAGGGCATCTAAACCGACAATCGCACTTATAAAAGAACAGGCCGCCTCCACCGCTTATGAAATCGCCACCGGGGCCGACAAGATCTTTGCCTCTGAATTTTCATCGGTAGGAGCAATTGGAATAACTCAATCATTTTTTGACGATGTTGAAAAAAGCAAAAAGGAGGGGTACAACTACAACCAACTTCAAACGGGTAAGCATAAAGATATGTTTAGTGGAGACTAATAAAAGAAGTTAGAACTCATCTTTTGGTACCAGATGTGTGTTCGAGCCTTAAGATTGTTGAAACTTGGTAATGGTTGTGGGTTATCAGAATCCTCTCTAGTGATAGATTACTCACTTTGTAAGGAAACTACTAATCTCAATAGAACCTCCTCATATCACACTCTCCATGATGTTAATGAAGTTAACAGTGTTCATTTGTCTAACACGGCTCGAAGTGCTAAGGAATGATATTTCGTTTTCGCAACACACTATTGTATAATTGGTGTATGGAATCCGTATCCCCACTTCTTAAATTAAGAGGTAAAGACATTTTGTTACTTCTTTTATATATGCCTAGTAACTCCACAAGCTCCAGTGAAGGAGTGGTGGGTATGACACGGTTAACTAAGGCCATGTTCCTTTTTGATAAAGAAATCAAGAAAGATTTTAAAGTTGATATAGAGTCTTTTCCAGAATTCATAGCATGGCGGTTTGGTCCTTGGTCAGAACAACTCCCTGATGATATAGAATTTTTTAAGGGGATAGGCTTTATTAAACTAGAGTCTCTTGATGGAGAAGAGGAACTGTCGTCTGCAGAGGAGGAAGAGCTTGATAGGTGGGGGGAGGAGCTACTAGATGTACAAAAATCTGAAGTAGATGATTTGTATCAATCTCAAAAAATATTTCTTACTCCAACGGGTAAGCGTTTTGTTGAATCAAATCTCATTCCAAGGCTTTCAAAAAATCAGTTGAATATTTTATCTGAATTTAAAAAGAAAATAGTCACACTTTCTCTTTTTTCAATTCTCTCGTATGTTTATAAGAAATATAGTAAAACACAGAAAGACTGGACTGATAAATCAGAGATTAAGGATAAAATTTTGGGAGTTTAAAAATATATGGACACCTTATTTACATCAATCAAAATTATTTTTCATACTCTTGTTCAAGCTGGTCCTTTGCTCATAGCCCCATCATTTATTTCAACTGTTTTTTCTGGTATAAACTACTTCATCCCTAGTCAGAATGACTTTCAGGTCAACCATGAATCATTAAAAAAGAGTCTTCTTAAGAAGCGTTCAGACGCTGTAATAAAATTTGTTGCTTCAGTTGAGTTCATCCCAGATTCTTTTATGGATGTTAAAGATGTTCAAAGTGAAGACTTGGTATTAACGTTGGATAAATATGCAGAGTATAAATATGAGATTGATAATCTAAAGAATTCATATTACAAAAATGAGAGTTGGCTGAGGAATTCTTTTTTTATTTCGATGGCTCTAATAATAATTGGATTGCTTCATCCGTATTTAGGGGTAGTAGCCTTCATCTTTGGGGTATTGATTATATTGTTTATTTTCCTCAGGGTCAGAGCATTATCAAAAATTACCTGTCGAGTACACGAGCTTAAGGTTTGTTGCGATTTAATAAATTAATTATGTCCGAATCACAAATTCAAAATATTTTATTTGATACACTAAAAAAGCGACATCGTTTTGTATTAAAAGAAGCACCTGTTTTCTCAAGGAGTATTGATATTGTCTATATAAATGAACAAAAAGAGTTAATTTCAATAGAAATAAAGCTAAACGACTGGAGGAAAGCAGTCAATCAAGCGAAAGATCATCAGCTAGTCGCAGATAAATCATATATATGTTTACCGAGTAAGAAAAAGGGTATAAGTGAGGATCTTTTAAGTTTATTAGAAGGGACTGGCATTGGACTCTTTGTTTTTAGCGAAGATTCTGGTAACCTTCAACTTAAGGAGGTTCGACCGGCTAAGAGTTTGTCTTTTTCATGGCAACCTTCAAGGATTCAACTCGAGAAACTAATTTATGCTTGCTAAACTAAAACATATAATTCGTTATGGGACTCATGCTGAGAAGAGTTTTTTTCTTGGTGATTTTAGCGATGGTTATTATGACGCAGTAATTTTTAATGGCAACATGGTTGCTTATTCAATTGGGGCCATGTCAACTTTCGTGTTGAATCTCAAGTCTCCTTTTTTGATTGATCCCCAGACGCATGCTTTCCAGCATGGGGTAGAATATCTATTGGGAAAAAATGGCGAGCCAAAAATTTCACTTTCTAAATTAGCCAATTTTTTAGGTGAACCTTTTAAAAATGCGTTAGTAGACAGAGAGAGTATTTCACTTTCGAGCTTAGCTTTAGAGCCTACTAGGGTAGCAGTAGTGGAAGCAACTTGTAAATTTCAAATTTCTAGTATTTCTGAGAAGCTAGCATCGCAGGAAGAAGCTGACTATGTCGCTTTTGCAATAAAGGATAGCGAAGGATCTTTAACAGAAAGAGATTTAAAACCAGCTGCAGTTATTGCTCCATATTTTTTTATTGATGGAGATAGGTATGAAGATTGGTTGAATTTAAATATTGATTTGATTAATAAGACAAAAGTTTACCTATCTGGAAGCAATAGCGAAATGCCAATCATGGCTCAGCTTGTTATTTCGAAGGAGATTATTAGGGATAAAGAAAAACGAGAGAAGGTAATTTCAGCTTACTCTGCTGTTGCGATAAATGGTGTACTTATTTGGGTTGACGGGTTAGCAGAAGACGAAGCTCTCGAAAGTGATTTAAGGATTTTTGTTGATATTATCGTTGCTCTTAAACAATCTGGGAAATATGTCTTTAATCTCTATGGCGGATATTTGTCGATTCTTTTGACAAAAATAAAAAATGGTCTTGATGGTCTCTGTCATGGATTGGAATACGGTGAATCACGTTTCGTGGTTCCTGTTGGAGGGGGAGTACCAATTTCTAAGTATTATTTTTTCCCAGTACACAAGAGATTGAAATATGCTGATTTGGTTAATTTTTTAAGGAAAAAAGGTTGGGGTAATAATGGTACAGCAAATCCGAAATTTGCGTCTACGGTTTGCGACTGCTTTTCATGTCAAGATATTGCGAAGTATGGTGAAGCAAGAGATGGAAAACCAAATAAGAAGGGTATCAGGCGCGCGTACCCAACTATTGAAGCAAAAGGACATAGTCTTAAGCACTATTTGCTTTCTAAAGTTAAGGAGTTCAAAAATGTAAGAGAACAAGACATCCTAACTCTTACAGCAGAACTGGAAGGAAATTACAATGAATATCTTCTGACTCTCGGGAGTAATAATGTTGATCATCTTATGCGATGGAAGGCGTTGTTGCTTCCTGCTAATGAATAAAAAAAATAGGCCTAGTATTGTGCCGTATGGGGTAGCGGATAGTTTTCGCGAAAAAATGTCTAGAAACAATATTGTGAGAAATAAAAACAAATTTTGTACATACTAAAATCTATGGGGAATTTTATTATTGAACCAAATAAACGGGAAGATTACACTGGGGTTTGGGATAATGCATTTTTGTGGAAAGAAAAGAATATCTATGTAATGGCTAGTCATAGACTGGCCTTGTGGTGTTGGCTTCAATCCGAAGGTATTCAAAAAAAAGAACATACCCTTATACATATTGATGAACATATGGATGCTAGGCAATGGGAAGGAGTTGGTGAACCTGAATGTTTTAAAAAAGCACTCTCTATTTTTGGAAAGATACGCAACTTAAAGGATTACGAAAGTTTACGGTGTCCATTTCTTTGGAAGGGGAGAACAACAAAACCATGTATAACATACGATAACTTTGTGTATCTTGCGGCGGAAGCTAATTTATTTAATCACTTTTATATCTATTCTTCGGAGGGAGAATGGAAAACGGATTTACCTGAAAGTAAATATTCTCTCAATAAAAGAATAGAAAACATATATAATTTAGTTGAAGACATAAAGAAAAGTAATGGTAAATGTATAGTCGATATTGATTTAGACTTTTTTGATAAAAGAGAAGGTTTTCCCAAAAAAATGACTGAGGACTGTCTTTTAAAGTTAGTCTTTAGCATGATTGCTAAAAATATAAACGAAATATCTATGATTACTATTTCATTAAATGACACTCCAGGGTGTCCTCTTTGGGAAAAAAGACAACATCAATTATCTATCATAAAGGAAATCTTAAAAATGAATGTTCCCATTCCTATTATGATTTAATGTTTACTTGGATAAATATTTAAAATTATACTCGGTATCGTCTCATTGTTAAATGAGATTTTTTCATGGTTTTACATTTTTCTAGAATCGTGATACTGTACAAGTACAACTGAATAAGTTGTATGACCTAAACCAGAAGCTTTTTGCTCTGGCATGGTCTCAAATCGTTGAGTATGAAAAACCCGTCATTTAGGGCGTACTCAACGTTATAGGGGGAAACTCCTATATGGTCGCAAGGCTTTTTATGACAGAGTATTAAACACAGATAATGTTGAATTGATTAACTATTTTATTGGTGTAATTTAATATTTATCGCATCAAAAATAAAATGAAAAAAATAAATACGCTAGGGATAATAATTTTGTTTATTGCTATATCAATACCAAATTTAGCACTTGCTGTGTGGTGGAATCCTTTTACTTGGAATATTTTCAATAGGGGGCATGGAATAAAAATTGAAAAGACAATTGTTTCAACTTCTACTATTCAGAATATAAATGTGTCTCAAAAGGCAACTACAACCTTAATAAAGACAAAGGAGGCCTCTGTTACAAATAAACCTAATATACCAAACAAAAAAGACTCTCTGTCTAATACTAAAACAAAAACCGCAGAGGAACTTAAAATTGAAACACAAAGAAAAGTAGAACAACAAAAACAAGCGGAGGAAACCGCAAGGAAGTTGGCGGAAGAAAAATTAATAAAACAACAAGAAGAAGCTAGAATTAAGGCGGAACAAGAACGGAATTTTGAAGCTCAACGATTAGTAGATAAACTGGCTACAGAAGAAAAGCAGAAAGAAGCAGAAAGACAACAGCGATTGGAAGTTCAACGTTTAACAGAAGAAAAAGCTAAAGCTGAGCAAGAACGGATTCTTGAAGCTCAAAAATTAGCAGATCAACAGGCCGCAGAAGAGAGACAAAAAGAAATTGAAAGACAACAACAGTTGGAAAATAAACGTTTGGCAGAAGAAAAAGTAGGCACTAAGGTACAGGGAATAATATCGCAAAATACTATCTGGACATTAGAAAATAGTCCGTATTTAGTTGTTGGAAATTTAAAAATAGAGAAAGGGGTAACCTTAGAAATAAATCCGGGAGTGGTTATACGTTTTGATGGCAATTATTATTTAATGGTAGCAGGAGAACTAAAAAGTAAAGGAACACCCCAAAATCTGGTTACTTTTACTTCAAACAAAACGAATCCACAACCTGGAGATTGGGAAACGATTGAATTTATTAATTCTGCAATACCCACTACATTTAATGAAAATGGGGAATATACGAGCGGGAGTATAATTCAATTTACCAAAGTTGAATATGCCAAAACAGGAATAACTTACAAAGAAGGAAATGGACTTTTAATTGATAATAATATTATACAAAATAATGGAGCAACTTCTTGGGGAGGCGGAATCTATCTAGCAAATATATCTTGGTCAAAGATTACCAATAATACTATCCGAAATAATTCGGCGGGGACAGGTGGGGGTTTATATTTGGAATCATTCAGGGGAGAGGTAACAAATAATACTATTTCCGATAATTCCTCAATGACTTTTGGGGGTGGTGGAATTTTTGTTGAGATTCATCGCGGAAAAATAGAAAATAATATTATAAATGATAATAAAGGAAAACGTAATGGGGGTGGACTAGAAATATACAATTCTTGGGTTGCAGAAACAACTTATTCTCAAATCACGATAAAAAATAATCATATAAAAAATAATTTTGCTGAACAAGGAGGTGGTGGAATATATTTAGAAGAATCTAAACTAATAAATCTATCTGGTAATACGATAGAAAACAATACCGCAGTGGGTGGCGGAGGAATAGCATATTTAAATTTAGATGGGCAAATAATAAACAATATAATACAAAACAATACGGCTAAATTTAGTGGTGGAGGAATATCTGGAAATAATTGGAGTAGTTGGCGTACAAAACTTAGTATTAGCCACAATAATATATTGGCGAATACCTCTGAAATAAATACTTCACACTGTGGTGGGGGTGGCATATATATTGACGATAGTGCTCTGATCGAAAATAATATTATTAAACAAAATAAGGCTTTGTCGGGAAATGGCGGTTCCATTTATATATACGAAGAAGGAAATATACAAATCAACAATAATATGTTCGTTGGCAATGGTAGTATTAATGAAATATATACTGATACTGCCAATATAGATGTTTCAAATAACTGGTGGGGTACAACTGATACCTCTGTTATTGAGTCAAGGATCTATGATTACACAGATGATTTTAAACGGGGAAAAATTACTTATATTCCCTTTGCGACATCAGAATTAGCAGGAGCAGGAGTTCAGTAATCTTCCAAAACTATGATAAAGATAAATAATAAACAAAAACATGTGGAGGTATTAGTGGCTTCTACATCACCAATAGTCTGGGAAAAAGTTGTTACCAAAGACAACCTTGCTACACAAAGAGAAAATACAGCAGATGCCGAGTATGTTGCTTTTTTGCGTATTCATCTTAAAGATAATAATTTAGGGAAATCAGTTATTACTCATATTGCCAAAGTGAAAGAAATCAAAAAAGCACCACTCAAAGAATATTTTAAAAAATATCCAGAGATATTAAAATATTCTAAAGAAAAAGGTAAAAATTGGGACAAATATGAATACCACAAAGAATATGAACTTGAAGAATTAATAGAACTACCTAACCAGATTAGTTGTAGAATAGGAACTGGGGAAGGAAAAAGATGTCAAGAAAGACTCTATACGACACGTGAGGAATTAAATAAGGCAAAGTATTTAAGTGATATAAAGACAATATCGCAACTCAAAAATCATCTTGAGGCATAGTATTTTCTGCTTCTCTATGGAATTCACTCGTTTCAGTGCTTTCTCTGGAAAAGTTAACAAAACGATACAGAATGTCCGACGAGCATATATCTGCCGCCCGATTAGGATAGGACGGACACCTCGGTTACTCTCTGAGTTCACTCGATGGCGACAGAGGCCTTCGGAATATGAAAGTAATGGTATCTATTATCTTTGACTTACCGACTTACGTGGCGGTTCATTCTTTATAACTTTATAGACCCCTAGTGTTTCATAAAGTTATAAAGTTCCAAATTGACTTTGCAATTGGACAACTACTAGATAGTACTGTAATAATACTCTCATGGAATTTTCAAACATAGACTTTAAATATACAAACCAAATTAAGCGTTTGATTAACGAAATGCTTGATTACTGGAATGTTCGCAGACAACAGGGAGCTACTCCAGATAAAATAAAATATCTAGACCCACTTAAAACTGATTTTTTTACAGATTATGAGAATAAAGACATTTCAGAATATACAAATACTATTAAATTCTTAATGTGGTTAAGAAACAACAATGCTATCGAACACGGAGGAGACATGGATGAAGGAAGACTTGCTATATTTGACGACCCTGAGGAGTACTACGATTATCCGAAGGTTATGGAGATAAAGATCAGAGACAATAAACCGATTGAACGTCTTCGTTGTTATTTCCTTGGACAATCTCCAGAAGTGAAAGTTATAGAAAATCATTACTTCTTTATAGATGATAATAGGGATTTCTCTTATGGAGAGGAAAATAAAAGAAATGCAATAAAATTTAAAAACAAGGGAACTATATATTACAAAGTTTTTAGGGCATTATATGAACTTGATGGCGGTAATAATCGCATTGTTACACATACCGAAATAAATAATAAATTATTAGAATTCGGAGAGAAAGATAAGGATACTGAAAGTAAGCGTATCAGTAGGATAAAAACAGCTATATTGCATTTGAAAAATAATATAGCCAAAGAAATAGGATTACCACTGAAAATAAAAGGAAGAGAAGTTATAACAGTAAAAAGAGGTGAAGGTTACAAATTTTATAACCCCCTCAACGGTTTATACTAAAAGAAGATTCAGAAGAAAAGAACAATAAATCTTCTATGAAGAATACGGCTTGATAAGGCCGTATTTTTGTTTTTTTATCTACCAATTCTGCCAATTCTTCCAAAGGCATATCGGCCAGCTTCAAGCATACTAATCATATGAAAAGGGAATATGAAACAAAAGTGGTCGATATTAAATCATTTATATTTTCTTGTAAGTTTTGGGAAAGATATTTTTAAATTAGTTTTTTATGCAACTTACACAAAAATCTCTAGACAAATATAAAAAACTTTATCTCAAGATTTTTGGTGAGGTAATTTCTGACGAAGAAGTAGGAAGGAAGGCAACATACCTATTAGAAATTTTCAGGGTGGTGTACGGGATGTCTATTGCAGGAGAGACTAGTGTGGCGGTGAGATATGGAGAAAAAGACTATTAAAAAGAGTAATTAATAAAATATAATTTTATGCAAGATGAAAAAATAGATGAGCCTTCTGTTGTGAGTAACTTACTAAAAACAGCGTTAAGTTACCTACAAATGGGGTTTAGTATTATTCCAGTAAGCGGAAAAGAATCTATGGTTAAATGGAAAGAGTTCCAAACGAGATTACCAACAAAAGAGGAAGTTGAAAAATGGTTTTTTGAATTAGAGCCGACTGGGATAGCCATTGTTTGCGGAAAAGTATCTAACGTGGTTATTTTGGATATCGAAGCGAGTCACGGTGACATAACAAACTTAAATATTCCAAAAACCCCAACCGTTCGGAGTGGCGGTGGAGGCTTCCATTTCTATTTTAAATATCCAGAATCAGGTTCGATAAAATCCATCAACCTTCGACAGAAAATGAAAATAGAAGGTGAATTGAAGTCTGATGGAACAATTGTGGTCGTTCCGCCGTCGCGACACCCATCGGGTGGGATATATAAATGGCAAGTTCCCTTTGAAGAAGCCGATTTAGTTGATATTCCAGAATGGTTATTAAGTCCACAAATGGAGGAGAGGGAAGTAGAAGTTAATCAACAAAATGACTGGGAATATCTACTTGAAGGAGTCGACGAGGGCTCTCGAAACACCTCTGCTACAAAAATAATTGGAAAGTTATTGAGATATATTCCCCCACACAACTGGGACGAATTCGTTTGGCCATTAGTGGAGATGGTTAACGATAAAAATAACCCACCGCTTCCAGATGAAGAATTGAGAGTAATTTTTGAGAGTTTGGTTAGAAAAGAATCCGCAAGGCAAACTACGGAAAACAATCTATCCCACATTCAAGAAATCCTATCGGATGAAAATTTTAAATTAAAACCGATAAGTCTCAATGAGTTGCTTATACGAGAATTACCAGAAATACAATGGACGATCGACCAACTTATTCCTGAAGCCGGTCTTGCTGTGTTATCGGCTCCGCCGGCACACCATAAAACTTGGATGGCATTATATTTTGCAATTCAAGTTGCAAACGGCGATAAAATATTTGATAGATTTGCAACAAAAAAATGCAATGTATTGTTCGTAGAGGAAGACTCGAATGACAGACTTATCACTTTACGAGTTAAAAAACTGTCTTCTCTCGATAAAGATGCATCTCTCCATTTTTTATTTCGATGCGGTCTTAAATTTGATGATTCACGAATGATGGATGAATTTATTAAATTTATTAAAGAAAATAATATCGGATTTGTAGTTTTCGACTCCTTAATTCAATTTCATAACAGAGACGAGAATATTAATAAAGATATGGCACTGGTCTTTGGTCCTCTAAAGAAGATAACCAACATGGGAGTATCTGTTTTAGTCTTACACCACCACAGAAAAGAGAGTGGCGATGAAAATAACTTGTCTTGGCGAGACAGATCACAGAGTCTTCGAGGAGCTTCAATGATTCTCTCATTACTAAATTCGCACCTTGTGATTCATCGCCAGAGTCAAAATAAATCAATCCTTAGGCAGACTAAACTTTGGGAGAGAGAGGAAATGAAACCACTGGAATTCGAATTAATTGACGAGGGAGAGAAAGTGGTTATCAGATGTCTGGGTGAGATTGAGAAAGAGAAAGATAAAAAAACATTAGCAAAAGAAGCAATACTCGCAAATTTGAATGAAGAGTCCCTTACCAGAAGCCAACTTGCGGAAAAACTAAAGGATATCGCGAGCGAAAGCATTGTTGCCAACTTGGTTGCCGAAATGAAAAGAAACAAAGAAATAATTGTTGTAATGAAAATTGGCAAAAAAGGAAGAGTCGAACAGTATGGATTACCTGACGATGACCCAGATTTTAACAACAAAGAAGCGGCTAGTAACAAGCAAGCTTTATAAGATTATATTTTTATAGAGGTCTGTAAACTTATAAAGTTGAATTTGTTTTTAAAAGGTTAAAACATCGGTGGGTTTAATATATAAAAAGATGGTACGACCTGTACTTTGGTGACACACATAATAATATAAATATATTATTATATTTAGCCATATTTTAAGTTATGAATAGTATCGAAGAATTGAGAGACTACGCGATTGCTGATGAAATCTTAAGAATTAAAACATTGTCTCGAGAGGAACTTATTAGCGAATTGGTGGCGGTAAAGTCTGAAATGATAGAGTCCTTTACTGACTTGAAAGAAATAAGAAAGTATGGAAATTAAAAATCAAAAACTTAAATATTTTGTTTATGCCAGGAGGTCAATTGAAAAGAAAGATAAAGAAGAACGAGTGGCTTCTGTTGAGTCTCAACTTTTTGAAGTTAAGGAGATTGCAAAGAGAGAAAATTTAAAAATTATTGACACTTTCACAGAAACAAAATCAGCTAAAAGACCAGGTCGTCCGTACTTCGGAGAGATGATGGACAGAATAGAAAAAGGACAAGCAAATGGAATTTTGTGTTGGAAGATGGATAGACTAGCTCGTAACCCTATCGACGCTGGGAGGATACAGTATCTATTACAAACAGGAGTTCTTCAAAACATAAAAGCATCTGACAGGGATTGGTATCCAGACGATAACGTACTTATCTCTTCAGTTGAGTTCGGTGTTTCCAATCAATACTCAATAGACTTGGCAAAACATATAAAGAGAGGACTCAGAGACCGTTTGAATTCGGGAGTTAGACCGAGTATTGCTCCGATTGGTTATTTGAACAGTAGATATCATGAAAAAGGCTCGGAAGAAATTCTTGTCGATGAAGAGAGATTTTTCAAAGTTAGAAAATTGTTTGATTTAATGCTTACGGGACAATATTCTCCACTCCAGTTGGTTGAAATTGCAGATAAAGAATTACAACTTACAACTCGAGGGGTCGGGAGACATCAGAGTAAACCAATGGGAAAGTCGAATATGTATCGGGTGCTTACTAGTACTTTCTATTATGGAAGTTTTGAGTATCCAGCGGGAAGCGGAAACTGGTATGAGGGGAAACACAAACCTATTATCACCAAGGAAGAATATGACAAGGTTCAATTTCTTCTCGGTCGTGGTGGAAGACCAAGACCAAAAACTCATATATTTGCTTATACAGGGCTTATGAGATGTTCCTGCTGTGGGGCCAGAGTGACCGCAGAGGAGAAATGGAAACATCAAAAGAATGGGAACTCTCATAACTATATTTATTATCATTGTACGGGCAGTGTGTCTCCAGACTGTACTGGAAAGTGTGTCGAGGTGAAAGTTTTGGAAAAACAAATTGACGAGTTTCTTTCCAAGATTGAAATTCCTCCAGAGTTTCATGAATGGGCTATTGAGGAATTGAAAAAACTTCACGGAAAAGAAAAGGGTGATAGAAATTCATTGATTAATAATCATGAACGTGACTATAAGGATTGTGTTTCTCGTCTTGATACTTTGGTTGAGCTCCGACTTAACAGAAAGATTTCTGACGAAATGTACGAGAGAAAGGAAAAGGAACTATTGGATAAAAAAAGAGAGTTGAAGCAATTGTTTGATGGAGATGATAAGAGGGTAGACGATTGGCTCGTTAGACTTGAAAGCACCCTTACTTTTGCAGAGAGAGCAAGAGAAGAATTCAAAAATGGTGATATCACCAAGAGAAGACAAATCATGACGGCTCTCGGGACTGAACATATTCTTAAAGACAGGGAAATTATTATCCAAACAGAAAAACCACTCCTTATACTTCAAGAAGTGGTTTCCGAGAACAATAAGTTATTAGATCCATTAGAACCTCCCAAAAGTGTTGGAAACAATGGGCGAATCAAACAAATCTACAACAAAAGTTCATCAATGTGGAGATGGGGGGAATCGAACCCCCGTGCAAAGGATTTCTCTAAGCTACCAATAGAAGACGTAGTTCGATTTTAATTTGTATCATAACTTCACCTAAGTGAGTTAGACACTGTTTCGGAACTATTCTGATAGTAATCGAACAACAGCAGATTGTTCCTATTTCCTTAAATTTTGGAAAATCATCGGAAACATAATTTTCCTATCCCGATTTTATGACGCCTGATCGAAATTATCGGAAGTCATCCGACCAAACGGTTACGCTAAAACGTAAACTGGAGCGAAAGGGGATACAATCCTCTTCGCTACATCTGACAAGTTTGCACTTATCGTTCCTAAGTTTATTTAACGAGCCTCTTAGGGTCCTCGGTCTTCAGTAGATTAGATACGACCAATGTCTAGGCCGATCATCCCCAAAATTTTGCATAGTAAAATTTAGTTATAAAGTTTTTAAATTATAAGTGTTCACTTGGGGCGAACTTTATAACTTTATACTTGATAACATTATAACTTTTAACTAATCTTACCTTCCTTCTTTGATTATTCTTTCAATGTTCTTCTTCGCCTCCCTATTTTTTATTGTTTCTCTCTTGTCGAACTCTTTCTTTCCGCGGGAAACAGCAATTTCAATCTTTATTTTATTCCCTTTATTATACATTGAAAGGGGCACTATTGTCAAACCCTTTTGGTTGGTTGTATTTGATAGTTTGAGTATCTCTTTTTTTGTAAGTAATACTCTTCTTAGTCTTGTCGGGTCATAGTCTTTTGGCGCGTTCTTTGGCTGATAAGAGGGAATATCGGCATTTATTAGATACGCTTCACCGCCCCGAAGTATCACATAAGATGCATCTAACACACCATGGCCTTCCTTTATGGACTTGACCTCAGTTCCCAAAAGTTCTATTCCAGCCTCGTATTTGTCTATCTGTTCGTATTTTAGGCCGTATTTTTTGTTTCGAATAAGAGACATGGCATTATGATAACAAAAGCCAAGATTATAAGTAAGTCATAGGGGACAGAAGAGGTGTTTTGAGTGTTTATGATTTATGATTTATGATTTATGATTCTTTTTAAAATGCCCTAAAATAAGGTTATAATAAAGTTTTTGGTGCTCATAGAGAGAGGCCATTGACAATAATGTGCGACGATGATAGTGTTTTTTAAAATTAAGTAAGTTCTTTGTTTTTAAGATATTGGAGGTAAACAAAATAAAGTGAAAAGTTCGGAGGCCGACTGTTAGGTTAATCGTGCTCGAAGCGTACTGGTGTTTCGAATACCGCATTCAAAGAAAGGAGGTTCGTTCACCCATGAAGAGCGCTCTCGAAAAGGCGAATCTACCCCACGAGGAGATAAGTCGAAGTAGGGAGACAGCAACAGGAAAATAAAGGAAACCAAAACCAATTGAAAAGTTTTAAATCGCCAGCCCAAAAAGTCCGACTAGGGCAAGAAAAATGTCGGATAGGTTGCCAGTCTGCAATTCGGCACCTCCAAGCGTTAAAAAAGGCGCATCACCCTTGACAATATGTCGGGGGTTTTTTCTTTACTTTTTTACTAAAAGTAGTATCTTAGTTATCGGTACCAGCTCTTTGATGAAAGGAAAAAAGATTGGACAATAAAAAAGAATTTTTCCAAAAACTTGCCTCTGTTTTAGAAAAGATGCCAAATAGTGTTTTTGCCAGATGGGTCAAAAACAGAAAAACATGCGACTATGAAAAAATAAGGAAATTTATTGAAGAAAATATTTCTTGTTGTTATTTGGACGACCCTAACCTTTCTAAAAAAGAAGAAGAATCACCAAACTGCTGCTGAGGAGGGAGAATGGAAAAAGAAAATATTTTAGGTATTTTGAATGAAGTTCTTGATAAAACTGATATCGAATTACTGAAAACCATCTTCGCCGAGAAGGATGAATTAAGAAAAGAATTTGCTTCTTCTATAAAAAGGATTCATGACAAAATTCAAGCAAAAAAGGATGTGGAAAAACACCTAAGGTCTGATCCGACAAGTTTTCCCTTCAACTTCGGGTGCTGATTACAACGACCGCCTTTTATGGCGGTTTTCTCATATTTCTGTATAATTAGTTTTGTTATTAAGATGTAGTTAATATCGTCTGAAATAATTTTAATATTCGTTTTTGGTAACTATTTTTACAAGTTTTAATTTAAGTAAAAAGTGCAAAAAAATAATAAAAATCATAAGAATGGTAATGCAAATTTCAAGAAGGTTTTTGGTCAGTTCAGTAGAAATATATTCGGTGTTCTTTTGCTTTTTCTTATAATAATCGGTGTCTATTCCGGTTTCTTGGAGGAAAAAAGAAGTAATCCAGAGGTTGCTATTTCAATTATCGCAAGCGATATAAGCTCTGGTTTGGTAAAAAAAATATCCATAGAATCAGACGACCTAAGTATCGAATATAAAGACGGGACAAGAAAGAGGTCAAAGAAAGAAGCGGAGGCTTCTTTGACTCAAACTCTTTTAAATTATGGTGTTTCTGCCGAGGGATTAAAAAGTATTGAGGTGGAAGTTGTAAGAATGTCCAGTTTTTTCTTTTGGTTTCTTAACTTGGCTCCTTTTTTGATTCCGATAATATTCATTGGGTTTTTGTTTTGGATGATAACGAATCAGCTGAAAGGATCATCGATGCAAGCTTTTTCTTTCGGTCAATCTAAAGCGAGGATGATAGACCCAAACGATGAAAAGCAGAAGGTAAGATTCAAAGATGTGGCTGGCGTTAAGGAGGCAAAGGAGGAACTTACAGAAATCGTGGAGTTTTTAAAGAGTCCTAAAAAATTTATAGATATAGGAGCGAAAATACCAAAAGGTGTATTGCTTATGGGTCCACCCGGATCTGGAAAAACTCTTCTTGCTAGAGCCGTTGCGGGGGAGGCGAATGTTCCTTTTCTCTATCTGTCTGGTTCTGAATTTGTAGAGATGTTTGTTGGGGTTGGTGCTTCTAGGGTGAGAGATCTTTTTAAAATGGCAAAGAAAGCTGCCCCAGCTATAATTTTTATTGATGAAATAGATGCAGTTGCAAGACACATGGGTACCGGTATGGGTGGAGGAAATGACGAAAGGGAACAGACTTTAAACCAAATTCTCGTTGAGATGGACGGATTTGAGCCGACAGAAAAAGTAATAATAATGGCTGCGACAAATAGGCCGGATGTTTTAGATCAGGCACTTTTGCGCCCAGGAAGATTTGATAGAAGGGTAACTCTTGATCTTCCGGACATCAAAGATAGGGAAGATATCATGAATATTCACGCGAAGGGCAAACCTTTTGCGGAAGATGTAAACTTGAGAATTATTGCGGAAAGGACACCAGGATTTTCGGGCGCAGATCTTGCAAATGTTATGAACGAAGCTTCTATTTTGGCTGCGAGAGAGAATAGAACAACTGTCGGACAATTCGATCTTATCCGCTCTGTAGAAAAAGTGATGCTCGGTCCAGAAAGAAAGAGTCATATACTTTCAGATAAAGAAAAAAACATAACTGCTTATCATGAAATGGGTCATGCTCTTGTGGCCTCACTACTTCCTCACTCAGATCCGGTGCACAAAGTTTCTATAATTTCGAGGGGTAGGGCTGCCGGATATACCCTCAAGCTTCCTTTTGAAGAAAAGAAATTACATTCCAAGAAACAATTTTTAGATGACATCGCTGTTTCTCTCGGTGGTTATGCCGCGGAGAAAATAGTTTTTGGTGATATTACGACGGGTGCTTCTAACGATATCATGGTTTCAACTGCTCTCGCGAGGGATATGGTCTCAAGATTTGGAATGTCAGATGAAATAGGTCCTGTCGATTTTGGAAGTTTAACCCGCGAAGTGACGAACGTCGGAATTCTTAATCAGGTTTATTCTGAAGAGTATGCCGCCAATATGGACAAAGAGGTCTCAAAGATTATGAACAATGCTTTGAAGAGGGCGGAGAAGATTCTTTCTGAAAAAAGAGAGGTTTTGGACAATATGTCTGCTGAATTGAAAAAGACCGAAACTTTGGAAAGGAAAGATTTTGAGGATCTTTTAATTTTAAATGGTATCAAACCAAAAAAAATGGAAGATGATGTTGATATCGCAGAGGAGAACCAACTTCTCTAAATCACAAAAGTTAATCAATGGTGTAATAAAATACGCTACTATAGAATTATTATTTTTTTAAAATGGAAGTACCTAAAAAAAGTGATTATTTAAAAGAAGAGGTTCAAAATAAACATACGAAACTGTCATTAGACACAAAAAACACTCCTATTTTTGTGGCTATTTTTATTATTTTTGTTGTTTCTTCGATTATGACCTTCTCTTTATATTGGTTTATTAGCATGAAAAGAGATAAAGAATATGACGATAAATTAAATAAAAATCTTGAGAGAGTAAAAGTTGTTGGGAGTATGAGTGAGGACGGAGAAGTAATCAATTCAAAAATTGTGTTTCTTTCGCCTCATTGGCAAGAGGAAGTAAAGGTTGGTTCAACTTTAATTATCTCTTGGGAAATTAATATGGATGAGCCGGATCAATACCAAATTTTTGTTGGTAATGATAAAACGAAAACAGAAAGGGAAATTTACGACAAGGTTTCTACTCTATCTCTTTTGAATGGAACATCAAGAAGTTTCAATTGGAATGTTCCCGATCTTATTAAAGATTTTACAGAGGGGAATTTATTAACCCCAAAACAAATAAAAGATCATTTTTATTTGGTAATAAATGCTATAAAAAAAGATCGTGTTGGAGGTGGAGTGATTGCTTCTTCAGATAAGGTTTATTTTTCAGTATTGAAAATGGATATAAATGTAAATTCAGGTTTGGCTTGGGGTCCATCAGATTCCGCGGGGGATATTATTTTTAATAACGGCAATATCGGTGGCGTAGGCAATCTTCCGACAAATGAGACTGCTTTTATTTTGGATAAATCCCACATAATTACGGTAATAACAAATTATCATTGGAATGATGGAAGGGGTAGCGCCCCCGGTTTTATAGAGGTAAGAGACGGTTCGGGCAAAGTATTCGGCAGATGGACTCCAAAGACCAGAAACGGTCAGGGTGCTGTTCTGAATGCTTATTGGGATGTTTATCCTAATATAATTCTTCCTCCTGGACGATATCTAGTAATAGATTCTGATCCTGCTACTTGGTCTCAGAATCATTATTCGGGAAATAGTGGTCATTCTTTGGTTAAGGGCTTCCCTCAAGAGTTGCCAGAGACCTGTTTTATTCTTGGAAGTGAACTTCGTTATCTATCAAAAGATGAAGGATCGTCCGAAGATGTTAGAATTTTACAAGATTTTCTTAAAAACGAAGGCTATACTAATGATACGCCTGATGGATTTTATGGTCTTTCGACAGTCTCCTTGATAAAAGAATTTCAGAAGAATTTTAATCTTACTCAGACGGGCAATGTAGATGGAGAAACAAAAGCAAAAATCGAAGAGATGAGTTGTTATAGCAATTATTTAGAGCCGGATGCAATAATAATAAAATCTGACTCAAAATGTATAGATACTGATGGTGGTAGAGATTATTACACAAAAGGAACTGTTTCTGGGGAAGATCAGACTGGTGGTACTGATTATTGCATAGACTCATGGAACGAAATGGGAAAGATGGAATATTATAATCCACCCAAATTATTGGAATATTATTGTGTTGAGGGTAGTAATCATTACACAATTGAAAAAATTGATTGTCCCAACGGTTGTCTAGGCGGAGCCTGCATATAATAATTTTAGTAGTAATAAATATTTAAAAAATAATTATATGAAAAAATATATTTTACTGATTTTATTATTATTGCCGATACTTTCTTTTGCTGATGGTGGTTTCTTCGTTTATGATCCGCTGGCGGGTCGTTTTGATACACACAAAGAGACAGACCAGACCGTTTACATTAATTACGATAACGGTTTTGAAAAAATGATATTAACGGTCGGGGCCGAAGGCGACTTGAAGAGCGATGCTTTTTGGATATTTCCGGTCCCGGCCTCTCCCGAGAAGATTGTAATCGATATAATAAAAGATATTCCAAAACTTGATGGGGAAGAAGTTTTCAATGGTGCAAGTAAAAGAATGTCTCAAATGAGAGAAAGTTTTCTTGTGAGAGTCTTTCCACCTCTTTTAGTCATGCAAGGCGCTTTTAAAATGGACAGTGTGGCATTGCCTCATTATCCTGGTGCCAGTGGAGTGGTTGTTCATGAACGCATAGAAAAGGAAGGCATGATATCTGAGATAATATCCGCAAAAGACCCCATCTCTCTCGATAACTATTTTATGGGACGAGGTATTAGTGCGAGTAAGGGTTCAATACCTGTATTGGGGCTCTATACCGATAAAAATTACTCTTTTGTTGTTTCGTGGATAAATAAGGATTATCAGCAGTCTGCTTCTAAGAGGGGCATATTTGTAACATTCCCAACTGAATATATTTATTTTCCTTTGGTTCCAACAAGTGTTTATGGAAGTGAGGTTGTACCGGCAGAAATAAAAGTTTTAGGTCATATAACCCCCGAAATATTCGATAATATTAAGAATTATTCAAAAATCTATTATTATACGGCAGGTAGTTATGGTGGACCATCGGAGTTTTATTCAAGTATTAATAATAAAAAACTTGATTACACAAGAATAAAACTAGATCCTCCTTCAAAATATTTGACGGAGGATTTGTGGATGGAAAATAAGACGCCGGCAAAAATATTATTGCCAAGAATGATTGTTAATAATTACAGTATTTTAGAGTTAGTTTTGTTTCTTCTATTATCGGCAGTGTCAAGCATTTTTGCCGGTATAATAGTGTCTCCATCTTTTAGAAATAAATGGGGCATTGGAAAATTGGCACTTTTGGGGGTTACCAATCTATTTACGGTTTTTGTTTATTTTATTGCATTGATTTCTCTCGGTGAAAATTATTCAGAGACAATAGAAAATAGAGATCTTAAAAAATACCCATGGAAATCTCTAAGAAAATATTGATAACAATAATTTTTTCGATAACCTTCGGTGCATTGTCGTATTTGATTTTTACTCCTCTTGAAAAATATTTTAGTCATCCTGAACTTTTAGAATATGTTTCTCAAACCGAAAGGCCGTTTCCATCACCATTTGATTTTTAGTTTTTTATCTGTTTGTGGTCGATTTTATTTCTGTTAATCGCTTAAGTGGTTTTCTATTTACTTATTTCCTAACTTGAATTATATTGTTATTTGTTGAAATGCACGTATAGCTCAATTGGTAGAGCAATCGTCTTATACACGATCGGTTCTAGGTTCGAGTCCTAGTACGTGCACACTCATGGGAGAGGTTCAGGGTCCGAGAGGGCTCATATTTCCTCTGCCCATATTAATAAATTTTTATCTTCCATTGATTAAGTTATAGATAATTTCAAGAAAGAAAACTATTTTCTAATAATATCTTTTTGAAATAGTTATTTTTGTTGTACAATATTGGTAATTATGGCTGAGGAAGAAAATCAAAATCGAAAAAATATTACAAAAAAGGAGAAGATTTCTCCCAGCATCTTTGTTTATAGAATTAATGACGATATCTTTATTCGAGATAACGAGAAAATATTTGAATTTAAAGATATAGAGAACATTGAACAAGTAATTTTTTTTATTAATAAATTAACAAAAGGATTAGATATCATCTCTTTTAAAGATGGTTTAGGAAAAAAAGAAAAGGATAATTTTTTACAGATATATGATTTTTTAAAGAAGAATAATTTTTTGGTTGAGTGTGATTGCGCTGATTGCAAAGAACATGGGGAAATAAGAAAACAGCCGTTAAAAATAAAAATTACATCAAAAGATAAAAATTTTTCCAGGATTTTAAATAATATTGCCTTAGAAAATGGGTTATCGGAAATTGTAGAGACAGATATGGACGATTATGATTTATTAATATTTGTTAAAGAAAAAGATACTAACGAAGATGTTCTTAAGAAGATTAATTTAGAAAGTATAAAAAATCATAAGATTTGGCTTTTGGTAGATTTAAGTATCGGTAATTATGCATCAATTGGTCCGTTGGTTAGATTAGGCGGAAATCCTTGCTATGAGTGTTTTGTCGAAAGAAAAAAAATAAATAATGATATCCTTACCATTCATGAAGACGATAAAAGGGTGTCTATAAAAGAAGGTGTTATTTCTTTCTTGCCATTTCAATATAGTTTTGTTTCATCTATTTTGACCGATTACATTTTAAATTTATCAAAAGAAGAGTATGTTTCTTTGGATTTTAATAGTATAATTTACATTGATCTTAACAATTTTAAGATTTGGAAAGAGAGTCTTTTAAAGTACCCAAATTGTTCAATTTGTAAAAAATTATAAGTTAAAATATTTAGATGAAAATTTCAAAACTAGATAATAATTTTGAAGACAAAAAGAGTTCTACAATTACTTTATATAATACTTGTTGCTGCTGTTGTTGCTGTTGTATCTTGACACCCATAGGGGGGTATCTGGCAGAAAAAGCTGTTCAGCGAAGTTACAATTATAATCATAATTTAGCCTTTAACACCTTTATTAATTTTATTTTTCTAATAATTTCTTTGTTGCCCGCTTATTATTGGATAAACGATATGGGATTTCCAGCTCTAACAATTTCCGCAGCGATTTACAGCATTCTTTTAGGTATCTTTTCTTTTTATTGGATACCACCAGAAGAATCTTTGGAGGTTAGATTCCAAGCAGTAGCATATCAAGTCCTTGTTTCTATTGTTTTATATGTTATTTTCTTTTTCGCCTCCTTCCTACTACTTTTCCTATTGCCTCTTTTCGGTTAAATATAAAAAGTGATAGATGTAAATAAACTTATAGGCCGAAGAAATGGCCTCGTAAAAGAGGTTATCGAAACCTATATAGATGAAAACGAACCAAAGATATACTCCTTTGCGGCTCAAAGGGGGTTTTTAGATTGGGAAAGAGATAAGGGCTATCGTTCTCTTGCTGTTGGTGGAGGAGGAGGTTTAACAAAAGAAGAAGCCCTCTTGAGATCTTGTGGTGAGGTTGTTGAAAGATACTGCAGTAGTTTTTTGAGAAACGAAGAATTCATAAGAGGTAGTTTTAATTCTTTAAAAAATAAATATAATCTTTTGAATCCTCAATATTTGACCATTTATTCAAAAAAACAGTACAAACAAGATAATTTTGTATTTAGAGAATTCACCCAAGATTCTCACACAGAATGGGTTTCAGCATATTCTTATAAAAATAAAAAAAATAAGTATATTCCGGCTTTCTTGGTTTATCTTCCATATAGTGATTTTGAAAAAGGAGGGAAATACTACCCCTCTTCTTCCACTGGGCTATCATGTGCTCCTTCTTACGAAGAGGCGGTATTGAAAGGACTCTTAGAAATTATTGAAAGAGATGCGTTTTCTATCTCTTGGATAAATCAGCTTTTCCCACCCAGAATAGATATAAATAATATTGATGAAAAATACGAAGAACTTTTAAGGGTATTTAATTTTGAAAATATTAATTATAATATTTTTGACATAACCTCTGATTTTGGGATACCGGTTATTGCAGCTCTTTCTTTTGGCAATTCTTCTTTTGGATATGTAGCATCCTTGGGTCTTTCTTGTTCAACAGATTATTATAGGGCAACAAAGAAAGCCTTGATAGAAAATGCACAAGGAAGAGTATCTGTCGCTTTTCAAAGAAAAAGAGAACCGGACAAAAAGTATAGAGATGATTTTAAAGATGTCGTTAATTTTGACGATCATTCGTATATATATTCTACAGATCCGACACTAAAAGATAAGCTAAGTTTTTTGAGGGGCTCTAATAATGAAATAAAACCTAATAAGTTAGACAAAGGCAAAAACCTAGATGAAATTATTGAAATATTCTTAAAAAAGGGTTTTGATGTGTATGCTAAAGATCTTACAACCCCTGACATAGAGGACGTTGGACTAAAAGTTGTTAGGGTGTTTGTTCCTGGTATGGTTTATTTACACGGCACACATAGTAACCCTTTTTTGGGAAGTGGTAGAATGTATAAGCCATCAGATATTTTTAAATGGTGTAATATAAAAACAAGTAGAGAGGAGGATATTTCTTCTTTTCCACCGCATCTTTTAGGCTAAAATGAGGGAATTCAAAGATATATTTAAAAAAGATTTTAACAACAAGAATGAATTTTCTCTTGCTGATTTTTTTAATGAGAATACAGAACTAAGCAAAAAAGATATTTCATCTCATTTCCAAAGAATAGCAACGTATTACGATTTTAAAAAAGAGAACTTAAAAATAGCTGAAGATAAATTTCCTTTTGCTAAAAAGATTTCACTTACAAATATTAAGACAAAATTATTTTCATCGTTTAAAAAAGTTTTAAATAACAGAAGATCAAGAAGGATTTTTTCTGATAAAAAAATTTCTCTTTCTGAAATATCGAGTCTTTTAAAACTTAGTTATGGAAAAATAGAAGTAGATGGTCATCCTTTTTCAACAATTCCTTCCGCCGGAGCTATTTTCCCTCTACACCTATATTTGTTAAGTGAAAATACAGAACTAACTAAGGGGGTTTATCACTATCATTATGTGAACAATTATCTTAATCAGGTACTTGTTGATATTGGAATAAAAGAAAAAGTTGAAGATTCTGTTGTGTTAAAAAATTTAGATTCGTTCCCTTCGTTATTGTTTGTTATAACAGCAGACCTTAGAGATATCTGTACGAAATACGGAGACAGAGGATATCGCTTTTCTCTAATCGAAAGTGGGCATTTAGGACAAAACCTTCTTTTGTCAGCTGAATATTATAATATGAATGCAGTGGCCCTTGGTGGTTTTTTTGATAAAGAATTGGCTAGTCTAATTAAGGTCAACTATGAGTTTGAGAAACCTTTATATGTGATAGCAATGGGTAAGAAATAAATTACCGTTAAATAATATTTTTTATTTTACTGTATCTTCACGTTTTTCTCACCCATCTTTATCTTACTCCTTAAACACGATAGTAATTCTCTTTTCTCTTCAATACTCCCTTCCCTCAGAATATATTTAGCATAATTTCGTATATCAATATCAGCGACCTTGATCGTGGTGTTTTTAATTCCAAGTAATCCTGATTGAAACTTCTTATGTCTCTCGATCTCAACTTTTATCTTTTCTTTCATCCCAACTTCATCTAGATTTATCTTGTCCATTAAGCTAGCTAGTTGTTCAATAAGTTCTTCCTCTCTCATATATCCTGACTTACAATTTCTGTCTTGGAATCTACAACATCCGTAATAGACATAGCGATGCACATTTCCATTCTTCTGTTTCTTGAACTTTTCATCTGCGGTAATACCAGATCCGCATAATCCGCAGGTAATGAGCTTAGTAAAGGCGAATTCCTTACTTTCTGTCTTGATAACATGTTCTACGATGCTTTCTTGTGTTTTATCGAATAACTCCTTAGTGATAATAGGTACGTGTTTCCCTGTATACCACCGACCACCTCCTTTGGGATATTCAAAGGTCCCATAGTAGAAGGTATTTCGTAGAGATATGTATATATTACTCAAGGTAAGTGGTTTACCATTTCTCGTCTTAAATTTCATCTCATTTTTTAGCCATGAGTGTATCTTTCTACCGCTCCATTTCTCATAAGCTACTTTCTCAAACATCTTCTTGATAATCGGTGCCCTATGAGTATCAACTGATACTTGGCATCTCTCGTCTTTGTTCTTACTGTTTAGATATCCTGTCGGTGCTATACATGGCCATAGTCCCATCTCACATCTGGCTCTCAGTCCTCTCTTAACATTAACTACCTTATTATCATTCTCTAGTTTAGCTTGGCTTCCTAGTATCATGAGGAGGAACTTCTCATTAGGACTATTGGTGAACCTCTGTCCATATGTTCTTATCTCCTTAAGTAATCCCTGATCCATAAGATCTACTATTCTTCCTAGGTCTCCTGCATTTCTACTTATACGATCCGGTGCCCATGTGAGTATGCCGTTGAACTTACCGCTTTTGATTTCATCAACGATCTCATTGAATACCGGTCTTTGTCCTGCTTCTTTAGCGGAATGAGATTCCTTCTTGATCTCTATTATCTCAAGGTGATCGCGCTCTGACATTGTGAGCATCTCTTTGATCTGGCTATCAATAGAGAGTATCTGCTGTTCCTCTGATTCGGTGCTCTTTCTGGCATAAAGACAGTATTTTATCCTCATGGGCATTTGTGTTGTATTTGTATCCATACAAACACTAATGACGCAGAGTGCCTTAAGAGTCTAGGGAGTCCTGTGAGCTTAGAATAGACACCGAACACCTCCTTTATGGTGTCTATCGTGTCTATTGAGACAATCCTAAATTGCCTTTTATAGTGTCTCATTTGTCTCATTTTGGATCAGACCGAGAGGGTTAAATTTAGTAAATTCAAAATCGCCAGACAATCCTTATGGGGTCTTGCGTGTACATTTCTGAGACCATGTGGGGGCACAATAAATCCGCGAAAGCGGATTTTTTTTGCACGTAAGCGAGTCAACTGCTTGACTCGCGTCTAGGACGAGAAGAGGTTGAGTATATTTTCGAGAAGCTCTGCTTTGAGAAAATACGAAACCTGCACCGTCCCCGTAATGAAAGAGTCTTGGGGTGTACACAAATTAAGTAGTTGTTTACGATAACACTCGGAGAACTCGCTACATTTAATATTTTGATTGACACATGTTTCTATTTAAAAGATAATGTTACATATAGGTTCAATTTTTTGTGTTTAAATTTATTAAAAATAATTTATTTTTTATGAAAAAACTAGCCACTTTTTTTTCTTTTATTTTTATCGGCTTAGTCTTTTTGGGTAAAACTGATATAGCTCTTGCATACTCACCAAAAATTTCTATTGAACCTTCGATAGGGAGACCAGGAGAAACTATTTCAATTATGGGAGAAAATATTCGAGCAGATTTGGCTATTTTAAAATTATATTTTTTAAAAGATGGCAAGATAGTCCACAAAGTACTTCCCTCATATAAATCCATGGATGGCACTATGTTGAAATTTGAAGTGGACCCAATTCTTGTTACAAATTCAAGAACAACTAATTATCAAGTTTATGTTGCCAATACAGAAGAATATGATTACTCTGGTTTTATAAAAAGTAATTTTGTGGAATTTGGAGTTATAAATCAAGATGCTCCTAATATTGTTTCTCTTAGTTCTTCTCAGGCAAGAATTGGTGACAAAATAACAGTTTCTGGGGAGAATTTTAAAAAGGATTATAAATTTTCTTACATAGAATTTTTGTTAAACGGTAAAAGAGTTGCTCTTTCTGAACCGTTATCTAGGGCACAGAGTGATACATCTTTGGAATTTGTTATCAGCTCTCATTTGGTGAATCGGTTTGGTTTTGGTAATTATCAGGTGCGGGTCATAAATACAAGCGGACGTGATTTAGATAATTATTTAGTTAGCAATCCACTTGATATTAAGATTTTGGATACAAATATTCCTGTTTTAAATTCAATTAACCCCTTGAAGGTAAGAGTTGGAGAAACTGTAACAATTTTGGGTAGTAATTTTCAGACGGGGCTTTTGACGGCAAAAATAGAATTTTTAAAAGATAATAAAATTGTGGCTTCTTTGTTTCCTTCATATTTAAATTTAAATGGAGCCGAGATGAGATTTGTTATAGACCAGAAACTATTTTCCAAGACTGGTTTTGGCAATTTTCAGGTTCGGGTTGTTAATATGGAGGGTGATGAATCTAATCCTGCTTATAGTGATAGTGTCAACCTTGGTATTATTGATACTCCTCAGGCGTCGTCTATCTTTACAATAAGTCCCAACGAGGGAAAGATTGGCGACAAGATTACTATTTTTGGGCCTTATTTTGATCAGCATTCATTTGTTGAAATAGATAACTCCATTGTAAAACCAATATTTAGGACAAAAAATTCTATTAGTTTTAGGGTAACTCCAAATTTAAAACAGGGGACACATAAGATACAGGTGGGTCAACACAATGACACTTTTCTTCGATCTGAGGTTTTTTATTTCAATGTTTTAGAGGGTAAATCTGAAAATATTTTTGTTGATGGTTGTATTGATTTAAGCAAAAACCTAAGGCGAGGCAACGAGGACAAACAAAAGAACGGAGATATTTTTAAATTACAGAGCTTTCTTTACTTGATGGGTTATCTTAAAGCAACTCCTAATGGATATTTTGGTTTTGGGACAGAGGGAGCTGTTGAATCTTTCCAACAAGAAAATGAAATAAGAATAACAGGGGAGGCAGGACCACTCACGAGGGCAAAAATAAAAGAGATGAGTTGTGGTTTGTGGTAAATAAAAAAACTTAATTCAAGATTTAAGGGACTATATTATGTAGTCCCTTAAATTTGATACGAGAATATTTTGATGAATTTTTCGGAGATTGCGTGAGATCTCAACCATTTGCATTTTCTTATTATTTTTGTTTAAAATCACTTATAAATTATAGCAATATGTCAAAGAATTGTGCTATAATCGATAACTATTTGAATTTTATGCACAAAGAATTATTAGATTTTATAGATGAACATCTAAAGAGAGGCCACAGTAAGGATGAGATACGCATTGCCTTGGCTAAGCATGGTGGATGGGAATATGGAGAGATAAAATTGGCCTTTAGGCTTGCAGAGATAAGAAATACTCCCGCTAAAAAGGTAGCGATTCTTGATGCTGGCATAAAAACTCCTCTTCTTAAACAAGAGGAAAGAACAGAAAAATTGTTTTCTGAGAAGATAAAGATTTCTGTGCCACCACCCAAAAAACCTCTTCCAATCGAAGCCAAAACAGAAACTAAATTAATCGGAGAGGCAGAAACTATTGCTAAAGAAAAAAGAATAATAACTTCTGTTATAAATATTTTTAAAAAATCTTTGGATATATTTTCCAAGAGGGCATCTGTAATTATCCCGATTAATCTAGTACCTTTTATTTTTATTATTCCTTTATTCTACTTGGTGGAGGAGATGAATGAAAATTACTTTTATTTTTTGCTTCTTTTTTCTTTTCTGACTTTATTTTTCTCTTTTGTTGCTCATTCTTCAACCTTATATGCATTTAAGACCAATATTGGATTTTTTGATATTTATGTGCATGGTTTTTCTAGAACATATTCTCTGGTTTGGATATTGTTTCTGATTTTATGTATAAGTCTTGGAGGATATCTTTTTTTTATAATACCAGGATTATTTTTATCTTTTTGGTTTGTTTTTGCTCCATTTATTCTTTTTGATCAAAAGATTAGGGGAATGAATGCTCTCATTAAAAGTAAGGAGTATTGTATGAGTAATTGGAAGTTTATTTTACCGCAGGTTGTTTTATTGGGAATTGTTCCTATCGTTTTGATAATAACTTTTAAGTATATTGTAGAAAATTTGATTTTTGGTATTTTGTATTCGTTAGTAGCATCGTTTATTTTTCCTTATTTTGTTATTTGTTTTTATGTTTTATATAAAGATGTTGTCGCTTTTAGAGGCAAATTTGAATTTATAACTAAAGATGACAGCAAAATACCTTATTTGGTTTTTGGTCTTTGCGGTTTTTTGTTTTTACTGTTTTTGGTTTTTAGTATGTAGAAGTTTTAGGTATCGCTTAAGGTTTTTAAACAAACCTAGAAATCACTTTTTACGGTGATTATTTTTTGTGTTACTATGTTTAATATGAACGAATATTTATTTAAATAAACAACAATTTTAAAAAATAATTATGTACCAAGAGCTTGTAAAATTTATAGAGGAATATTTAAAAAAAGGTTCTACAAAGGAGGAAATCTCTTCTGCTTTAACTATGGCAGGAGGTTGGACACCTAAAGATATTGAAGAGGCTTTTTCTTTGGTTAATCCCGAAATTTTAAAAGGAGAATTTAATAATACCAAATATTAATTATTATCTTTTAATTTATATGAATAAAAAAAGAGGCGATATGTCGATTTTGTTAGCTATCTCGCTGTTGTTTATTCTTTTGTTTAGTGCTGGAGGATTGGCCTATATTTATAAGGATAATTTAGACAAACAGAAAATTTCCAAAGAAGATAAAGATAAAGTAACAAAAGAAGTGGTTATAGATGAATTAATCAGTGAGGAGGGATTCAAGTCAAATATTATTGAAGTTGAATGGCTAGAAAGTTTTGACATAAAAAATTCCACGAGAAAATCAATGAACACTTTTGTTGACGAGGGTGGGGTTGAGATATCATTTAGGACATATTACATGGCGGGGGTGGTAAAGAATGGCGAATTTAGGGGCCAAAATATTTATGTTGGAACTTATGAGGCGGAGGGCATGGGTGATTCTGGTAAGGTGGTACATTTTGTTTATATTGAAAGAAACGGGAAGATAACCCCCTTTATTCTGGAGGAAAATAGTTTTTTAATAAAAGACATTTCTGATATTCCCAAGAATTTTAAGGTTTTTGGTTACAGTGCAGAACTCGTTTATATCTATACTCTTTATGCTGGTGATGTTGAAAATTATCCGAATCAATTGAATAAATTAAATATTAGAAATAATTTCGGGGAGGTCTATGGCCATAGTGATGCTGTGGCTGTGGTAGTGTTTCTTCATGACGGTTCATATGCTCATTATAATATTACCATTCCTTTTTTGAATAAGGAGAATGGTATAATAAGCGTTTTGTTTAATGATGGCAAAATTAATGACGAACAGTATTCCACATACCCTACAGTATCTAGGGTTGTTGATTTGGACAGCAGGATACAGATCGCAGGAGAAACAGAAATAGGTGAAAATATATTTGAGTTAAAAGACCCGAACGATCAAATTCTAAAAGAATTATATGAGAGAAAGAGTACTTATGCAGTAATGAGCAATACAGATAATCCCGGACAGAACAAATACTCATATGAAGAATTTTTGAATTTCCACCCGATACTCTACTGGAAAGATCCTTTTGGAAGATTTATGGAATTTAAGAATAAGAGATTTGAAGTTGTCGCTGAAAAGGGCAAGCCTGTGATATATCTTTATCCAAAGGAGGAGGTTAAGTTAAACGTTCAGGTGGATCCTAATGGCGGCTTCACTAAAACCATACCTAAATATCCCGAGGGAGGATGGAACGTGATTGCGTATCCTAATAGTAGGATTATTGATCTTTCGGATAATTCAGAATACTCATATTTGTTCTGGTCGGGTCTTGCCTTTGATTATCCTGAAATTAAGGAAGGTTGGGTTGTAAAAAAGGAAGAACTCGGTGAGTTTTTTAATGCAAAGTTGAATATTCTTGGAATGAACGATTCTGAAATAGCTGATTTTAATGAATATTGGATTGAGATGATGAACAAGAAACCGTTTTACTTAGTTTCGTTTGTTTCTCAGAGAGAAATAGATGAAATTTCTCCTCTTAAAATCGAACCAATAAAACCTGACACCATAATAAGGGTGCTCATGAGTGCCAAGGGTATTGATAAACCTATTTTAATAAAGGAACAGAAAATGCCGAAAACTCCGAACAGAGAAGGGTTTGTTGTCGTAGAGTGGGGTGGAACAATCTTGCCTAATTGATGAAAAAATATTTTCTAGTTTTTTTGATAATTTTCGGTTATTTTTCCGCTTTTTTTGCTTTTGTTAAAACAGAAGAAGATTTACCCCTCAATAATTTAGGGGAAAATATTATACTCGAAAATAAAGAGGAATATTTACATTATTCTTATTTCAACAAAGAAGAGCTATACGACAATATCGGTTATGGTTCATATATAAAAGAGGTGTCAGGTAAAAAAATACACGGCGGAATAGTTTCTCATCATCTTTTTGCTTTCAAAGATATTTCTAATTTCTTTTTTAATTTAAAAGAAAATGCTCCTAAGACTATAGTTATTGTGGGTCCAAACCACGAAGAGAGGGGGGTGGCTGATATTCTAATAACAGAACATAACTACAAAACCCCGTGGGGCGACGTTTTGATAGACAGAGATGGGGCGGAAAAACTTCTTAGCACTGGTCTTGTCTCCTATGACAGAGATGCTTTTAGCGGAGAACACTCCATAAGCGCTCTTGTTTCATACATAAAATTTTTTATGCCTGACACCAAGATATTGCCTATAATAATAAAAAGTAGGGCAAAGGAGGCCGAATTGGATAGATTGTCTTTTGAGATAAGTAGAGTTATTGGAGATGACGATGTTGTACTTGCAAGCGTCGATTTCTCGCATTATTTAAATAGGTTTGCCTCTCAATTTCACGACGATAAGTCTGTTTCTTCAATAAAGAATTTTAATTTTGAAACTTTAAAGAAGCTAGAAGTTGATAGTCCAAATTCCTTAAGAGTTTTACTTAAATTTCTGGAAATAAGAAGTGCCCGAGCTTTGGCTTATTATAAAAATACTAGTTCGGTGGCTTATTCAGGGATCGCAGATTATGAAAATAATACAAGTTATTTATTTGCTTTTTTTACTGATGGAAAACTAAAAACAGATGAAAACGTTTCAATTCTTTCTTTTGGTGATGTCATGTTTGACCGAGGAGTGAGAAGCGTAATGGATAAGGGGATTGATGTTCTCGGAAACCTTAAAGGAGAAGAGGGTAAGTTTTTGAAGGGTTATGATTTTGGAATACTTAATTTGGAGGGGCCAATAACCACGAGTGAGGTTGGTCAAGATAAGATATATAATTTTAAATTTGATCCTATCGTGACGGACATTCTAAGTCAGAATAATTTTAATTTGGTAAATCTAGCCAACAATCATATCTATGATTACTATTCAAAGGGCGTGGAAGATACCTTTCATCATCTCAAAACGGCTGGCGTTGAACATTTTGGAGGCATGAAATTGGAAGATAGTTATACAATTAAATCGGTTGGTGATAAGAAAATCGCTTTTGTGGGAATAGATGAAACAACAAGACCCATCAAATTGGATAATTTTTATCCGCTTTTGCAAAAATTAAAGTCTGAAAATGATTTTGTATTTGTAAATATTCACTGGGGATATGAATACGATAAATTGCCGTCAAAGTTTCAGGAAGATATTGGGCACAGCCTCATAGACAACGGTGCAGATGTTGTAATCGGGCACCATCCCCACGTTGTTCAGTCTGTTGAGGTTTATAAAAATGGCGTCATTTTTTATTCCCTCGGTAATTTTATATTCGATCAACTTTTGCCAGATACTAAAATTGGCTTAGGGGTTGGAACTATATTGGAGAAAAATAAAAAGACTTTTTATCTTTTTCCTCTTAATATCGTTGGTTTTCGTCCAAAATTAATGGAATACAGTGAAGCTGAGCGATTTTGTGAGGATTTTTTGAAGGAAATGAAAGATACGGATGTTTGCAGTTTTACTGTTTCTTTTTAGTTAAGGACAAGCATCCCTCTTTTTTGTTATACTAATCTTTGTTATTTATTTTATTTAATTATTTTTATGGTAAAGAAAGAAAATCCCATTAAAAGTATAAAAAAGTATGTCCGAGCGGCGAATTATTTAACCGCTTCCCAGATATATTTACAGGACAACTATTTGTTAGAAAGAGAACTTTCCCGTGACGATATTAAATCGAGACTTTTGGGTCATTGGGGTACCTGTCCTGGAATAAATTTTGTTTATGCGAATTTGAATTATTTTATAAAGAAGACAGGAAAAGAAACGATATTTATTCTTGGTCCTGGTCATGGGTTTCCTGCTCTTCAGTCAGGTCTTTTTATTGACGGAACTTTAAAAAAATATTTTCCCGAGGCCACTCAAGACGAAAATGGAGTTGCTTACATATCAAAAAATTTTAGTTGGCCGTATGGCTTTCCCAGCCACAGTAGTCCCACAACCCCAGGGGTCATTGCAGAGGGGGGTGAACTCGGATATTCGCTTTCCACTGCCTACGGTGCTGTTTTAGATAATCCAGAACTTTTGGCTGTGTGTCTTGTGGGTGATGGTGAGGCTGAGACAGGTCCGCTGGCGACATCTTGGCATTTGAATAAATTTGTAGACCCAGCAACCAATGGAGTTGTTCTTCCGATACTTCATTTAAACGGTTATAAAATATCAGGGCCGACTATTTTTGGAAGAATGGGGAATAAACAATTACTCTCGCTATTTAGGGGATATGGATATCATCCCATAATTGTAGAGGGAGAGGGGGATATTGTTTATAAAAAAATGCTCAACGCCATGGATAAAGTAGATCGAATGATTGGTACACTGAAGAAAAAAGCCAAATTGGGAAAGAAATTTGATTCGCTCCCTTATCCAATGATTATATTAAGGACTCCAAAGGGTTGGACAGGAATAAAAGAACTTCATGGAGAAAAAATAGAAGGGAATCATCTTTCTCATCAGGTTGTCGGGCATGATGCAAAAAATAACACAGAAGAATTAGAAGCTGTAGAAGAATGGTTGCGGTCGTATCATTTTGAAGAACTTTTTGATAAAGAGAAAGGTTTTTGTGATGATATAGATTCAATCATTCCAGATGGCGAATTGAAAATGGGAGATAATAAACACACTTTCTCGGATAAAGTCAGAAAGAATCTTATTGTTCCAGAAGTAAAAAAGTTTGAAAATAAATTAGAGGAAAAGGGGGGGGTTGGTCATGGAAGTATGTTGGTCGCTGGTAAATTTTTTAGAGAGGTATTTGAGAATAATAATAATTTTAGGATTTTTTCTCCGGATGAAACATATTCAAATAAGATAAACGAGGTATTTATGGCTACAAAAAGGGCGTTTATGCTTCCTACAATGCCCTGGGACAAAGATATTTCAAGGGATGGTAAGGTAGTCGAGATGCTTTCTGAACACACCTTGCAGGGCCTTTTACAGGGTTACCTGCTTACGGGAAGATATGGTTTTTTTGTTTCTTATGAATCTTTTATACAAATAGTAAGTAGCATGGCGGACCAATATTCAAAGTTTTTGAAGATTGCG
The DNA here is from genome assembly GCA_964649715.1 of uncultured Candidatus Saccharibacteria bacterium. Taxonomy (GTDB): domain Bacteria; phylum Patescibacteriota; class Minisyncoccia; order Phycocordibacterales; family UBA12445; genus UBA12445. The sequence goes on from CAZYTH010000001.1 coordinate 37,708, forward strand.
CGAGAGATACCGTGGAGAGGAGACATTCCTTCAATGAATTATATTCTTACTTCTACTGGTTGGAGACAAGACCACAACGGCTTTTCACATCAAAATCCTGGATTTATAAGTGAGATGCTACAAAAAAGGGGTTCATTTGTTCGTGCTTATTTTCCGGCTGACGAGAATAGCATGTTGGCTGTTTTGAGAGAATGTTCGGGTTCCACTGGACAGATGAATATAATCGTTGCTGGTAAGACGCCTGAGCCCAATTGGCTGACACTTTCTGAGGCCGAGAAAAGCGTAAAGGAAGGATTGATGACATGGGATTTTTTAACCGACGAAGAACCCGACATCGTTTTTGTCGGAATCGGGGATTATCTTACAAAAGAGGCAGTTTCTGCGATTAAGATCATTAAAGAATTAGCACCCGAAGTTAAAATTAGGTTTGTGAATGTTGTTGAACTCTCAACTTTTGGTTTTGGTAATACTGAATATAAAATGTCGAATGAAGTTTTTGAAAATTATTTTACCGAGGACAAGCCAGTTATTTTTAATTTTCACGGTTACCCCGAAGTTATTCAGGCGTTACTTTTCGGAAGAGGAGACACGTCTCGTTTCTCTGTTCATGGCTATATAGAGAATGGTTCCACAACAACTCCATTTGATATGCATGTAAGAAACGGAACAAGTAGATATCAACTTGCGATGGAGGCATTGGATAAGATGGCGGATAATGGTGTTATCTTAAAAGAAAAAGCGACGAATGCTATCAATGAATTAAACAAAAAGATAAAAGAACACAGGGAATATATAATTAAAAATGGAGATGACCCAGTAGGCGTTAGATAGATAAAATTATGGAACAAAAAATTTTAATAATAAACCCAGGGAGTGCTTCAAAAAAATATGCTTTTTATGTTGGCGATGAAGAGGTTTTAAGAGCGCATTTCGAGGCTGAAAATGATGTTTTTTTGGTTTCTTGGTTAGAGAAAGGACAGACAGAAAAAGAAATTCTTTCTGATTATGATTACAAGAAAAGCACGGAAAAATTTTTAAAGAAGGTTGTTTATGGTGAGAAAATAAAAGAATATGGAGAAATAACAGGGGTTGCAATAAGGACGGTTGCATCAGGAACTTATTTTTTGGAGCATCATTTAATAGACGAGGATTTTCTGGATAAGATATCAGAGGCGGAAGATAGAGCTCCACTACATCTTTCATCTTTCTTGCACGAAATAAGAGAATTGCAAAATATTTTGCCGGAGGTTAAAAAATATTCAATATCTGATAGCGCTTTTTATTCAAAAAAAAATAAACCGTCTAAGTATTATGGTCTACCGGTTCAAATAGCGGAAGAATATGATATGTATCGATTCGGTTATCATGGCATATCTGCAAGTTCGGTTGTTAGAAAATTAAAAAAAGAAATGGTTGTTTTGCCTTTAGATACTATTATCTGTCATCTCGGTAGCGGAATAAGTGTCATTGGGGTTAAAAATGGAATTGGGTTTGATACTTCTATGGGTTTTACGCCACTTGAGGGAGCTGTAATGAGTACTAGATCTGGAAATATTGATGCTGGGGCACTTTGTTATCTTTTGAAGAGAAAGGGTTTTTCTTCCGATGAACTTATTTCTTTTTTGAACAAAAAGTGTGGTCTTTTGGGTCTATCGTCAGGGAAGACCGATGATATGAGAGAGCTCATAAGAGGAGAAGATGGCGGAGACGAAGACGCAAAAAGAGCGATAGATGTTTTTGTTTATCGCATCAAGAAAGAGATCGGTTCAATGGTTTTTGCCCTTGGGGGAGTGGAACTTGTTGTGTTTACAGCAACAATGGGAGAACGTTCCAACATAATAAGAGAAAAAGTTTGCACTGGAATGAAAGACCTCGGTATTGTTCTGAATAAGGAAAAAAATAAAAAAACAACAGAAATGAATGGGGTGATTAGTGAAGACGATTCTCCTGTAAAGGTGGTTGTTGTTAAAACAGATGAGATGGGTGAAATGTTTGAAATCTTTAAAGAAATCATACAAACGAGTTAATGGAAAATAATTTTTGGGCTTGGAAAATTTTTAATAAAATTTATTTTTTTATATAATCATAGATGAGCTTCTAAGTTTCGACAGATAAGACAAAGACACTTAATACATTTTAAAGTATTGACAGAGCCTCAACATCGCTAAAAGACCTTTTAAAAAGGTTTTTTAGTTTTTTATGGGACAAATTCAAATAGAAATGATATAATTGATAAAGTTGAAGTTAACATTTTAAAATTATGACAGGAATGAGTTTATCGTTTGGAGGTTTATTTATACCGTTTCTAATCTGGTCAATTTTTTGGAAAGGAATGGCTTTATGGAGATCAGCTAGATTAGGTCAAAGAAATTGGTTTATAGCTATTCTTGTTTTAAATACGATTGGTGTTCTAGAAATAATATATCTTTATTACATAACAGAACCGGAGAAGAAAGAAATTTTAAGAGAAAATAAAGAATAAGCAAGATAGAATATTCAGACTTCAGTATCTTTTTAATTTTAGATGTTCAAAAATTACAAAGATGCAGTGACGATAATACTGGGAGTCATTTCGGTAACAGGTAGTTTTGTTTTTGTGGAAAAGTTGTTATTTTTCTATAATAATTTTGATATCAGAGACTTGTCTGTGGGTGAAGTGTCTCGTGCATTCAATACAATTTTGGGCGAAAAGAGTTTTAATTTTGGTAAAGTCAATAATAGTGTCGGTTTTATATCACACAACTTTGAATTAAAAAATAATAATACTTCTCCCATTTTTATTTCTAGAATTTACACCTCTTGTGGTTGTTTATCTGCAAGAATTTTTACAAACAAAGGTGTTTTTGGTCCGTTTGATATTCAAAATTATTTTAATCTGTGGGGTGGGGGAGTTGTTGTTGGTGTTGGAGAAAAATTTATTGTTGAGGCAACATTGTATCCTGGAAAGATAGGTCCTGTTCCAGCGGGAATAGTTGATCCGAGAATAGTTTTAAACGGAAGAGATGGGGGTAATATAATTTTAAGAGTATCAGCTTTGATTTTTCCTTAATTATTTATTTATAAAATGATTAATATTTTTTGGGTAAAGAATCTGCACTAAAGGATATATATAATATATTTTTGTAATAATTAAGATTGTGATATTATTAGGAGTATGAGAAAAAAAATATCCATTTCTTTTTTGGTTTTAGGTGTTTTGGTAACTTGGGTAAATATTACAAACGCTTTAGATGTTTCTCAAGAAGTTACACCATCGTCTTCTGGAGACAATGGTCTTATTGTTGTGACACCTCAACAAAATACACCCCCAATAGACCCACCAGTCCCTCCACCAGTTCCTCCGATTGAGCCACCTGTTTATCCAATAGATCCACCGGTCCCTCCACCAGTCCCTCCACCAGTTCCTCCGATTGAGCCACCTGTTTATCCAATAGATCCACCAGTCCCTCCACCAGTTCCTCCGATTGAGCCCCCTGTTTATCCAACAGAACCATCAGTTTTTTCAGTAATTTATCCTGAGATAAGCGTTCAGATAGAGAAAGTTTTTGAAACTGCGAGGGAAGCTGTTGTGGGTCCGGTTGGAAAAATAATTACGCGAGTTGCTCAGCCAGCGGGGGTTATAGCAGGAGCGGGGGTTATAGCAACGCAGGCAATATTAACTGCCGCCACAATGACAGTAACCTCTTTTGGTGATGTTTATCTTTTGGCCTGGAGGTTGCTCGGTCTGATATTTGGCGCAGGCAAAAAGAGAGGCAAACCATGGGGAACGGTTTATGACTCAATAACAAAAAGACCTCTTGATCCAGCATATGTTGTGGTTAAAAAAGCCACAGGAGAGGAGGTTGCTGATGCTATAACTGATCTTGATGGAAGGTATGGTTTTCTTGTTCCTTTCGGGAGCTATAGATTAGAAGCAAGCAAAACAAATTATTCTTTTCCAACTAAAAATCTTGAAGGTATAAACAAGGACGAACTTTACGATAATATTTATCATAAAGAGGTTATCGAAACAAAAGAAGGGGATGTTATCCTTAAAAATATACCACTTGACCCAATTGGGTTTGATTGGAATGAATTTCAGAAGAATAAACAAAATTTGTTTAGAATCTATTCTGACAGAGAGAAGGTCTGGGTTAAGGTATTCAATTCGCTTTATTTTATTGGTTTTGCGTCAGCTCTTATTGCGACCATTTTTGATCCCAGAAAAATTAATTTTTTGTTTTTAGGTTTTTATCTTCTATTTGTGATCTATAATATTATGTTTGGTACACAAAAAAGGAAGGCTGTATCTATCAAGTATGCAAAAACAAAAGAACCCATACCATTTGCTATCGTGAAAGTTTTTTTTGCCGAACTTAATAATCAGGTTAAAACAGTTGTAGCGGACCATTTAGGTAGGTTTTATTTCCTAATTGGCCCTGGAAAATATTATTTAACGATAGAGGAAAAACAGCCTGATGGAGGTTACAAAATGGTTCACAAGACACCCCCGATGGTTTTGGGGAGCGGTGTTATTACTGAAGATATTTTGGTCTAGCTTATGAAGAAAGAATTATTTTATTTGATAAGTCTTTTGTTGCTTCTGCCATTTTCGTTATATGCTTTTTCTGTTGAGAGATTAGGCGACGTGCCAGTAGTAAATGACTTTGTAATTTCCCCTGCAAAGGTAGAGTTTGATATAAGACCAGGAGAAAATATCATAAAAAATATTTTAGTTACTAATAGGTCTGGAGAAAAAGCAACTTTCTGGATAGAATTTGAAAAACTTGAGATGGGTGAGGGTAGTCGTTCTTTAGCAGAGTTTATGCATTCTAGTGTTCGTGAATTTTCTCTTTTTCATGGAGAGACGGCCAATATTTCAATCTCTATTAATATACCCAATGATGAAAAAAGTGGTGGTATGTATGGTGTCGTACTTATCTCCAGTAAACGTTCTTCTGTAAAAGATAATAGTGGAGGTGCAAATATTATAACGAGGGCGGGATCGGTTTTTTTGTGTAGGATTGATGGAGAGGACGTCTTACAGAGCGGTGAATTTTTAGGGTTTGAAAAGGTGGAAAATGGATTTAAAATGGATTTTAAAAATAACGGAGATTCCCATTTAAACCCATATGGAACCATAGAATTAAAGGATATTTTCGGAAGAACTTTTAAGAAAATAGGAGTTGACCCATGGTTCGTTCTTCCAAAAACACAAAGAACCAGAGAAATCGTGTGGGAAGATGAATCATATTTTTATTTCTATAAAGTATCAGCTTTATTGTATCCAGGTTATGGGGGAATGGATAATATAAAAATTTATAAAGTATGGGTATATTCAGAAAAGACAGCGTATTTTATTTCTGCGGTTTTGGTTTTTTCTTTAGTGATGATATTGTATTTTTTTAAAAGAAAGAAAAAAATAAAAAATGAAAAATAAAAAGATATTTTATTTCTTGCCTGTTGCCTTGCTGTCTTTTGTTTTTACAGCACAAGCATATGTTGCAAGTAGTACGAATTTTAGGATAGAAAGTGATGTTGTTTCTATGGGTGGCGGTTTTTCTACATCTACCAATTTTAGTGTTCAGGATAGCTTGAGCGACAGGGTTTTGGGGATGGTGTCAGGAACGACAAGCGGAATAAATACAGGATATCTTCCAATGCTTTCTTCTTCTATTTCGGTTACATATCCTTCTTCTGTGGCTTTGTTACCGGCAATTAAATCAGGAGAAGGGGGGCAAGGAAACGGTTCTGCGTCTGTTACGGTAATAACTGATAATCCCGGTGGTTATTCTCTTTCAGTTAAAGCATCAACCGAGCCAGCCTTGAAAAGTAATACTGATAGTTTCGCAAATTATAATCCAGCGCTTTTGGGTACCCCAGACTTTAACTGGTCTGTGGTCTTAGCTGATTCTAGATTTGGTTTTAGTCCAGAAGGAATACATATTCATCAAAAATATAAAGATGATGGGATATCTTGCAACGCTGGTATCGGCGATACAATAAATAAATGTTGGGATTCTATTGACACTGTGAATAAGGTGATATCAATATCAAATTTAAACAATCACCCATTGGGAACGGCGACAACTCTTAAATTAAGATCTGAGGCAGGATCAGGAAGAAGACAAGGATCGGGAACTTATGTTGCGAATATAATAATAACAGCAATCGCTCTATAGCCAAATAAAGTATTCCTGTAATCTTAAAATTACAAAAACAAAGGTATTTTTTTATTTAAATAGATAATTATTTTAAATAATTATCTATTTTTCTGTGTGTGGTTTTTATTTTTAAAATATATTGCGTTGCTTAAATATATTTTGTGATTAGTTATCCACAGTTTTGCTTTTTTATTTGTGGTTATTTGGTTATAATAGTTTAATGGCTGAGGAGTCTTTATTGATGGAGTCTGTTCCTTCGTCAAGATGCATGTAACTGATGGAAAAAAGAAAATTTTATTTTAAAATCGTTCTCATATTTTATTTGTATTGGGAATTTATTCTAATGCGAATTCTTTTTCCGTAAAAGATGTTTTAATTGATCATGATATCAAAGGAAAGATGATTGCTCTTGTTTCTGAAAGTTTTTCTAAAACATTTTCAACGGTTACTTCTTATTTAAAAGAAAGAATTTATTCTGTTGCCAGCAGAATAAATAGTGGTTTTGTTTCGAGCGATGGTTATTCATTGGAGAATATAAACGAATATACAGAGACAGAGAAGAGTAAGTTTGATTTCATAAGAAAAGAAATAGGTGGCGCCATTGAAAGCGGATATTTTAAAATAGAAACTTCTTTGCCGTTGGTATCAACAGGAGACAATACTGAGAATACAATTGTCTCAGATAGAAAAATTGTGGTAGAAAAAGAATTTGTAAGCATTCCTGTAACTAGAGAAATTGTATCATCGCTCGGTTTTTATAACAGAGAAGAAGTTGACGAAGCCATACTTAAAATGAGTTTGGCTCATAAAAATGAATTACTTTCGTTGATAAATAATTTATCAACGGTATCTGATTATCGCTATTCAGGAAATACTCAAGCGATTGCGCTCACAAATAAAATAGATAATTTAAGCAACGTAACAATATCAAACGCAATTATGTCTGGAGTTTCTGGTCTAACAGATGCCGATATTCCAGACGGTATAACGGCTTTAAATTACTTTCCTTTGTCTGGAGGGAATCTAACGGGAAAACTTGGTATCGGAACCACATCACCTTATGCCCCTCTTTCTGTCGTTGGTGAGGCGGTGGCTTCTTTTTACACATCCACAGGAAAAAGCACCTCAACTTTTGCTTCGGGTATTGAGCTTACGGACGGTTGCTTCTCTATTAATGGAATTTGTGTTGCCGGTGGTTCTGTATCTGACGGAACTTTCTCCACCACCTCTGCAGATAATTGGTTTGCCTCAGCAGACAGATTCTCCACTACATCTACAAATTTTGCTGTTAATACTTTTGTAAGTTCATCAACAACGATTCCCAAGACATACACAGCCAACACATTTACGGGTATAAATAATTTTAATGGTAAAACAAATCTTACAAACGCATCCTCCACACTATTCTCTGTAACAGGTTCAGCTTGGTTGGGGACACTCACAGGTCCTATTCAAGCAATCAACGGTTTAGTATCAGCGACAAATACGTTATCTGTTTCTTATGGTGGTACAGGTATTTCAACTCTTCCTACTTATGGACAAGTACTTTTGGGTAATTCTTCGGGTGGATATACATTAACAGCTACATCATCTCTTGGGATAACGGCAGTAGGCGATGGTACATTCTCTACAACTTCGGCTGATTACTGGTTAACCTTAAATCAGGGAGATGCTTTCTCTACCACCTCCGCTCAATACTTCTTAAGCACAGCTACTGGTATTACAAGAACGTTAGCAACAGCTAGCTCTACTTCCAATGTTTCATTACAGACAACTGAAACATTAATTCAATCAGTAATATTCACTCCAGCAAGTTTATCTAACAGTATTGTAATCAATATGGATTTGTTGTTGCAGGCAAACACAAATCAAGCAAGAACAGGAACTATCTACCTGAGACGTGGTAGTTGTACGACGGGGACTCTCATTGGTTTTCCTATGCAATATAATTCCCCCGGTAACAATATTGGAATTACACTATCTCAGGGATTTACTTTGGTTGATAAACCAAACACCATATCTTCTGTTACTTATTCGGTTTGCGGAACAGCATCCCTCAATAATTCAATTTCGGCTGTAGATAGGACATTGCTTTTGACAGAAATAAATGGAGCTGTTGTCGGTGCCGACTTGGCTGAAATTTACCCTACAAATGACCCAACCCTGAAGTCTGGAGAAATTGTAAGCATAGACAAGGAATCAATTTATAGTGGTGTAAAGAGAAGCTCTGGTTCATATGATAAAGATGCGATTGGAATAATAACCACCAAGCCAGGTTATATTTTGGGTGATGACACTTCGGTTTCCGATATAAGTATTGCAACTGTTGCGCTTGCGGGACGAGTCCCTCTTCTTGTAAATAATGAAAACGGTCCAATAAGGATTGGCGACATGTTAACTTCTTCATCAGAGGCGGGTGTTGCCATGAGGGCAACGAAAGCTGGACAGGTTATCGCACAGGCTCTTTCCGGATATGGTGGCGACAATTCGGGGATTGTTATTGCTTTTATAAAAATGGAAGACTTTGGGGGGGCTGATATAGAAGATATTATTCCTGGGCTTTCTGTCGATGGAAATAGTATCAACTCAATAAACTCAGAATCTACGTTAAAAACAAGCAAGGAAATTCTTTCTTGGCTTAAGAATACTTCAGAATCAAATACTTCCAATATTGAATCGGAAATATTCACAGATAGAATTTCTGCTGGTCTTGAAATAATATCACCAAGAGTTGTCGCAAGTGGACTTATTTTAAATAGTATTAGTGCTGTTGATAAGGAGATAATTTTCAATGATGATATTATGTTCTTTGGTAGGCCTTACTTTAACTCTGATACTGGTGGTTTCGCTATTATAAAAACTGGCGCAAGAAAGGTTAATGTTGAATTTGAAAGAGAATTTGTAAATAATCCTGTCGTTAATGCTTCAATAACTACAGATGACTCATTTGATTCTGCCTCAGTTGAATCACTATTCTCTGGAAACATTAAATATGCCATTACAAATTTAACCTCAAAAGGATTTACTCTAACAATAAACAAAACATCTGATTCCGATATTCATTTCAGTTGGATGGCCCTTGCTATAAAGAATGCAAAAACCTTCTCAAGCAAAACTGAAGATTTTGTAGCTCCTTTAGTTTCAAGTCAGACAGCTAATCTTTCATCTTCAGAAATTAATGATGAAAACAAGATACCCCCAGTTATAACTTTAAATGGAAATAATCCAGCAAGGTTAAGCGTAGGTTCTGTTTATTCAGACATGGGCGCGATAGTCACAGACAATAAAGATGAAAATCTAGGGTATTCAGTATCTACATGGAAAGATGGTGGTCTGCTCTATGAAGGAAATGCTGTTGTTGACACTTCAACAGAAGGGTTATTTGAAATCCACTATAGGGCAAAAGATTCTGATGGTAACGAGGCAGTTGAAGTTATAAGACAGGTTATCGTTGGCGAGGAAGATATTATTATAAATGAAAAAGAGATTGGAGCCGAAGACGCCACTTTGGAAGAGCCACTTGTTTTGGAAAGCGTTGACGTGCCGGATGTTATAGAAAACGAAAATATTGACACTCCTGAATTAATATCTGCAGATATGTCAAATGAAGAAGATATTGTCACTGAAGAGGATATATCAAACAATTCTCAAGGGGATAGCGTGAATGGCGGGACAAATGAGGCAGAAGAAGATGCATTAAATACTCAACTTGAGGATAAAATCGAATATGAATTCCAGGATATAATTTAAAATATGAATATAAGTGAAAAAATATCTGAATAATTTTAAAAAATGATAATAAGAAAGAAAAACAAAAATAAGGTTTTTTTTATAGTTGTTTTTTTGTTGTTGGTTATTATCATTATTGGATACGGTAAAAATAGCGATAATGATAATAAACTTTCAACTAAAGATATCATTGAAAGTGTCGGTAAGTTAATGGTGTTGCCGACAGAGGAGCCGACGATTGCCACTGTTTCAGACCCCGAGTCTTTAAAAGGTCAGCCTTTTTTCATGAATGCGAAAATAGGAGATAAGGTTCTTATATATTCGACGGCAGGAAAGGCTATTATTTACAGACCAAGCATAAATAAGGTAATAGAAATTGCTCCATTTTATTTTGATAAAGAAAATTTAAATGCTCAACAAAGTAATTAAAATTTTATTTTTATTTTTTTTAGCGCTTCCTTTCTCTTTGGAGGCTGTTTCTCTTAGTAATTCGATATACGATAAAGGTTCTGACATAGAAATAAAAGATGTTTTTGATAATACAAACAGATTGACGGTATACCATTTTGATAGTTTAGATACAAGGTACTGCCAGACAAATAAAGAAGAGGTAGACGAGATTGGGGGATTAAGGGAAACATGCTCTGGTGATTATTACAGTTTTGACATTGGAAGATATTCCATAATTGAACACTCAGCCCTAGGGATAATTTGTAATCGTTTAAATTATGATGATTGTAAATTATTACCGTCTTTTATAAATGAATTTATTTTTGAAGTTAAAAAAGCGGAAGGTGGTGGAGGATGGTTTAGCCCTCCCGTAATTTCTGAACCTACTCCTGCTGGTGGAGGAGGGGGACCTACCGCATATAGGCCAGAGATAAGGATAATAAGTCCAGAAGAGGATGGTGTTTATGGAAAAATATTGGATATAAACTATGAAGCTACTGACAAAAATGATGAACTGGGTCAGTCTAGCCTGGGTTTACCCCAAGCTCCAGTTACGATTTATTATTCTAAAGGTTCTGATACAAGGCAGAAGGTTCAGCTTGGTGCCAACCTTCCTACGAAAGGAGTTTTTAGATGGGACACAAAAGACCTAAACCAGATAGAGACATATAGAATAATTATAGAAGCTAAAGATAACAGTGGGGAGACGGGGGAGGCGATATCTGGTGAATTTTTATTAGACCACACAGAACCCTTTTTCTCGGTTTTTACAGAACCTTCTATCTCAAAAGGTGAAAACGTTAAGATAATTGTCGAATCAACAAAAGATCTCAAAGAACCACCCAAAGTAAAAGTAGCTCAGAAAGATTTTAATAATTTTAACGTTGAAATGGTTGGTGAGGGTAAAAGGTTTGAGGGAGTTTATTCAGTTATAAGAGGTTATGACGGCCACGCGAGCATCACCGTTTCTGGAACAGATGTTTCGGGTAATTTTGGAGATGTGGTCGTCGCCGGAGGTAGGTTTAGCGTCGGTATAGAGCCACCCCCCAAACCAATAATACTTAGTCATTTAGATAAGGACATACTTTTTTCCGGAACAATAGATGTCGGTGGTAAGGCGAGAGCTGAAACTGAGGTTATTCTTTCTGTAAATGGGAAAGAAAAATATAGTAAGTTTGTTGATAGTGAGGGGAATTTTCTTTTCACAAACATAAAATTAAGAGAGGACGTAAATATGGGGTCCAATTTTCTAAGTATTATATCAAGGGATGCTGCTGATAACATAAGCGAATCGGCTGATATATCTTTAAAATTTAACGCTGAACCAGAGGTTTTTATAACTTTTCCTATAACAGGACAGGTTCTTGGAACGACAACCAAGATTATAATAAAGGCCAGCGATAAAAATAGAGATAAATTAATATTTGATTATGAGGTAAGCAGGGACGATGGGGTGTCGTGGAGTTTTTTAGCAAAAGGTTTAACAAAGAAAGAGTATCTCTGGGACACAACACTTTTATCGGATGGGGAGTATCGTCTTAGAGTTACGGCGGATGATGGGACAACAAAGAAACAATCTGTTGTTGGTAAACTTATTATAAAAAATTTTTTGCCGTTGATAACTTTTTCTGTTCCAGAAAAAATAATCACAAATCAGAATACTTATAAAATAAGTGGTGTTGCAGACAACTCGCCAAATGTTGATAAAAAAGTAAATATTGTTTCTTTGGAATATAGTCTGGATGGTGGTAAAAACTGGACAATATCTTCTGCTGACGACGGAAAATTTGATTCTCCCTCTGAGAAATTTACCTTGGATATAGGACTTCTCCCTGAAGGTGTGCATTCAGTATTGTTTAGAGTTTGGGATGAAAGAGGTATTTTTGGTAGGGCGCAAAGAACTCTCATTGTTGATTTTGGACCGCCACCTCCGCCTGTAGTTAATTCATTTAAGGATGGTGAAATAGTAAGTTTGGCGATGGATGAAGATAGAAATTTAGCTGGTGTCCAGTTGAACATAGGAGGAACATCGGAGAAGAATAGCAAGATAGTTTTTGTTGTTAATGACAAACAATTTTACGGGGAGACACTACCTTCCGGTATTTTTTCCGCAAAAGGAGTGACAATAAGAGAACACGGAAATAATAAAATAATTTATTATGCTGAAGACGAGGCTGGAAATAAAAGCCAATCATCTGAGATGACTATAATCTACAATAATCCCCCTAATATTAAATTCATAGAGCCAAGATCGGGTCGGGGTATAAGTAAGAAGTCCACTTTATCTTTTGAAATATATGATCCAGATTCTGATCCAATAAAAAGCTCGGTTCTTTCTTATAAAGCACCTGAAGCAACAGATTTTGTGGTTTTAGACACAAATCCTTCAAGTGGAAAATTTGAGTTTGATGCATCTTATCTTAAAGAAGGACCAGGGTATCAATTAAAAATAGATGCGAGCGATGGGTTCAGTTCATCTTCAAAGACGATACAGTTTTTTGTTGACACGACTCTTCCGAGTATTTATGTCGATCCTATAAAAAATAAAGTTTTCAAAAGAGAACTTCATTTTGAAGCAAGCGGTTATGCAACAGATTCTTTATCGGGAATTGATTTTGTCGAATATAGCCTAGATGAGGAACATTGGTGGAAGGCTATAATAACAAGCGGTTATATGTCTAAGAAGGCTTATTTTAGAATTAAGCACCCATTTAGCCTTGATGACGGAGAATATGAGATAAAGTTTAGATCTGTGGATGGTGCGGGTAATTTTTCTAAGGTGTGGTCAGAGAGTATCGTTGTAGATACAATGCCTCCAAGAATTGGCGGTTATGAGCTTTCTTATGCTGGCATCCAGATATACCCGGAAAATAGTAAATTTGTTGTATTGCAAGGTTCGCAGATTGCCATTAGGATGTCTTTGGAATTTGATACAAAAAAAATGGAATTGAGTGCGGGGGATAAAATAATTGAAATTAAAAAAAATATGGCAAGTGGATTGTGGGAAGGTGTTATAATGACTCCAGAAAAAGGCGATTTTGTATTAAAAATAAACGCAGAAGACATTTATTCTAACAGAATAGAAGGAAAAGAAATAGGAGTAATATCTGTTTTTCCTTTGGGTACTGTTACAGAGAGAATTGGAGAGGACGATGGAGTTAATATTAACTCGGCGAATATTCAGGATGCAGAAATTAATGTTTTAGTTTTTGATGAAGACGGACAAAGGTTTGTGAGGTGGCCTGGAGAGGCTTATGGTATTAAAAACCCTATTTCTTCAGACGAAAATGGTGAATATCGATTATTTTTGCCAGCGGGAAAATATAAAATATCTGTAAAGGGTGATGGGCTGGTCAATTATTCAACAGATGTTTTTTCCCTAGAAAGACCTGAGTTTATCGACATGAGGTTTAAAATGAAGAAAAGAGAGGGTGTTAGGGGTTTCTTGGAAAATATTTTAGAAAAGATAACTGTTATATAAAAAATGAAATCTGATTATTCTGATATTTTAAAAATAATTTTAAAAACATTGGTTGTCTTTATTGCAAGTTTTATTGTTTTAAATATTGCAGGCAAGTTTTTAATAGAAGAGATAACAGAGCCTCTTTTGCTAGAGAGAGAAATAGAAGAAAGTGCTGTGGTTGAGATGGGAGAGCAATCACCAGATTTTGAAATTTATGATATTCGTGGAAAATTTATTACGAAGAATGAATATCTCGGGAAACCACTGGTTATCTTTTTTTGGAATACATGGGGAAAAGATTCTCGTAACATTTTGGATGTGATTGAAGATTTGTCATCAGAAGATGAAATGATATTTAATATTGTTTCTGTTAATGTTCAAGAAGGGAAAAAAGATATTCAAAATTTTATAGATAGGGGAGGATATGATCACTTGGAAATTCTTTTAGATCTAAATGGTGTCATGTTTGAAAGCTACGAATCAATAACAATGCCTTCATTCTATTTTATCGATAAAAGCGGTGTTTTAAGAGATGCTTATTTTGGACAGCTTAGTAAAGATGAGATAATGAATAAAATTTCAAAAATTATTAATTAAATATGTTGTAATTAAAGAATAAGAATATGGAGGGTAGAAAGTATTTATAGAGATATTCATTTTAAATACTTTCAATTTTCCACTTTTTATTATCAAAAAAATATGTCTCCCTTTTTTATTTTTAATAATATATATTTCGCCGAGCAAATGTTCGGAGCGCTTGTTTTTGTAATGGTAGCCTGGCTTGCTTTTGACGCGTATTCCATTAGAAAGGATTTTCTTACAGCATCAAGAGGGATTGGCTTTTTATTTCTTGCCTTTTCTCAAGTTATGAACGTTTTTTCTTTTGAAGCAGAGACATATCAATATATTGGATTTTCTCTATATTTATTTGGACTAGTCCTTGTTGTTTGGAACTTATTCTTAGAGAAACCAGTAGAGAGACCGTCTCTTTCTAATTATGCGATATTAGTTTTACCTCCCATAGCCACCTTGGCCTTTTATATTAATTTTTGGGTAATCATTCTGCATTTTTTAATTGCATTTTTATCTTATAAACAATATAAAAAAGAGGACAAGAAAACTCTATATCCCTTTATTCTTGCCTTTTCTCTTCTTACTATAAGTAGTTTTTTTGGATTTTTTTATACAAAAGGTTATTTTAATACTGTTTGGGTTATTGGTAATATTTTTCAATTTTCTGGTTTTGTATTTCTCGCAGTTTGGGTATGGCAGTACATGCAACTCAGAATAAGAGAAGAGATGGTTATGATATTCTTTTCGTTTACACTTCTTATTTCGATTGTCGTTACTTTTGCTTTTTCTATGATATTGGTTGACCAAATAGAAACTGCGATTAAAACAAATCTTGTAATTAATGCAAAAAGTATGGATTATTTGATTTTGCACCTAAAAGAAGAGGCGCTATCAAAATCTAGACTTTTTTCTTCCAACGTAGAGCTAAGAGAAGCGATTTATAGGAATAATTTTTCAAAGATAGAGAGTCTCTCTGATGAGTTTATGAAGAAAGAGAATCTTGGGTTTCTAACGGTGGCGGACAGCGAGGGTAACGTAATATTGAGAGCTCATGCCACAACCAAGAGGAATGACAATATATTAAAAGAGAGTCCTCTGTCTAAGTCAGTAGATGGATATTCTGTTTCTACGATAGGTCCTTCGGATGTGGAGGGATTTTCGATAAGATCTTCATCTCCTGTTATTCTTAACGGCAAGGTGATTGGTTTTGTGTTGGCTGGATTTCCTATGGATAATCCTTTTATAGATAATTTGAAAAAAATTACAGGTTTAGATATTTCAGTTTTGGAAGGAGATAAATTTATTTCTTCTACAATAATAGGACCTGACGGCAGGAGCAGGATATCAGGTATTAAATTAAATGACCCTCTAATGATTAAAGAGGTTTTGGTTAACGGAAATATTGTTACATCAAGAAGTGAGATTGTTTACAAACCGTATCTTGTAAGTTATTTTCCTTTAAAAAATATAGATAATAATATTGTCGGTATGTTTTCCATTGCTAGATCCCAAAGAGAAATATTTGCTATCGCGAACACAACGAACATACTTACGCTAGTATCTGTTATCATAATAATGTTTATATTGGCGTTCCCAATATTTGTCATTACGAAGAGACTTTTGAACGATTAATTAGTATTTATAGAATTGAAATAAAAATGGAAGAAAATAAAAAAGCCAAAGTTCTCGTTGTTGACGATGATCCGCTTATAATGAGGATGTATGAATATCGATTAAAACACGATGGTTATGAGGTTTTTTTGGCTTTTGACGGTGAGGGGGCAATAATGAAAGCAAAAAAAGAAAAACCAGGCATAATACTTCTTGATCTTATGATGCCAAAAATGAACGGAGTTGAAACTTTGAAGTTTTTAAAAAAAGAATCTGATACTAGAAATATTCCGGTTATTATTCTTACAAACCTTGGGGACGATCCCGCATACATAGATCTAACAAAAGAGATGGGTGCTGATGATTATCTTGTAAAGGCGGATACTAGCTTAAAGGAACTCACAGCCAGAGTTGAAAGTATTCTTGGTAAAAAAACAAAGAGATAATGATTTTTGTTCGATATGATATTTAATTTTTTTAACCTTCAACACAATGAAAAATATAAAAAAAATAGTTTTAGATGGAGAGAGGCTAAGCATAAAAGATATTGAGATAATTCTTTCTAGCGATGATGTTTTGACTGAGGTCTCAAAAAAATCTCTGGAAAAAATGGGAGGAAGTATCGGTTTTGCGTCTGTTGAGGGGGAGGGAACTACTTTTGCGGTTGCGTTACCAATAGCCAATAAATAGTTGGAAAAGAGCCGTAAAATTTATAATAAATTATTTTAATAATGTAAATAATGTAAATGAATAAAAAAGCGATTCTTTTAATAGAAGATAATCCTCTTTTGACCGGTTTGTATGCTTCTGGTTTTAAGAAAAAAGGATTAGATGTTGTAATTGTTCATAATGGGGATGAGGGAATAAAAGCAATAGAAGAGCACCAACCTGATATAGTTTTGCTTGATCTTTTTATGCCGGGTATGAGTGGCTTTGATGTTCTTAAGAAAATAAGGGATAATCCCAAAACAAAGGAATTAAAAGTTGTTATTCTCACGGTAAGTAATGAGGAGGCACATAGAAAAACAGCAAACGACCTTGGTGTTTTGGATTATATTTTAAAGCAAGAACTTCATCTGAATGATATTATTGATAGGGTTTTGTCTCATCTACTGTAGTATTAAAATGATTTAAATCCGCCAATATGGCGGGTTTTGTTCATCATGAGATCTCTTTTGTTTAATATCAATTTCTAGTGTCTTTAATCTAATTTATATTATTGCAATCCGTTCGAGATGAATCAGTATCCATGCGTTTAAATCTGGATTCATGATTGAGTCGAAAATAACAAAAATATGTTCAACGGCAAAAATTATACAGTGAGAGATGTACCCCTTTCCTTGTTTATTTGATTTGTTCCTCTAAAGAATCTATTATGTTTAAAAGTATTAATTTATAAATTAAGGGAGATATAAAAAATGTTTAAGAATTTATACATATTTTTTGGAGCATTATTTGTTTTATTTTTGGTGATTGCTTTTAGCGGTCAAGATAACTCAAAAAAGATTGATGACATTACTGAGCTTCCGATTTCTGGTGGATGGATAGAGATTTTATATGGAAAGGCTTTTTTAACAAGACAAGCCGAGATGAAAGAACTGTTTTCTGGGGATATTATTTCAGGTGGTGATAAAATAGAAACAAAAGATTCGACAAGAATAGTTATTCATTTGTACGATGGTTCTGTTTTGAGGGCCGAGTCAAATACGATTTTCACAATAGAAGAAGCAATATATGGTAATTCCGATGGGAAGGTTGTCCTCTCGGCGGAGCTTTCTTCTGGAAAAATATGGTCAAAAATAGTTGAATTAGCAACACCAGACTCTTTGTGGCAAATCAAAACTTCAAATGCAGTTGCTACTGTAAGAGGAAGCGCTTTTGGAGTTGTTTCAGATGGAAAAACTTCAGAGATTGTCGGCTCGGAACATGATATCGCAGTTTATTTAATAGACCCCATTACCAAAGAGAATCTTCTAGAGACACCGATTGTTGTCGCTGAGGATACTTATTTTGAAATTTCTGATAGAGAGATAAATACTGCTAAAAATATCTCTTTAGCAGTAAAGTCCGCGAAAAACAACACAGACAAAGAAACTATTGTCCAGGAAGCCGAGAAAAAATTTAGTCCCATAAAGATAGATGAAAAAAGAAAAAAGGATAATTGGATTAACGAAAATGAAAAAGGAGACATGGAAATCAGGGATATCGTGGATATCATAAGAAAAGACACAAAAGAGGATAAAAAGGCACTTAAAGAGAAAATTCATGAAAAAGTTAAGGAGAGATTTAAGGAGGTAATAAATAAAAGTATCAAAGAGGAATTTGTAGATAGAAAAGAAAAGGATGGAGAAAAGGGAGAAGGGGAACTAAAAGTAGCGGAGCTTGAGAAAAAAGAAAACTTGGTCAAACAAGACAATATTATTAAGGATATAGAAGAAATAAAAACAGAACCACTTCTTCAGAAAACACCCGAAACCAGCACAGAAACGAAACCTTCTTTAACGGAAGAGAAGTGGGGTGAAATCTCAATCATTACTCAGGGTAATTTAAATAATGTTTCCGAGGGGCAAATTATATCCTTCAGGGCTATTCTTAAAGGAGACAAAGGTACCGAAAAAGATATTACGAGAGAGGCTTTGTGGAAAGTGATCGGTTCTATCGGTATTATGGAAAAACCGGGATCATTTTTTGCAAAATTAGGTCAGGATGTTGCAGAATATGGTGAGGGGGTTGGGGTTGTTGTGGCTACATGGAAAGACCCTGTCTCTGGAGAGGAAAAGTTGGGAACAAGTTCCCAGATAAATGTTTTTATGAAGTTTGATAATTTAACTGCCCCCATAGAAGAAACCGAAGTTTTCCTTAGGTAAGATAATGAAAAAAATAAAAGCCCCGTTAATAATATTTTTTTTGACGTTTATTTTAGTTTCCGCGTCTTATTCGATTGGTTTATTCTACGGTATAGAAAATTTCTTTAGCGACATTCTTTATGATAGAAAACTAACGGATGAAAGAATCGTCGTCGTAAGCATTGATGACGAATCCATAAACAAGATAGGACAATGGCCTTGGAAAAGAAGCATTTTTGCTAAATTTTTTGAAAAATTAAATGAAAAGCCCCCATTGTCTCTTGGGCTAGATGTTTTAATGTCAGAAAATTCTGGTTATGGAATCAAAGATGATGAAAGTCTGCAAAATGCATTTCAAAAAACCAATTACCCTATAGTTTTACCTGTTGAAGCTTTAAATTTAGAAATAAGAGAAAAAAACTCATACTCAGAGAAATTCTTAAGACCAATATTTTCAGAAATTTTAGATAAAATATATTATGGTCACGTTAATCTCATAAGTGATAGAGATGGGGTTGTTAGGAGCTTCCCTCTAACAATAGAAGATAATTATGGAGAGGCTTTTGATTCTTTCGCGAGGAAGACGTTGGTTGCTAGTGGTCTAGAAATTAAAGAAAGGTTTGGGGGAGATATTCAAAAGATAGTTTTTTCCGGCCCAAATGGAACCATAAGAAGGATTCCATTTTGGAGAATATTTAATGGCGATATGGATCCGAAAGCTCTCGAGGGTAAAATAATCTTTTTAGGGGCTACTGCTTCAAATTTACACGATGAGAAGCAGACCCCCTTTGATCGGGGGACACAGATGAGTGGGGTTGAGATACAAGCACAAGTAGCAAATATGTTTCTAAAGGGTTACGAGATAATAAGGTTGTCTAAATTGTCCATGTTGTTGTGGGTTGCTATCGCATCTATCCTTTCTGTTATTGTATTCTTTTTTTCATCTTCAACCTCGCTTGCGATAGTAATCAATTTATTTTTAGGTTTATTGCACACAATATTTATCATTTATCTTTTTGGTTTAGGATATTCTGCGAGCTTGGTTCACATAACGATGTCTTGGGTATTGGCAACCATTTTTTCTTTTTTTTATAAATATATGACGTTGGATAAAGAAAAAAGAGAGATGAGGAATGTTTTTTCAAAATATGTTTCAGGGGATGTTTTAAATGAGATTTTGCGTGATCCAAAAAAGATAAAGCTTGGGGGGGAAGACCGAGATGTGACTGTTTTCTTTTCGGACGTGAGAGGGTTTACGACTCTGTCTGAGGGTATGACCCCCTCGCAATTGACCAATTTTTTAAACAAATACCTTACGAAGATGACGGATATTGTTTTAAAGAATAAAGGTGTCGTCGATAAATACATAGGAGACGCAATCATGTCTTTCTGGGGTGCTCCCGTTGATAATAGAAAGCATGCCTTAGATGCGATAATTACATCTCTTTCTATGGTTGATGCCTTGGCAGATTTTAACAAAGAAAGCAGAAATACAGGCGATCCAGAGATAGACATTGGTATCGGCTTGAACTCTGGGAAGGTTACTGTTGGAAATATGGGTTCAGAAGCTCGTTTTGATTATACGGTTATGGGTGATACGGTTAATCTTGCGTCTAGACTAGAGGGTCAAACCAAGACCTATGGCGTAAAAATAATAATAAGTGCAACAACAAAAGAAAGATTGTCGTCCGAGGATATTAAAGAACACGATATAGTTTTTAGAGAAATAGATAGGATAAAGGTTAAGGGAAAAAATAAACCCGTGGTTATTTTTGAGGTTGTCCCAAATGGCGTTAAGGATATTGTTAGGGGCATTTTACCTCTTTTTGAAAAGGTTCGAGAAGATTATTATATTGGTAAATGGAAAGAGGTTGTTATGGGTGCCAAAGAGATAATGAATATAATGTCAGATGGGCCAACAAAAGTTTTAATGGATAGAAGTGTTTATTTTTTGGAATTTCCTCCGAAAGAATGGGTCGGGGTTTACGAAATGAAGACAAAATAGCTTTAAATCGAAGCCCTTTTTAAAGGACACCATAAATTTGTCTTTTATAATTTTTCTTTTAAAATATTTAAGACAAAAATTATATTTTGAATTCATTATTTATTTTGTGTTATACTTTATTTTGTTTATTAGAAGTTTAATTTATTTTAGCGATGAAAAATGTAATTGTTTACGGAACAGAGGCTTGTGTTTATTGCAAGATGGTAAAAGATTTTTTTAGAGAAAATAAGATAGAATACACAGAAAAGGATGTTTATATGGATGAAGAGGCGAGGGGTGAAATGACAAAGCTCACGGGTCAGTCTGGTGTTCCTGTTGTCGTTATTGGCGATTCTGTTGTTATCGGTTTTGATAAACCAAAAATAAAAGAACTTTTGGGTTTATAGTTTTTTATGGATGATAAGAATAAATACGATATTGCGATAATCGGGGGAGGACCTGCGGGTCTTTCTTCTGCGATATACGCAGGAAGATCTAAACTAAGGACAATAGTTTTTGGAGATGGATGGGGGGGCGAAACTGCTCTTTCTGGTATTATTTGGAATTATCCAGGTGCAAAGAACATCGACGGGTATGATTTAATAAAAATAATGCGTGAACAGGCAAAGGATTTTGGTTCTGATTTTATGGATGAAAGGGTTGACTCCGTCTCAAAAGAAGGTGATTTTTTTAAACTTAATTTTAAAAATAACAGTCTTTTTTCAAAGACGATTGTTTTTGCCACAGGAACAAAAAGAAAAAAGCTCAATATTTTAAGAGAAGATGATTTGAAAGGTAGGGGGGTTCATTATTGCGTTATTTGTGATGGGCCTGTTTATTCTGGGAAGGAGATAGCCATGATTGGGGGAGGTAATTCTGCTATTAAGGGTGCATTGATTGCGATTAATTTTGCAAAAAAAATATATATTATCAATAAGAAGGAGAATCTATCTGGTGAGCAGATGAGTATCGACGAACTTAAAAAATATGGAGATAAAATAGAAGTTATCCATAACACAAAGGTGGAGGAATTGATTGGGGAGGAAAAACTGGACAAGATATTGTTAAGTAAGGATTTTAAAGGTTCTCGCGAGCTTAAAATAGATGCGATTTTTGTTGAGGTGGGAACTTCTCCAAACAATGAATTATTGAAAGAAATTGGTATTGAGACGGATGAGGGTGGGTATGCCAAAGTAAACAAGGACATGTCAACGAATATTGCCGGAGTTTTTGTCGCTGGAGATATTGCTGATATTTTTAACGGTTTCAAACAGAACATTGTCGCTTCCGCTATGGGGTCTGTAGCTGCAAATTCCGCATCCAATTTTTTGAAAAATTTAAGTTAAATAGAGTTTCTTGGAATCTATTGAGTTTGACATATTTATTTATGGGGGTATTATGTTAAATATCACCCGCGAGGGTGTTTTTAAAAACATAATTTTATCTTAAATGAACTGGTTAAAGAATTACATAAAAGAAACAAGAGCCGAATTCAAGCACGTAAGCTGGCCCACAAAAAAACAGACCACCAGTTTTACTGTGGCTGTAATAGTTATTTCTGTTGTTACTTCATTCTATTTAGCATTTTTTGATAAAGTTTTTATGATGGCTCTTCAAAAGGTATTATTCGGTTAATTTTAACGATAAAATGTCAAAACAAGAGATACAAACCGAAAGGAACTGGTACGCCATACATACATATGCCGGTTATGAGAATGCGGTTCAAAGAAATTTAAAACAGCGTATTGAATCGCTCGGTATGGAGGATAAGATTTTCAGTGTTGTCGTCCCAACAGAAAAGAAAGTAAAGATAAAGGGAGGAAAAAGAGTTGTTGTTGAAGAGAAAATATACCCAGGTTATGTTTTGGTGGATATGATAGTTACCGATGATTCGTGGTATGTTGTGAGAAATACACCAAGGGTTACAGGATTTGTGGGGGCGGGGGTAAAACCGGTCCCTGTTGATAAGGCGGAGGTTGAAATGCTATTTAAGAAAATGGGAGCTGAAGCACCAAAACACAAGGTTGATATTTCCGAAGGTGATTTGATAAAGGTAGTAGATGGACCGTTCAAGGATCTTGAAGGCAAAGTTAGTGGAGTCGACAATGAGAGAGGCAAGGTAAAGGTTCTTGTCTCAATGTTTGGCAGAGAAACAGCGGTTGAGCTTGATTTCTTGCAGATAAATAAAGTTTAAAATTAATTACGGAATATAAAGCTTCTATTTATAATTCGTAATTTGTAATTAGCAATTCGTAATTAATTAAAATGGCAGAAAAAAAAGTTGTTAAAAAAATAAAATTGCAGATCCCTGCGGGTAAGGCGGTTCCTACACCTCCAGTTGGTCCCGCTTTGGGTCAGGCAGGTGTTAACATTGGAGAATTCATAACCAAATTTAATGCCGCGACAGCCTCGATGGTCGGCAGTATAATACCAGTAGAGATATCTGTTTATGATAACAGGAGTTTCGATTTTATTTTAAAGACCCCACCTGCAACAGACCTTCTTTTAAAGGCCGCTAAAGCCGAAAAAGGCTCTGGAACGAACGTTAAATCAAAGGTTGGTAAGGTGACAAGGGCACAGCTGAGAGAGATTGCAGAAAAGAAAATGGTTGATATGACAGCTTCTTCCGTTGAGGCCGCTATGAATACTATTGCGGGAAGTGCAAGAAGTATGGGAATTGAAATTATAGATTAGTTTTTATTCAGTAGTAGCTAAATTTAAAACCCGCAAAATTGTTTGCGGGTTTTCGATTTTTGATAGATCAGATAAACAGAAAGAAAAAAATGAAAAGGAAGAAGAAAACAATACAGGACAAGATAATAACTCTGTGCCAAGTCTTCAGTGGGGGGCGACTTTTGGGCAGAACATCAAGTTCCTCATTTGTTATTTTCATTTTATCTCCTTTGATAATTTTGGTTTATTTCAAAAACAAGTGTTCCTAGGATTATCAGTATCGGGGCGGTATCTGGTGATGCCTTCGGGCCATCAATAATTAAAGAAACTGAAGCGCTGATGCATACAATTGCTCCAAGCAAATCATAAATATATTTCATTTTATCTCCTTTTTTAGTTTGTGAATTTTTCTATTATTGAACCAATAGAAGAGGTAAGGCAGATTGCCACCAAGATTATATCAAAAGTGTTTTTTGAGCTAATGACGATAGGGACAAATATGAGGGTGATTATAAGCAGTATTATTTCACTTGCATATTTTTCCATTTTTCTCTTTTGTTACCTACCTTTTTAAAAGAACTTGAATTAGTAGTTTATACATTATTGTTTCGATTGAGTCAATAACACCATGGACTTATTTTTTGGAAAATGATATTACTATTCATAGATATTTTGTTTTTTGTAAATCAAAGATACAATTAAGGAGATGAAAGTGGAAGAAAAAAGAAAAGGTAAATATATAGTCATTGAAGGTCCTGGCAAGGCGGGAAAGAGTGTTGCTATTAAGTATTTGAAAAAGACGTTACCGGAAGATAAGTTTCATTTTGTTAAAGAGCCAGATGGGCCGATTAGAAGTATTTTACTTGATCCAAAATTTCAGGATATGGATCCTTTTACGGAGCTTTGTCTTTTTACCGCATGCAGATGTGAGCTTGTCAGGAAGGTAATTACAGAGAAGCTTAATTCTGGTATTCATGTGATAAGCGATAGGAATTTTTTGTCATCAAAGATGCATCAGATCAAAGGTTCAGAAAGAAATGATCTTAGCGCTATTTTTAATGCGATGACAGAGACTGCTGTTGGTTTCTGCCCACCAGATATGTACATTTTGATTATCGCAGAGGTGAATGAATTGTTAAGAAGGAACGGAAACAAAGACAGAAAGGGTCAGATTGATAAATTTGATGACCGAGATGCTTGTTTCCAGCGCAGAGTAGTCGATGCATACCACGAGCATTTCCCCAAAGGTAAACCACACAGAATCATTGATACGACATCTTTTCCTCCGCCAGACGAATCTGGTAAGGGAAGAACTGGTGAAGAAGTGCTTCAAATAATTTTATCTTTTATTGATAAAGAATAGATGATTTGGTTTTGAAATCATACACACACTCGCATAAAAATGCGGGTGTTTTTGTTTTCCTAGAAGCTCGGCTTCTGGGAAATAACGTAACCCTTTATGTGTAGTGATAATTATGATAGCATTTCTTTTATGAGTGAAAATATAGACAAAAACAAATTAGCCACCGCTGGGCTTGGTAATTCGGAGACTGTCCCGCAGAAAGAAGAGCGAGTTCTTGCGTTTTGGAGAGAGAATAAAATTTTTGAAAAAAGTTTGGAAAAAAAAGCCACAAAGGGTGATTTTGTTTTTTACGACGGACCACCTTTTGCTACAGGGCAGCCTCACTACGGACACCTGCTCCAGAGTGTTCTTAAGGATGTAATTCCAAGATACAAAACAATGTGCGGATATAGAGTTCCTAGGACATGGGGGTGGGATTGTCACGGCCTCCCGATAGAAAACTTGATTGAAAAAGAATTGGGGTTGAAAAGTAAAAAAGACATAGAAGAACTTGGAGTTGATAAGTTCAATCAATCCGCGAGGGATAGTGTTTTTAGATATGCCGATGATTGGAAAATAACAATACCCAGAATAGGACGTTTTGTCGACATGGAAAATGATTACAAGACAATGGACTCTTCTTATACGGAATCTATCTGGTGGGTTTTTAAGACCCTTTACGACAAAGGACTTGTTTATTTGGGCCATAAGTCTATGCATATATGCCCTAGATGCGAGACCACGCTTGCTAATTTTGAGGTCAGTCAGGGATACAAAGACATAACTGATCTCTCTGTTACGGTCAAATTTGAGCTCTTGAACGCACAAATAAACTCTGAATCGTCAAATGAAGGAGTGAGAACATATATCTTGGCCTGGACTACAACTCCTTGGACACTGCCAGGAAACGTAGCTCTTGCTGTTGGTGAAAATATTGATTATGTAAAAATAGAAAATTCTTTAATTAGTGGAGAGTATCTGATATTGGCGAAAGAAAGACTTTCAATGATAGACGGTGAATATAAAATAATCGAAGAATTTAAAGGAAAAGAACTTGTTGGGAGATCATATAGACCGCTTTTTAATTATTATTCTGATAGAGAAGATACAGGGAACAGGGAAAATGGGTGGAAGATATATCCTGCAGACTTTGTAACCACAGAAGATGGGGTTGGTGTTGTTCATATTGCTCCAGCCTTTGGTAGTGACGATATGAGACTTGGGAAGGAAAATAATTTACCTTTTATTCAACATGTCGGAATGGATGGCAGATTCAGATCCGAGGTTACTGATTTTTCGGGAATGTTGGTTAAACCAAAAGATGATCACCAGAGCGCCGATGTTTTAATCATAAAAAATTTAGCGGGTCGAGGATTACTTTTTGCAAAAGAAAAGATAACACACTCTTATCCTCACTGCTGGAGATGCGATACGCCTCTTTTGAATTATGGTACATCATCTTGGTTCGTGGATGTTCCAAAGATAAAAGAGAGCATGATTGCAAATAATCAGAAAATAAATTGGATACCTGAGAATGTGCGAGATGGAAGATTTGGTAAGTGGTTGGAAGGAGCATCTGATTGGGCAATATCTCGTTCGAGATATTGGGGAGCACCACTTCCTGTTTGGTCTTGTGAATTGTGTGGAGAGAAAAAAGTAATAGGTTCGATAAACGAATTAAAAAATGAGGTTTCTTCTGGTAATAAATATTTTGTTTTAAGGCATGGAGAAGCAGATTCAAATGTTAAAGGTTATTTGAGTTCAGATAAGATACAAAAAGAGAATCATCTAACAGAAAATGGTAAAAAAATAGTTTCCGAAACAGCTGATAAAATAAAAAATGAAAAAATAGACTTAATAATTTCTTCTGATTTTGTGAGAACAGCGGAGACAGCAAAGATCGTTGCCGAAAAAATAGGTATACCTGAATCAAGTATTATTTGGGAACCAAGGTTGAGGGAGCTCAGAGTCGGCGATTTTGATGGAATCAAAGTTGAGGAGTATGGTCGTTATTTTTCTTCATACGAAGATAGGTTTTATAAAAATTCCCCAAATGGAGAAAATCACACCGATACAAAGAACAGAATTACAGAATTTTTATTTGAAACTGATTTAAAGTACAAGAATAAAAATATTTTAATAGTTAGCCATGGTGATCCGATATGGGTTATGTTCGCAGGAGCTTCTGGTCTTACGCCCAAAGATGCTGTATCTATAAAAGAGGATGTTTATCTCAAAAATGCTGAGTATCGTGAATTAAATTTTTCACCATTTCCGCATCGTGAAAATTATGAATTAGATCTTCATAAACCTTTTATTGATGATGTGTATTTAGAATGCAAATGCGGAGGAAAGATGAATAGAATTCCAGAGGTTTTTGATTGTTGGTTTGAGTCGGGTGCTATGCCTTACGGACAGATGCACTATCCTTTTGAGAATAAAGAAACTTTTGAGAAAAATTTTCCAGCAGATTTCATCGGAGAGGCACTTGATCAAACGAGAGGATGGTTCTACTCCCTCCTCGTTCTTTCCACGGCTTTATTTGACAAGCCCGCTTATAAAAATGTCATTGCGACTGGGCTTATTTTGGCGGAAGATGGTCAAAAAATGAGCAAGCGGTTAAAAAATTATCCTGAAGTATCTTATATAATAAATAAATACGGAGCTGATGCTACAAGGTATTATCTTTTAACCTCACCAGTTGTAAGGGGAGAAGAGATTAGGTTTTCCGAGAAAGGTGTGGACGAGGTTTACAAGAAAATTATCTTAAGACTTTATAATGTCGTTTCTTTTTTGGAGATGTATGAAGATAAAACAAAAGCCAAACCGGTCCAAACTGATGGAACCGTTCATCCTGGCACAAATCATAAACCAAAAATAGACTCGAAGAATATCCTCGACAGGTGGATTTTGGCGAGACTCGAAGAGATAGGCAAAAATACTACAGAAGCTTTAGAAAAATATGAACTAGATAAGGCATCTAGGCCGATAGAGGGGTTAATAGACGATCTTTCTACATGGTATCTAAGACGTTCAAGAGATAGGTTAAAGGGTGATAATTCTGAAGACAAAGAAAATGCGTTAAAAACAATATGTTTTGTGATAAGGGAGTTGTCTTTAATAATGGCTCCTTTTATGCCTTTTATCGCGGAAGAAATATATAAAAAAATGAATGGAGAACTAGAAAGCGTTCATTTAGAAAGTTGGCCAGAAGACAAAGAAGGAAATGATTCTAAGAAGATACTCATAGAAATGAAGAAAACAAGAGAAGTGGTATCTTTGGGATTGGAGGCTCGTGTCAAAGCCGGTATTAAAGTAAGACAACCGTTGAATAATTTGTCTATAAAGGATACTTTTTTGTCTGGCAAAGAAGAATATTTAGAACTTATAAAAGATGAATTAAATATCAAGAAAGTAATTTTTGATAATAAAATACTAAACGATGTTGAGTTGGATCTAAATATTACAGAGGAATTGAAGGAAGAGGGGAGGTTGCGGGAATTTTTTAGAAATATTCAGGAAATAAGGAAGGATATGGCATTAGATCCGTCACAGAAAGTTGTTATGGAAGTTCGCGCGGGGGATGTTGAGAAAAAATTTTTCGATAAGTTTTCAAAAGAGATAGAAAAAGCAGCAGGGGTTTCCAAAATTGTTTTTAAAGAAGATATAAAAGGTAAAATTATCGAAGTGGGAGAAATGTCATTTGAAGTCTATCTTACTGTGTGTTAATCTTATCGACGAAATGGTTTTTTGAAATTTGCTCACTTTTCTTTTTGACAAAAGGAGTGAGAACAAGGAGTTCTTATGAATCCAATCATTTCTGGAGAGTTGGATAAATTAAGGTTTGTGTCAGAAAGTCTTGTTTCTTTTGAGGGAGAAATAAAATCAGTTTTTAGAGATGACTTCGTGCGTTTCATTCGTTCGGAAGTGTTGACGACTGTTGACATTATTATTTCCCCTTTAATTTCCGAGAAAGATAAAAGAATGAAAATGATTAAAGTTCTTGGTCGATTGAACGGCATAGAGAAAGCCATCGATTTTTTAAATATTAGTAGTTTTGAGTCCGATAAACTACAAAAAGTTTTCTTATTCAGAACAGAACTGACAAAAATAGAAGAATCCTTGATAAAAATTTTGATGAATTACTGGGTGGCCAATTAATGGTCGCCCTTTTATTATAGTTACTTTTTTATGTTAAAATAATTCCATCAAAATTAAAAATGTCATATCATATTTATCAGACAGAAGGTTTTATATTAAGTTCTATATCTGTAAACGAGGCTAGCCGTTATCTTTCTATTTACACAAAAGACCTCGGTCTTATAAGGGCACTCGCACAGGGTTCAAGGAATTTAAGATCAAAATTAAAACACTCTTTACAAGATTTATCTTTTTCAAAAGTTTCTTTCGTCCGTGGGCGAGAAATATGGAGGATCGTTAATTCCGAATGTATATATTTTCCTAATATGAATTTGGAAAGAAGTAAAAAAGATTTACTTGCAAAAACCTCCTTACTTTTGAGGAGACTTATAAACGGAGAGGAGGCTGATCCTCGTAACTTTGAAGACATAATGAAGGGTTTTTATTTTATGATAAACGAGGATTTGACTTCGGAGGAGTTGTCTTTGTTTGAACCAATTTTTATTTTAAAAATATTAAGAAATCTTGGTTATGGTCCTTTTGAAAAAGAATTGCAAAATGTTGTTGATTTTGAAGAATGGGAGAGGAGTAGGTTGTTTCAGGATAAAAACGTTTTGGCGATGATGTTTTCACATATTGATAAGGCTTTAAAGCATAGTCATCTATAAAATTATTATCATAACTTTTTCCTTAAATATTAAGTGATATAATTTAGCGTAATTTTTCTTTTGTTGTATAATCTAAGATATGGAAAATTATGAAGAAGAGGGAGTCATAAAAAAAGCGGAAAAAAAACTATACTCGATAGAACCGGGCAATTTAGAGCGCAAAAGAAGCCCTTTATCTAATTTCAGACAAGAAGAAAAGGGTTCCTGGGCAGGAGAAATTAACGTTGAAAATGAAATGAAATATCCAAATAAAAAAAGTTTTTCTTTTTTAACTATTATGCTAATTTTTTCCTTTTTATTTTTTGTTGGGGCAGTTGGTTTTGCTTATTATCTTTTTTCGGGAGGGGTAAACACTATTTCTCCCGACAACGTCAGTGTCTCGATTGTCGGTCCTGTATCAGTTAAAGGAGGAGAAGAGTTCAATTTACAAATAACGATAACCAATAATAATAATATTTCTTTAGAATACGTTGACCTCATCGCTACCTTTCCAGGTGGCTCTAAGATATCTTCTGTTGGATCCACGGGTAGTCAATTCAGAAAAAATTTGGGCACCATAAACCCAAATCAGGTTATAAATGAGACGATAAAAGGAACTCTCTTTGGGGAAGAGAAGGCAGAAAGAGATATCTATGTAACGTTGGAATATAGAAACAAGGGTTCAAACGCGATTATCGAAAAGGAAGAATTATTTAAAACAACAATAAGCTCTTCTCCTTTATCGCTTTTTTTTGATATACCTAAAGATGCCAATTCAAATCAAGAGATAGTTCTCAATGCTAAGTTGACATCAAATTCGAAAGAAACGCTGAAAGATGTTCTTCTGAATTTATCTTATCCTTCTGGTTTTATCTTTAAAAGTGCCAATCCTACTCCCACATCAGGTGATGGAGTTTGGGAATTTGGGGATATGAAGCAGGGGACAGAAAAGAAAGTAAAAATAACCGGCGTTATTCAGGGACAGAACAATGAAGACAAGACATTCAGAGCTTCTGCGGGAACAAGAACCAATAAAGATTCAAATAGGGTGGAAGTTCCTTTTGCATCATCGCTGAAAACTATCGCCATCAAAAATCCATTTATAGGTGTAAATTTAGTATTAAACGGTAGTTCGGCCGATACTTATGTTTCAACCGACGGTCAATCCATAAGAGGTGATATTGAGTGGACAAACAACCTTCCCGTTAAATTATTGCATAGTGAAATAACCGTTTCGGTAAACGGAGAGATCTTTAACAAGTCTTCTGTCCTCGCGAATAATGGATTCTTCCGTTCAGGAGATAATACTTTGTTATGGAATCAGAGTACCGGTGGTATCCCTGACTCCATAGAGCCTGGACAGGATGGCAGGGTTTCTTTTTCTTTTTCCCCTTTTTCTCTTTTGTCAGGCAAGCAGACCATCTTCAAAAATCCTGAGTTAGACATTGCTATTCGATTTAGGGGTGTTAGGTTTTCTGAGGAGAGGGAAGAGGGTTCCTTTATAGAAACGACAATGAAAAGAAAAATAAAAATGACGTCAAACCTTCAAGTTGCTCCTAGAGCTCTCTATTTTGCTGGTCCTTTCAAAAATACAGGGCCACTTCCGCCTGTTCACGACAATGAAACGACATATACTATAATTTGGTCTTTGGTAAATTCGTCTAATGATGTTTCCGGGGTGAAAGTGAAGACAACCATCCCTCCTTATGGAAAATGGCTTGGCGTTATTTCCCCAACAAATGAAAAAGTAACATACAATCCGTTGGGAGGAGAAATAATTTGGGATGTCGGATCTGTTAAGGCTGGCAGTGGGGTAAATATTCCGGCAAAAGAAGTTGCTTTTCAGGTTTCTATAACTCCAAGTCTTTCACAGGTGGGCACTTATCCTATATTAATAAATGATTCTATCGTATCTGGTGTAGATGATTTTACGGGTGCTACGATCAATTATTCTAGAAGAAGTATTAGCTCCAAGATAACGGCAGATCCTGCTGTTCGGGATGAGCTAGCTACGGGCGTAAAATAATTTTTTTGGGGTTGTCTTTTGGTCTAGTTCATATAATATGTTGTTTGTGTTTATGTTTTTTAATTTTTCGAGATGCAACAACAGATAAAATTGCAATAAAATCATAAGTAATAAAGGATATTTTAAAATTTAGGATAATAAAAATGAAAAAAGAAGAGACTCTAATGGACAAAATAAGTTCTCTCGCAAAGAGAAGAGGTTTTTTGTATCAAGGTTCTGAAATATATGGAGGACTTGCGGGGACTTGGGATTATGGCCCTCTTGGTGTTACGCTTAAAAACAATTTAAAGAATTATTGGTGGAAAAAATTTGTAAGTGAACGTGATGATATGTATGGAATTGATTCTGCAATTTTAATGAATCAGAGAGTGTGGGAGGCATCTGGTCATGTGGCCACTTTCACTGATCCTCTTGTGGAATGTGTCGGATGTAAGAGAAGGTTTCGTGCCGACCAACTAGAGTCGGATAAGTGTCCTGAATGCGGAGGGAAAATGGGCGAGGCAAGACAATTTAATATGATGTTTAAAACGAATATTGGCTCTCTAGAAGATTCTTCCTCTGTTTCTTATCTTAGGCCTGAAACTGCTCAGGGTATATTCGTTAATTTTAAAAATGTTATAGATTCATTTCACCCTGACTTACCTTTTGGCTTGGCTCAGATAGGTAAGGCTTTTAGGAATGAGATCACACCAAGGGATTTTATTTTCAGATCAAGAGAATTCGAGCAGATGGAGATTGAATATTTTATAAGGGAGAATGAATGGGAGAAAAATTTTGAGGCGTGGAGAGAAAGAGTACTTGAATTTATTTCCGAGGTGGGTATTGACGTTAGTAAAGTTTCTGAACTGGAAGTTGAAAAAGACAGTCTCGCACATTATTCAAAAAGAACGATAGATTTTGAATTTGAATTTCCATTTGGGAAAAAGGAGCTTTATGGTCTCGCGTATAGGACAGACTATGACCTTAGAAGTCATTCGGGATATAGTGGTACAGAATTAACATATTTTGACGAAATATCTGGAGATAAGTTTATTCCTCACGTTATTGAGCCTTCTTTTGGTTTAGACAGGACAGTTTTGGCAGTTTTGGTAAGTGCATACAAAGAAGACGTGATGGGTGAAGGGAAAAGAGTCTATTTAAAACTAGATCCCAAAATAGCACCGATAAAAGTTGCGGTGTTCCCTCTTCTTAAAAATAAGCCAGAATTAGTAGAAAAAGCAAAAGAAATATATAAAAACATCCGTGCAGAGATACCAGAAGCAATTTTTGATGATAACGGCAACGTTGGTAAAAGATACAGGAGACAAGATGAGATAGGAACACCTTACTGCATAACCGTTGATTTTGAAACTCTCGAAAATGGTTCAGTTACATTAAGAGACAGAGACTCGGGAAAGCAGAAGAGGGTGGCTTGTTCGGAGCTTTTATCGGAAATCTCTTCAAGGTTAAGGTGATATTGACCGTTTCCATTAATTCTATTAGCCTTATATATAATAAGTTCTTTGAGAATGAACGCTATGAATAATAGGGGGTTATATGAATTATTTTGTAACTTGGGTGGAATCCCTGGCGTAGCTGAACCTTTTATTTTGACCGACTTTCAAATTTTCTTTAACTCAAAAACACTTCAAACAAAATTTGAGACATACAAAGATAAGTCCGATATTTTAGGTCCAAATCCCATAATTGAGCATTACAAGTTGAAAAAAGATGATGCCAAAATCTTCACGGTTGGTGATATTTGGGATAACAGGAAGATTCACCCCAAGGTTGCAGAAATGATCAAAGAATTTGCTCGTTATTTTAGTTACACTTTTTCTTACGGACTTATTCCAATTGAGCAGTTAATGCACATTATTGAAGACGTGCCAGAGAATAAAGCACAATGGTACGGTTGGCGTAAAAAATGTTGGGATCAAATGCTTCAACAAAAACCAACTTTACGACAATTTGTTTTCTTCTTTGAGTGCAATTTCGTTACTACGAAAAATAGAAAGTTGACCGATGAGTGGAAAGACAGATTTGCAGAAAAAATACTTTCTTACACAGAAGATGAAGTTAAGGTTTATTCCAATTTCTTTTTTACATCCAAATGGAGAGACCCTAATGCAAAGACTCCATCTGTTGATTTCTGGGGTCTTTGTCTAATTGAAAGGGTATATGGCCACCTTCATGCTTATCGTACAAAGTCCGCCTCTATTCGTAAAAGTTATTCTAATGCAATCACACTTGCGAAAAAAAAGTTGACAGGTAAGTAGCCAACCACGGATTTATTCCGTGGTTTTTTATTTTATGCTATTCTAAATTGAATATTAAAAAATATGAAATACAATAAAAAAGTTTTAGATAATGGTCTTCGGGTCATAACAATACCGGAAGAAAATAGTCTTGCTGTTACTGTTTTGGTTTTAGTTGAGGCTGGTTCTAAATATGAGTCTAAGGATATGAGTGGCGTATCTCATTTTCTTGAGCATATGTGTTTTAAGGGTACAAAGAATCGTCCAAAAGCCATACTTATAAGTGGAGAGCTAGATTCTATTGGTGCACAATATAATGCTTTTACCGGACATGAATTAACTGGCTACTATGCGAAAGTTGCTCCAAACCATTTTGAAAAGGCCATTGATATTGTGTCTGATCTCTATTTGAATCCTCTTTTTGACGAGAACGAGATAGAAAAGGAAAAGGGGGTTATATGTGAAGAAATAAATATGTACGAGGATCTTCCTCAGCACAAAGTTCAGGATCTTATTATGCAAGCTCTTTATGGTGAGCAGCCGGCAGGGCGTAGTATTGCTGGCGAGAAAGAAAATGTTAAGAAGTTAACAAAAGATGATATTTATGGATACAGAGAGGAGCATTATGTTCCTTCTGCAACAACAGTCGTTGTCGCTGGAAATTTTAAAGAGGAAGATGCTCTGAAAAGTATTAAAGATAAATTTTCAAGTATGAAGATGGGTAAGAAGTCAGGAAAAGTCCCTGTTTCTGATGAACAGAAAATACCCGGAATGGTTTTGAAGGACAAATCTTCCGATCAAACACATTTAGTTCTTGCTTTCAGGTCATTTGATGCAAAAGACGAGAGAAATTATGCGATAGATGTCCTTTCTCAGGTAATGGGAGGAAGCATGAGTTCTAGACTCTTCCAGAGAATCAGAGAAGATATGGGTGCCGCATATTATATAAGATCAGGAAATAACTATTTCACAGACCATGGATTTTTTGAGGCTTCTGCGGGAGCAGACAATACGAGAGCAGAAGACGTTATTCGGGCGATATTGGAGGAGGCGGTAAAACTTAAAAAAGAATATATATCAGAAGAAGAACTTTCGAGGGGCAAGGAGAGTATTATTGGTAATCTTTTTTTGGGGTTGGAAACTTCCGATTCACTCGCCAATTTTTATGGCTCTCATGAATTGATACGAGGAGAAATAATAACTCCCGAGGAATATGCTGAAAAGATAAGGAAAGTAACAAAAGAAGATATAAGAAATGTAGCAAATGATATTTTTAGGGAAGATGGGTTAAACTTAGCTCTTATTGGGCCAATGGGGGATCGTGAAAACTTTGTCAAAATCTTAAAATTATAGTATAATTATAAGATGGATTCTGATAAAACCATAAATATAAACATAACAGGGGCAACTATTTTTAAGTTTTTCCTGATTTCTCTGCTTTTGTTTTCGGTTTATTATTTAAGCGAAATTGTGCTTGCCCTTTTGACATCAATTGTGATTGCATCAGCACTTGAGCCTTTTATTTTTTGGTTTACCGAAAAAAAGGTCCCAAGAGTGCTGGCCGTTATTGCGATGTACGTTTTTCTTTTTGCAACGGTATTTCTTTTGTTTTCTATATTTTTACCATTGATATTTGATGATTTTTTGAAACTTCTTAACTCTTTTCCCTCTCTCATAATGTCTTTTGATGTCTTTAGTTATATTTCCGATTCTTCTTCTCAAATATTGAACTCAATTAAAAATTCCATTGCAAATAGCTTCTCTGTGGGTGAGTTGATACCAGGATTGAGTAATCTTCTGACAGGGAAAACAGATTCTTTGTTAGACACAGCAAAATCTTTTTTTGGTAGTTTGTTTTCACTAGGTTTTATCATTGTTTTCTCTTTTTACCTCGCAGTTCAGGAGAAGGGTATAGAAATTTTTTTGAGATTGGCCACACCGCTAAAATACGAGAAATATATAATAGACTTATGGGGGAGATCAAAGAAAAAGATTGGTCTTTGGCTTCAGGGGCAAATTCTTCTTGGAGTTTTGATTGGAGTTTTTGCTTTCTTGGGTTTGTCTGTTCTTGGGATTAGATATGCTCTTGCTCTTGCTGTTCTCGCTGCTATTTTTGAAATAATACCTGTTTTTGGTCCTATTCTCGCTGCTTTTCCCGCTGTTATACTCGCTTTTCTTCAAGAGCCAAGACTCGGTTTTTTGACTCTGGCTCTCTATGTCATAATGCAACAGTTTGAAAACCATCTTATATATCCTTTGGTTGTTAGAAAAGTTGTTGGGATACCGCCCCTTCTGTCTATCCTTTTCTTGATAATTGGGGCCAAGATGGCGGGGTTTTTGGGTATTGTTCTCTCTATTCCTGCCGCGGTTTTAATAATGGAATTAGCGGAAGACTTTGAAAAAAAGAAAAGGTTTTCTCCCGCGCCGATTGCAAATTAATGTTTTTTAGGTTTTTATCACTACTCGTTTAGTGAATATTAAAAATGAATAAAAAAATTTATATAACAACCACGCTTCCTTATGTTAATGCGGAGCCACACATAGGTTTTGCTCTTGAGATAATTCAAGCCGATATTTTTGCTCGTTATATGAGAAATATAGGCAATGAAGTTTTTTTTAACTTTGGGACAGATGAGCATGGTCAGAAAATATACGAAAAAGCGAAAGAGAGCAACGAAGATGTTCAGGACTATGTAGATAGATATGCGAAGAAGTTTGATGCCCTTAAAAAGACTTTAAATTTAACTTACAATAATTTTGTTCGCACAACAGACCCCCACCACATATTAGCTGCCCAAGAATTTTGGAGATTATGTGACAAAAAAGGTGATATATACAAGAAAAATTATAAGATAAAATATTGTATTGGTTGTGAATTAGAAAAAACAGATTCTGAGCTTTTAGATGGTCGTTGCCCGATACACCCAAATAAAGATCTTGAAATAAGAGAAGAAGAAAATTACTTTTTTAGGTTTTCAAAATACGCAAAAGAACTTTTAGAAATTTATAAGAATAACCCGTCTTTTGTCGTTCCAGAGACTCGCTTGAACGAAATTAAAAAATTTGTTGAAGGAGGGCTTGAAGATTTTAGTATCTCACGTCTAAAGAGTAAGATGCCTTGGGGAATAGAAGTTCCTGGCGATCCTGAACATGTTATGTATGTTTGGTTTGATGCCCTTATCAATTATATTTCAGCTATCGGTTGGCCAGACAGAAAAGACGATTTTAGTAAATGGTGGCCAGTGATTCAGTTTGCAGGCAAAGACAACCTCAGACAGCAATCAGCAATGTGGCAGGCTATGCTTCTTTCCGCAGGGATTCCTCTTTCAAACAAAATATTTATACATGGTTTCATCACAAGTGGTGGACAGAAAATGTCCAAAAGCCTTGGAAATGTTATAAGCCCTTTTGTTTTTGCGGAAGAATACGGGACAGATGCCCTTCGTTACTACATAGCAAGGGAGATAACGCCATTTGAGGATAGCGATATGACAGAAGAAAGATTCAAGAACGCATATAATGCAAATTTAGCAAACGGGCTAGGTAATACAGTGAGTCGTGTTCTCAAGATGTACAATAGTTACTTAAAAGATCCTGTATCAGTCCCTGATACGTTAAATTTGCCACAAGAGTATGGAGAGTATATTATTTCTCTCGATCTGAATAAGGCGATGGATATTATCTGGAGGAAATTATCCGAAATAGACCTTCTTATTCAAGAGAAACAGCCTTTTAAGCTGATAAAGACCAATGAAATGGAGGCAATAGAAGTGGTTTCGTCTTTGGTGAGAGAGCTTTTCGTTGTGGCTAAAATGCTAGAACCATTTATGCCTGAAACATCAGCAAAGATACAGGAAGCTATTATAAACAACAAATCTATTACTCCACTTTTCTTAAGAAAAGAGTAAAAATAATTTTCAAATCTCATTTTTTTAATTTTCATTTAATATTGATATTTGAAAATTTTAAACTTGCCCTTGGCTATCAAAATGTTGCCCAAATATATCGATATACATTCTCATCTTCATTTTCCCGATTACAATATAGATCGTGAGGAAGTAATCGGTCGCGCTCTCAATAAGGGGGTTTGGATGATAAATATTGGAACCAACAAACAAACTTCCGAGGAAGTTGTTTCTTTGGCAGAAAAATACAAAGAGGGTGTTTATGCTTCGATTGGTCTTCATCCGATACATACCGATAATTCTTGTTGCCAGGAGAGAGGTGAAGCATCATCCGAAACTGAATTTGATTATGAATTTTATAAAAAATTAGCAGAACACCCAAAGGTAGTAGCCATAGGGGAATGTGGTCTTGATTTTTTTCATCTTGACGAAGAAAGTAAACAAAAACAGATAGATATATTTGAAAAACACATTGAGCTTGCGCTAGATGTGAACAAACCGTTGATGTTGCATATTAGGGATAATCCTTTAGTAAATGAAGGCGGAAACGCTTATGAAAAAGTCTTAGATATTCTTTCAAAATTCAATAATCAAGATTTTAATATACGTGGCAATGTTCATTTTTTTGCTGGAAGCTTAGAAAATGCGAAGAGATTTTTGGAAATGGGTTTTTCTCTCTCTTTTACAGGTGTTATTACTTATCCTATGGGTAAAAACAATCCAGATTATGAGGAAATAATAAAATACGCTCCGCTTAATAGGATAATGGCTGAGACCGACGCTCCTTATGTGGCACCGATTCCTTATCGTGGGCAAAGGAATGAATCTTTGTATGTAGTCGAGGTTTACAAAAGGATAGCCTCCATAAAAGACATTTCTATTGAAGAAGCGTCTTCGGCCATTGTAGATAATTCCTTAAAGTTTTTTAACATTTAGAATGGCAAATATATTTTATGATTGAAAAATAGTATTCGGTTTTTGCGTTTGACAAATACAATGACCCATGCTAGTCTAACAAAATCTTCACTTATTATATTTTGCAATTTAGTTGAGTTTGGCCTCTTTTGGCCATAAGCAAAGAGTTGTAGAAAGGTAGTCGAATTAGTAAGAGAGGGGGTTAGTAGATAAGTTTTACATTTAGATGACAGGAACAATCAAACTTCTTAAGAACGGATATGGATTCATCGGAATGGAGAATGGAAAAGACGTTTTCTTCCACGCAAAGGATTTAAACGGTGTAGTTTTCGATTCTCTAAAGCCGGGAATGAACGTTACTTTTGAAATGGGTGAGAGCCCAAAGGGTCCTAAAGCTGAGCAGGTAACACTCGCTTAATCTTTAGACAACATAAAAAACCCCGATTTTATCGGGGTTTTTTATGTTTAGGGTCTTTGACTTATGATAATATTTCTGTTAGTATGGCCAGGTGAAGTTCGGTTTTGGTGTCCGTTCTTCAAACAAAGTATCTAAAAAAGAGTCGCTAAAAATTAATAAATATTAGAACAGAATGGAAAACAAAGATAAAAATTTGTACGAGATCGGATATGTTCTTGTGCCTTCTATCCCAGAAGACAAGGTACCAGAAGAGGTTTCTCGCATAAATGAACTTATAGTTTCAAATAGCGGTCTTGTTTTGAGCGGTGAACAGCCAAAGTTCAGAAAACTTTCTTATGAGATATCCAAGCCTATTTCAGGCGGGAAAAATGTTCGTTATAATGAAGGACATTTTGGATGGGTTCGTTTTGAGACTTCTCCTGACTGTATTTTGATTATAGACAAAGAACTAAAAAGTGACCTCAATGTTTTAAGATTTTTGGTTCTAAACCTTACAAAAGAAGGAAAAAACGCACTTAAGATTGGTGGTAAAAAAGGATTATTCTCAAAAGAAAAGGTTTCCAAAAAACCAATTTCCGAGAAGGAAATAGACAAGGAGATTGACAGTCTTCTTATGCCCGAGGGTGTTGTTTCAGAAGAAAAATAATATATAAACGATAAAAATATGTTTTTAAACAAAGCGATTATTATAGGTAATTTGACGAGAGACCCCGAAGTGAGAGCTATGCCATCAGGACAGAAAGTTACATCTATGAGTATTGCAACCAATAGGGTTTGGAAAGATAAAGACGGAAACAAACAGGAAGGCACCGAGTATCACAATATTGTAGTATTTGGAAAACAGGCCGAATCTTGCGGACAGTATCTCAAGAAAGGACAAACAGTTTTGGTGGAAGGAAGGATGCAAACAAGAAGTTGGGATGCCGCCGATGGCACAAAGAAGTACAAAACAGAAGTTGTTGCCGATAGGGTTCAGTTTGGACCAAAGTCCGCTGGTTATTCTGGCGGTTCAGCATCAAGTTCCGCTCCTGCTAGCAATCCTAGTAATTCAGGAAATTCTTCATCAGATAATCAACAGATAGATTACCCCGAAGAGGAAATAAATCCTGACGATATACCCTTTTAAATTATTAACAGATTTAATTAATACTCATGAATTCTAAGCAATGTCATTTCTGTGTAAACAATGTAAAATACATAGATTATAAGGACACAGAAACATTAAAAAAGTTTTTAACACCTCATTCTTCTATCTTAAATTCCTACAGATCAGGTCTTTGTTCTTCTCACCAGAGAAAGGTCTCAAATGCAATCAAGAGAGCAAGATTTTTGGCTCTAGTTCCGTTTGTATCAAGATAGCATTAAATATTTTTGGTAGTTGGTTTAAAGAAAAAAGAAAGACAAAAACCGCCACATGGCGGTTTTTGTCTTTGTCTAATGACTAAAAAATGTAAACTAAAAACTAGTTAGTAACCCTTTCCACATAATCTCCTGTATCTGTGTTTATTCTTAGTATATCACCTTCGTTTACAAATAGAGGGGCATTTATAGTGGATCCAGTCTCAAGAACGACTTGTTTTGTGCTTCCTTTTGCGGAATCGCCCTTTACCCCAGGGGCAGTTTCCTTAACTTTGAGTTCAACTTTTATCGGCAATTTTACTCCTATTATTTTTTCATCAAAAGTAATAACATCCACCATTGAATTTGCTCTTATGAATTTTATCTTATCCCCAAGAAGGTCTGCGGGAAGTTGAAATCTTTTTGATGGTTCATTTTCTTCACAAAACCAGTGTTCTCCCTTATTGGAATAAAGATATTTGATTGGTTTGGTTTCAATTTCCGCTTCTTCAACCTTTTCGCTTTGGTGGAAAGAATACTCAACGATTCTTCCATTGATAAGATTTTTAAGTTTTGTGGCATTTACAGGTTTTCTTTGCTGTTTTCGAAATACGTGAGAAGCGAGTACTTCATATGGTTCATTCTCAAAGATAATATATTTTCTTATAGTTATTTCGTTGTATTCTAGCATTTGTCGTTTAAAATTAGTTCTATTAAATCCCCACCAATTAACTCTTATTATTTATTTTAAAAAATTAACCTTGTTTATCAATATTAGCCGATAATCTTTCCAACTTCTATCTTGACGATTCCTTATCGTCTTTTACTATAATATTATAATACACCACAGAGAAGTATGTGAGTATAATAGGTTAAGATGATAAATTTTTCCAT
Source organism: uncultured Candidatus Saccharibacteria bacterium (assembly GCA_964649715.1). GTDB lineage: Bacteria > Patescibacteriota > Minisyncoccia > Phycocordibacterales > UBA12445 > UBA12445. The sequence continues at coordinate 79,042 of CAZYTH010000001.1, forward strand.
TTTGGCGATATTTTGAATAAAGCTGGGGTTGTGCGGGGCATCTTGTGATTGCGTTTATGTTACCTTATGGATTTTTAGAAAGTTATACTTAATAAGACCGATTGTTATAATTAAAAAATGCTATTAGAGGAAGAAAAAAATAAAACAGAAGACAGGAGGGATGAAGATATCCTTGCTTCTTCCGTAGAAGATCCAGCACAGTTTTCTATTATTGTTGAGAGGTACGAGGAGGCATTTTTGCGGAAGGCTAGAACTATACTTGGAAACAGGGAAGAGGTTTTTGATGTTGTTCAGGAGGCTTTTACTAAAATATACCTAAACGCCGAGAGATTTAAACCTGTTGTGGGTGCGACATTCAAGTCCTGGGCTTACAAAATTTTATTGAATGTTACTTTTACATGGTACGGTAAGTTAAAGAAAGATAGAGATGGTATAGCGGTGTTTGATACTGAATTTGAAGAGTTCATTCCAGATAAGGCAACTTCCGCTGTATACGAAAAAGAAGCGATAAGAGACTATGTGATATCTGTTCTTGTGAGGATGCCAGACAGTTTTAGCAGGGCTCTCAAGGAGTATTTTCTTGTCGGAAAGTCTCAGAAGGAGATAGCAAACGAAGAGGGTGTTTCTGTAGAAACGATAAAAACAAGGATTTGTCGGGCCAAAAAAGAATTTAGAAAGATTGAGTGTGAAATGAACAACAAAATTTAAATGAATATGACAAAAATAGAGATACAATTAAAAAACAAGATAATGAGAAGGGTATATGTCATCTGGATGTTAAAGAAAGCCCTTAGTTTCTCTTTTTTGAGAATCATGATACTTTCCACTATGTTTGTTCTGTTTGTAAAAGAAGTTTCTGTTCTTGATGTATTACACAATCTTCCAGGCCAAACCGACATTATTGCCAACTTAAAGTATATGGTTTCGGCTTTTTCAACAACAAGGATATCCGTTCAGTTTTATATAATGGGCATTACAATAACCACCTTATGGTTTCTTGTAGATGCTTTTAGAAAGAGGTTATTCGTTTTTAACAACGCTAGCGGTCAAAAAATTTTATAAGTTTTTAATTTAAACCCCTGCGAAAGATACTAAGCAGGGGGTTTTAATGTTTCTGAGTTAAATATCAATTTCTGGTGCTTAAAAACCCAAATTATAATTTTTAAGAGGGAGCTTTTAGGTTTCTGACATTTCAATTCTGGATTACTCGCCTCTGTACACTAAAAAAGCACGCCCGAGGTGTTTTTAAGCAGTAGTGTGGGGTTTGCCCGAAGAATTCTTACTCAGTGAGTAGTTTTTCTTTTATTTTTGCAAGTATTTCTTCCTTTATTGTGGGGTTTTCTTTTAAGAACGTTCTTGTCGCATCATAACCTCTTCCAAGTTTTTCGTTTCCGTAAACATATCCGTTGCCACTCTTTGTTATAACACCTTCTTTCTCTCCAAGTGCAATTATCTCTCCTTCTGGTGATATTCCTTCATTATATATGATGTCAAATTCTGCTTGTCTGAAAGGAGCCGCCACTTTATTCTTTACTATCTTTGCTCTTGTCCTGGAACCCACAACCTCATCTCCTTTTTTGATTTGTGCGATTTTTCTTATGTCTATTCTTACTGAAGAGAAAAATTTTAGTGCTTTTCCGCCTGGAGTTGTTTCCGGATTGCCAAACATCACACCTATCTGCATCCTTATTTGATTGATGAATATTACTACTGTTTTTGTTTTTGCCACCAATGCGGTCATCTTTCTGAGAGCTTGAGACATAAGTCTTGCTTGTTTTCCTACGTGGAAAGCCCCCATATCTCCCTCTATCTCATCTTTTGGAGTGAGTGCCGCCACAGAATCAATAACAATTATATCTATTCCGCCTGATCTGATGAGACTCTCTGCGATGTCCAATGCTTGTTCTCCGTTGTCTGGTTGTGAAATAAGAAGATCCTCAATTTTTACTCCCAGTTTCTTTGTATAGTCTGGATCCATCGCGTGTTCTGCGTCAATATAAGCGCAAAGACCACCCCTTTTTTGAGATTCAGCAACAGCATGAAGAGCCAGGGTTGTTTTTCCTGAAGACTCTGGGCCGAATATTTCCACAACTCTTCCTCTTGGCAACCCACCCACACCGAGAGCCATATCTATACCGATTGAACCTGTAGGTATCGCGTCTATTCCAACTTTAGGTTTTTCTCCAAGTTTCATTATAGAACCTTCTCCGAATTTATTTTGTATTTCTTTTATTGCGTGTGCCACGCTTCCGGACATTTTTCCTCCCTCTGTATCTTTTTCTTCTTTTTTCTCAGATTTTTTTGCCATTTTTATATCTTATAAATTTATAATTAAATAGGACTTCGATAAATAAGTTTTTAACTTCTAAAAATTTATCTTAATAGTATCTATAAAGTTCACCATTGTGAACTGGTGATTTTCTGCTTAATGTGTTGGAAAACTAGTTCTCTTTTTGTACTAGAGCTTCTTTTGCAAGTATTTCTGTCGTGGTTGCGACTTCCTCTTTTTCTCTTTCTTTGGCCACTACTTCTATTCGTTTTTTAATCTTATTATTTATTTTGTCGCTTGCTTCTATATTTATCACATTATAGCCCTCAGAAAGGATTAAAATGCTGTAGAAATCACCTTTTTCTTCAATGGGAATTGGTCTTCCATTCACCGTTAATGAAGAAACGTTTTTCGCTTGTCCTTTTATCGGAATAACCCCGCTTTCCACAGAAGAACCATTCAGGGGTTCGCTTATCGTTACGATTGGACCCATCAGCATATCGCTTGTTTCAAATAGTATGTACGATAAAATTAAGCCAAATGCGCCGATAAAAACAAATTTTTTTAAATAATTTCTTATTCTGTCCCTCATTATTCAGATCAAAGTTCCAATTCTTTATTCACTTCATTGTACGGACCTTCTTTTTCTGCATCGTCTGTGTCCAGGTTTTCCTCTACTTGTTTCTCGTCTTTCTCTGTATCACTATTTTCTCTTTCATCATACTCTTTAGAGAGGTCATCTACTGCGCCTCCCATGTTTTCACCTTTCATATAGACTTCTCTTGGTTTTGACCCCTCTCCTGGGCCGACGACACCCCTTTCTTCAAGCATATCTATTATTCTTGCTGCTCTTGCATATCCTAGTTTCAATTTTCTTTGCAACATTGAAGACGACGCTTTCCCCGATAAGATAACTAGCTTTTTGGCCTCGGCAAATATCGCCTCATCCTCATCTGAAGATATTTCTTCGCCAGAAGAGAAGTCAACACTACTTAAAGTGTCGTTTTCTTTTACTTCCGCGATATTTATTTCGCTTGGGATGTCGTCTTGATGTCGTTCCTTCAAGAATTTAACCAAGTTCTTTATCTCAGTTTCAGATACATAACCCGATTGGATTCTTACTGCTTTTGAAGTTTCGTTACCGATAAAGAGCATATCTCCTGCACCCAGAAGTTTTTCTGCTCCTGGCATATCAAGTATCGTCCTGGAATCTATCTGAGAAGGCACCTGGAGTGCTACACGAGTAGGAATATTTGCCTTTATAAGACCCGTAATGATTTCAACTGATGGCCTTTGCGTGGAGAGGATAAGGTGGATACCGACAGCTCTAGACATTTGGGCAAGCCTTACAATCGCCGCTTCTAGCTCTCTTGGATAAGCCGTCATAATATCTGCCAGCTCGTCTATTATTATAACTATATACGGCATTGCCTCTGGTAGATCCAAGTCCTCCTCTTCGTTTTCTCCGTCTTTGGTTCTTACCGCATTTAATATTGGTTCAATGGTCTTGTGGTACGATTGGATGTCTTTGACCGCTACGGATTCAAGTATATTGTAGCGTCTTTCCATTTCTTTTGTTGCCCATTTCAGAGCAAGAATCGCTTTTTTGGGATCAGTTATAACTCCCGTAAGAAGGTGAGAGATACCATTATAAAGAGTCAGTTCAACTCTCTTTGGGTCTATCATAATAAGTCTCAGCTTCTCTGGAGGGTTTCTGTAAAGAAGAGAGGATACTATCGTATGTATCGTCACTGATTTACCTGAACCTGTCGTACCTGCGATTAGCATATGTGGTGCTTTGGCCAAGTTGGTGAAATAGGGAATACCAGAGACCCCTCTTCCGAGAGCCAGATATAGAGGGTGTGTCGATTCTTGAAATGATTTTGAACCAAAGAGACTTCCAAGACCAACGATAGATTTTATCTTATTTGGTATCTCTATTCCAACAAGAGATTTTCCTGGTATCGGTGCCTCGATTCTTAGTGGGTGTGCCGCCAATGAAAGCGATAGGTCGTTTTGAAGAGAAACTATTCTAGAAAGTTTTACTCCCTCTGCAGGCTTAAGTGCATATCTTGTGACTGAAGGGCCTATAGATATTTCGTCCATCTCCACATCTATTCCAAAGTTGTAGAGTGTCCTCTTTATGATGTTTGCATTTGCTTTTATGTCTCCGACTCCTGGCTTACCTGAGTCATTCTCAAATATGGAGAGTGGGGGAGGAGTAAACCTTCCATAGCTCTTAGGAGAAGTAAAACCAGACTCAAAGAAATCTTCTATTTTCTCTGTGATGTTTTTGGTCTTTTTCTCTGTTTTATTTGTAACCCCATCCACCTTTTTTGTTTGAGAGTTTTCGGGTGAATTTTTGTTTTCTTCAATCAATATTTTTTCCGTCGTTTTTATCTTGTCTGTCACATCCTCATCTTCTTCATCCTCGTCCTCTTCATACTCATCATCTGGATCATTTCCCCATATTCTTTTTCCAAAAATTTTTGGTTCAAGTGTGATGTTTGATTCAAAAATAATAATGGTTGAGATGACCGCTACCGAGCCAAGTATTATGATGCTCAAAATGTTATCAAAAAGTTTGACGAAAGGTATTGAGGTCAACCTGCCGATAATCCCGCCTGTGATTTCTCCACCTGTTCTTTCTCGGAAAATAATATCCACGAGAGCAAGCGTTGAGATGAGAAAAAGTGTCCCTCCTGCAAGTGTCACGGATACGATTTTTGGTCGGAGAGCCCTAAGGAATGAAAATCCAAGCAGAAGAGAAACTGTCGGGAAGAGCAGATATCCTGAACCAAAAAAATTACTCAAAAAGCTGTAAATATATTCTCCTGCTACTCCCGCCATTCCATAAGAAGAAAGCAAAAGGAATATCGACATTACAAAAAAAGTTATTGCAAGTATCGTATTTTTTGTCTCATCTTTTAAAGATAAAAGAGGGCCATGTTCTACCAACTCTGATAGTTTTTTCTTTTTATTTTTTTCTTTCTTTTTGGACATTATTTAGGTTTAGATATTTATCACTGATGTAGTCTATTCTACTCTAATTGGTAACTATTTTCCAGGGCAGAGTCTTTTCTGTTTCGTTATTCGTAATTTGAAAATTAAATAATGGACACTTCCAATTTAGTAGCTTCACATAAGGGTATTTTTATCTATTGGACATTTTGTCTTGTCCCTTATATACTGTCCTAACGGACATAAATTTTTAGCAAAATTAATTTTTTATAAAAGACAAAATGGACAACAATATAGGACAATATATCGGACAGACAAACATACAAATAAAGGACAAAGGACAGACAGACATCAACGGTTCCTTGAACAAAAATCTTGGGAACTTTGAGAATAAAGAGTATTTAAAATTAGTCTTGTTAAAGACAGAAAAAATATCTTCTGCACTCTATCTCGTATCTGATCTCTTCTCGGACAACGAACCTCTCAAATGGACATTAAGAAAAAATTCCACCGACATCATAACAGACATTTCTACAGCAGAATCTTTATCAAGGACAGAGGGTCAGTCATTCACAATGGAGAAAATCAGCTCAAAGATAGTCGGCATCGTTTCTCTTCTTCAGGTTGCATGGATGGGTGGTTTGATTTCCAAAATGAATTTTGAAATATTAAAAAACGAATACATAAAGCTGAAAGATATTTTAGAAAAAAAATTTCGTGCAATATCTATTTCCGAACTTGTTATTCCTTCTGATTTTTTTGGAGGAGAGATGATGAGAGAAGTGGAAGAAAGAGCAGAGAGGATTACAAGAGAAGAAAAGTTTTTTGAGGAAAAAAATCAAATAGAAAAAATAAACAACGAATTAGCGGGAAAAAGTTTCTCAACTTTCGGTACAAATGCCCAAGGAAATTTCTATAACGGACACATAAAAGACAAACAGGATTTTATCGCTGACCTCAACAAAAAGACATACTCATTTGAATCTCCCAAAGATTACTCATCAAAGACACTCATAGGAGGTGTCTCTCCGGAGATTTTAGATAAAAATAAAAATAAAAGACATCAAGTTATTTTGTCATCTCTAAGGCGTGAAATAAGTTATTCCGTTCCTGAAATATTAAAGATAATCGGTATGGGTACAGAACTTAGCGAGAAGACAATCCAAAGAGATCTCATTCATCTTGTTTCCTCTGGTTTGTTGAAAAAGACAGGGGAGAGGAGATGGAGCAGATACCAACTTTCCTAAAGGACATCTCGCTCACTCATCCACTTTTAAAATTGGGTTTATGTGTGTGATATCAAAGACAACCGAAGCCGACAATTTGCTATCCATTACACCCTCTAAACTCATATGTAAAGGAAACCGGGTTTATGAGCGTGAAATAAATATAATTGAGGGCGATAAACTTACTATTTTTTTACTCCCCTAAACCCGGTTTCCTGGGTTCTTATTTATCTATATTTGCACGCCATCATCCTAGCCAAACCTGGGCGGAGTATTTATCCAGCCTTTGTTTATAAGTCCGCAAAATAAATCAAGAATCTATTTTTTACTCATATTTAGCATTTATTCCTCTACCTGTTGATATTGTCTTGCAAACAAAACGCCAAAATGCTATCATTTACGGACGTTATTTGTGGGAGATATATCCTTTTAAATAAGGATAAAATCGTAAAAAAGTTATCCACAGGTGACATTTTGCGGAATTGTTCAATTAGTAATATACTTATAAATGAATACGAAGTGCTTCAGTGCACTTTGTGTTTGGTACTGAAAGGTATCAAGTATATTGGTCGATTAAGAATGATCATTGAAAATTGAATATTTGATGTTCGATGATGATTCGTAATTTAATTTGTATCGTTGACTTTTCCGTAGCTTAGAAATTTCAAGAAGATGAAGGTCGCACATTTTCATCTTCAAGAAATATCACCTCGCTCAAGTCGTGAACGAGGAGACAAAAAATAAGTTGCGTTGAAGATTAGTATTAATTAGTTTGCGACGAAGATTTTAGTGAAATGTCGAGATCTAAAATTTGAATTGCAAGAACTATTTGTTTGTCAAAATTATTATTTATTATTAATCGACAAATGAATAGTGTTATTAAAGTAATTAAAAAAATGAATTTTAAGAAAACAAAAGTTGCGAAGATCACAACCGGAGTAGTAGGAGCTTTAACCGCTCTCGCTATGGCTGGTGGTGTCGCAGTTCTCCCGGCTTTCGCCGCTGAGGATTTAGCTTCACAGATTGCCGCTCTTATGGCGCAGATTCAAGTGTTGCAAGCCAAGCTTGCTGCTTCTCCTTCTGCTCCTGTCGCAGTTGGTTCATACAACTTCGCCACAAACCTTACATTAGGTTCTAGGGGCGCTGACGTTTTGAATTTACAAAAGGTTCTTAATAGCGACGTTGATACAAAGGTATCCGTTTCTGGAGCAGGTTCTCCTGGAAACGAAACAGAATTTTTTGGCCCAGCCACAAAGGCTGCTGTCATGAAATTCCAACAGAAGCACGGTATTGCTCCTGTTGCGGGATATGTTGGAGCCATAACAAGGGCAAAGTTGAACTCAATGTTCGCTTCCGTTGCTCCTGTAACTCCAGTAACACCCGTAACACCAGCATCTCCTGCCGCTGCAGGTACATTGGTTGTTAGAGCCACTTCGGTTCAACCTACCAACGCCCTGGCTCCTAAGAATGCCACAAGAATTCCTTTCACAAAGTTCACAGTTACAGCAGGTGCCACAGATGTTCCTCTTTCAAACATAACAGTTGAAAGAACAGGTAATTCTGTTGATGCCGCTCTTGATTCTGTGGTCCTTATGGATGAGAACGGTGATCAGATTGGTCTTTCAAAGACTCTTAATTCTTCTAACCGAGCTACTGTTGGAGACCCAATGGTGATAAAGGCTGGAACATCCAGAACATTCACCATTGGTGCAAATAGGCCAAATAGCGCAGATCACGGCGGAACAACTATTTCTCTTGATGTTGTTGCCATAAACACAACAGCTACAGTTGTTGGTGATGTGCTTCCTATAAGAGGTGCTACACACACAATAAACTCAACCCTAATTATTGGAGGAGCTGATGTTTCTAGGGGAGGTATTGATCCTGGAACATCTCAAGAAAAAGAGATTGGTTCGATTGGAGTAACCTTCTCTTCTATAAAAGTTTCTTCTCAATCAACAGAGGCTATTACACTTAAGTCAATTAGGTGGAATCAAGTTGAGTCAGCTGGTATTGCTGATTTGGCAAACATGAAGACATATGTTGATGGTGTTGCCTATGATGCTGTTTCAATAGATGGTGGAAGATACTTCACATCCACTTTTGGAAATGGTATTTTGATTGACAAAGGATTCTCCAAAGATATCTCTATAAAAGGTGATATAATCGGAGGTTCTGCTAGAAAAGTTAGATTTGATGTTGCCAAGAAAACAGACATAAATGTCATTGGTAATGTCTTTGGTTACGGAATACTTCCTGATGCCGTAGCTGATTGTGGAACATCTTCTTGTTTCAATACAACCGAAGATCCTTGGTATAAGGGTTCTACCATAACAATGAACAACGGAAAGATGACTGTAAGCTCTGACAACACTGTTTCCTCTCAGAATATTGGAGTCAATATAATGAATCAGCCTTTGGGAGGTTTCAAAGTTGATGTTAGAGGTGAACCAATTTCTGTTGGAAAAATTATCTTCGATGTTACAGTTACAGGCACAACAGTTGATAAGATTACAAACGTTGTTTTAGTTGATGAAAACGGTTCAGTACTTGCTGGTCCAGTTGATGGTGTTGGTGCAGCTACCACCGGTACATTTACTTTCACAGATTCTGTCACGTTCCAAACAGGAAAGACATCTTTGTCTCTGAAGGGTAAACTTGCAAACACAGTATCAACAGGCAACACAGTTGTAATTACTACAACTCCTGCTACAAAGTGGACCACAGTTAGGGGTCAGGTTACAGGAAATACTGTAACTCCTGAGCCAGCTGGATCTCTTGGTAACACAGTTATGACAGCTAAGGCTGGTGCCCTGAACTTGAGTGTTTCAGCTACACCAACCTCACAAACTGTTATTTCTGGAGCATCTTCATTCGAATTTGCCAGATTCTTTTTGGACGCTGGTGATTCCGGCGAGATTGTAAGAATGGTATCCTTACCATTAAATCTAGCAGTCTCTGGTGTGGTAACAGGAAATAACTTAACGAGTTGTCAATTATATGATGGTTCTGTTTCAGTGACTGATCAAAACATCATTAATCCAACATTAGCTGTTAACTCAAGCGTAAACATCTCCTTTAATTTCAATGGAACGGGTCTTGAGATTCCTAAGGGAACATCCAAGAATCTTTCTTTGAAATGTAATGTTGCATCTGGTATCACAGGCACAATAATTTGGGGCTTGGACAACAGTGCTTCTTACACAGGAGCTTCTGGAAAGGATAGTGGTCAGACAATTGCTGAGTCTTTTGGTGTCTCAACGGGACCAACAATGACATTGGCAACATCTGGTTGGTTTAGTGTTTCCAAAGACCAGAACGCTGCTTATGCTTACAGTTCAGCAGTTGCGGGAAATGAAATTTCTTTGGCAGCGTTTAAGATAAACGCTGGTCCTCAGGAAGGGATAAAGGTTGAGAAATTGGCATTTATTCTTGCCAATCAGTCATCCAGCACCCCAAGTGACTTAGGAACCGTTACTTTGTGGGTTGAAGGAGTTAATGTAGGAACAGTAAATTTTGGAAATTCCTACTTCGCGACAACAACTCTTTCCACTCCGATAACTGTTGCAAAAGAAGGAACAAAAACAGTTGTTGTTAAAGCAACAACTCTCGCTCATTCCTCAATTCAAGGCAACCCTGGCGCTTTCTTGGCAATCAGCTTTGACGGCACAAATAATGGCCTAAACGGCACTTATGCTAAGGGAGTTGATTCGCAGGGAACGATATACAGCGAGAATACACTTGTCACCACAGATGGTGTGAGAGTATTCAGGAATGTTCCTACAATTCAAGTTACAAGTCCTTCCAGCCACAGTAACTTAGAGATCAATACAGATTTGTATACCTTTAAGGTATCTAATACTGACACTGCGAGAGACTTATTGTTGAAGAGGGTAACATTCTCTGTGTCCACATCAACCGGCTTGGGTGTCTATAACTACACACTTTATGCCGACGGTGCAGCTGTAAACGCTACACCTGTTTACTCACAAACAGCAGGACTTTTGGCTATAACTTTTGACCAGACATCTTCTGGTAAAATTGTTCCAGCTAAGGGTTCCAAGACATATGTCTTGAAAGCTGCTAGTGTTGAGAAGCCATCTGGCACAGGAACAGATACACTTAGCATTGCTTTGAAGGGTGACACATCTTATCCTTCTCTAGTTGCTAAAATGGGAACTGTTGCTAATCTCGGAACTAGCTTCACAGTATGGTCTCCTCAGTCTACAACGACTCAGGATATCGCTGGATGGGCAGTTTACGAGGGTTACACAGATTGGACCAATAGTTATGGTCTTCCTGGTGTTGTTCTTGGAGGTGACTACCAGACAGTTAACATTTCAAAGTCTAGATAATAGCTTAACTTGTGCTCCATCTCTCGGTAACGAGATCTGGATGAGCTAGCCCCAAACAAACTTCTTTGAAGTTTGAGCGGGTAAAACACAAAACCCCCTAGAGAAAGCTAGGGGGTTTTGTTTTACCTTTTTTTGTTTTCAAAACCTTTTTTGAAACCGGGTTTATGAGCGTGAATTAACAAAAACCGAAGCCGATGAACTCCCATTCTTCCACCTCTCTAAACCCGGTTTCTTAGCTTCCCTTTATTTGTTTTTTGTTCCCTTGATCAGCTTTGTTCTTACTACTTAGGGTCATTGTAAACCGAAGCCGACAAACTCCCATCTTTCTCAATTCCTAAACCCGGTTTCTTGGACTCTTTAATCTTGAGTCCATACTCTTTAAGGTCTTGTCATTCCAATATCAAGTCTGGGATGACAAAAAGGGAAGAGGTTAACAAGGAGATGGTACTAGCGTCTCTTTATTTGGTACATCAAACCATACCACTATTTTTCCGTTGTTGGTTTTTGGTTTACAATATTTTGTCTTGCTATAGTTATCGTTAGCATCGTTCATCTTCCTCTTTTTTGGCGGGTTTTCGCTTTTCGAAACCGGGTTTATGAGTGTGAATTAACGACAACCGAAGCCGATGATTTCCCATCCTTTTACCTTTCTAAACCCGGTTTCTTAGCGTCTCTTTGTTTTTGGTTGCCTGTTCTTTTATTTTATTTAAATACCTTTTAATCCACTTTTCAATTGCCATTTTCTCTGTCATCCCAGGTGTGTTTGTCCGCCCACATAGGAACATGGGATTAATGTACTTAAAATCGGATTCCCAATTCCTAGCTATCCCTTTATTTGTTATCCCATCTAGCTCTAACAAAGTTCTCAACAACCGCCATAAGCAACAAGTTTACCAGTGACGTTTTTATCTCTATATTATAAAGCACCGCTAGTTGTTCGGTTCAATTGCGATTGCATAATATAAACATCTTATCCACACCTTTATCCCCACATTCCCCCAAATACCCATTTGGAAACTTCGTTTCCAAACCACCAAAAACCACCATTTTCCTCAAAATTGTGGATAACCCTGTGGATAAACCCATGGATAACCCATTTGGAAACTTCGTTTCCAAATGGCAAAATATAACACATCTGTGGATAACTCTGTGCATAACTCATTAATTATTCCACCACTAGATTTTATCGTTTTTTTGTTATAGACTGAAAATCATTCAGAAGTAACAAATGAGTCTTATTTATCAGAAAATTATCAAATAATTAATACATATTAAAAGCGATGATCAAAAAATTATTTTTCACTATTTTTATTTTATTACTAATCTCTTTTACCTCCTTTATTCTATACAAAGATACCAAAGTAGCTTCCGAACTTCTACCAGATAATAACGAAATCATAGACACCACAGAGGATGCAAACAGCGAACCTGTCTCAATAGATAATTTAGAAACAGGCGACACTATAGAAATAGCTCCAGGTGTTTTTGCTGAGTTGGTAGAAACACAAAGCTCCACGTCTACATTACCAATTCCTCCTTCTTTGGAAAGAAAGATTGTGTTTCCGGAAGAAACCTTAGATGTTGTTAGGGAAAAGACGACAACAGAGATAAATAAGTTTGTTGGTATCTTAAAAAAAGACCCCACCAACTTCGAGTCTTGGATAGATTTGGGAATATATAGGAAATTAATAGAAGATTATGAGGGTGCCAAAGAGGCCTGGCAATTTGCATCCATTTTAAGGCCAAATAGTGCCCTGCCTGTGTCTAATCTTGGCAACTTGTATGGTTACTATCTGAAAGACAAAACAAAGGCAGAGGAGTATTATTTGAATTCTTTGACGATAGAGCCAAATGTTGGTTTCTGGTACTATCAAGCTTATGTTTTTTATAGAGAAGTTATGCAAGATGAATCCAAGGCTAGGGAGATAATTGAAAGAGGAGTGAAGAATAATCCAGGAGATGAAGATCTTAAAAACATTTTGAATTCTTTTTAATTTTTAATGAAGAATAAGGGCATTATTTTTGAGTTTATCGGTTGGATGATTTTCTTGTGGGTAATTTGGTTTTATACAGGTGGCCCAGAAAGAATAGAAAGTATTGACCAGCCGTTTATAAAGCCGATAGCCCCGCTTAACACAGGGGATGATTTTGGTGTTTTGCCCGATCTCTCAGGTTTTTCTATTTTTAGTCCAAGGAAAGATGTTCTAATAGATAATATCGGTTCTGATGATATGGGTGAAGAACATTACGGAGGTCAGGCAAACATATATTTTGCAGTTGACGAACGGGGGCGTGAATTTGTAGAAATAAATGCATCATCTTTGAATAAGAATCCGTTGAATATAACTGGTTGGAGTATTAAAACTTTAAATAATAATTTTTCTCGATTTGTTGGTACTGGTTCGGAGCTTATTCTCCAAGGAAAGGTAAGCGAAGAAAAAGAGATATTGCTTTATCCAGGAGAAAAGGCCTTTCTTATTCCTGGTGGATCGCCTGTTGGTATATCTTTTAAATTGAATAAATGCATTGGTTACTTTGAGCAGTTTCAAGATTTTTATCCTGAATTACCAAAGTTTTGCCCACATCCAGGTTTTGACGAATATAGTGTATCTGGAGGGGATAAATATTGCGATGCTTTCTTGAAATCTATACCAAGATGCAATGCTTATGTAAAAGAATTTCCCGCGGAAATGAGTTATGCCTGCAAGGTTATTATCAATTCTCGTCTAAATTACAATTCTTGTATTTCAGAAAGTTCAGGAGATAAGGATTTCAAGAAAGGGGAGTGGCGAGTATATGTTGAGGGAGATGAGTTTTTCAGCAAAGGGAGAAACGACATAATAAGCATTTATGATCAAAAGGGGAGATTGATAGAAACGTTGTTTTACAATAATTAAACAGCCCTTAAACTAAAATTACTAGTCGAAGCTAGTGTTTTTTAATTGTGAGTGGTGTGTTTTTCAAGTAATTGATTTGATAACGCTAGGATTTTGTTGATATTTAAGGATATTTTTGTGTTTTTATAGAGTTATCCCCAAGTTTATCCACATACTTATACAGACTTATCAACATATTTATCCACACCTTTATCCCCACATTCCCTCAAATCCCTCCAAAACCCCATTTGGAAACTTCGTTTCCAAACCACCAAAAACCACCATTTTCCTCAAAATTGGGGATAACCCTGTGGATAAACCCGTGGATAACTCATTTGGAAACGAAGTTTCCATGTGCTAGTATCTTCTCTTATGAGAAAAGATGTATTTGCGAATGGAGAGATATACCATATTTTTGGGCATGGTATAGAAAATAGGAATATTTTTAATGATGAATCGGAATTGGAACGTTTTTACTCTGGAATGAAAGAGTTTAATTCAGTGGATCCAATCGGCAGTCTTTATGAGAGATATTTGCAAAGAAAAAATAAAAAAGAAATCCCAGAACCAAAAAAGATCGTTAATATTATCGCATATTGTCTCAATCCCAATCATTATCATTTTATACTTGAGCAAATTGAGGATGGAGGAATAAGTAAATTTATGCATCGTCTCTTGCTTGGGTATACTAAATATATAAACAATAAGCTAAAGAGGCGCGGTTCTCTATTTGAAGGAGTTTTTATGTCTAAGTGGGTGAATAAGGATGATTATTTGATGCATCTCAGTGCTTATGTGAATTTAAACGATAAGGTTCACGGCCTGGAAAATTTTGCGGAAAATAAAAAACTGATTAAAAGTAGGACAAGTTGGAAAGAATATTTAGGTGAGGCTGTCGGCATCTGTGATAGAGACAACGTAATGAGATATTTTACCGACATATCGCAATATAAAGATTTTGCTGAATACTCACTGGAAGATACAATCTTTTTGAGAGAAAGTATTGATTTTGAACACTAAAAACTAAAAAATAATTTTTAAGTTAGCTTTTCTCATGGTATTGCCTTTTGTTTGTTTCTGTATTTTTAAGATAAAGTTCTTTACTTTGCTTAATTTGAATGTAGAATTGCTAACTAATGAAAACAATATTTAAAAATATTCAATACATCTTTTGCATTTGCACAATATTTTTTGTGCCATTTTTGGTTTTTGCTGAGGTAAAAATAAATGAAATAGCGTGGATGGGGACTTCTGTATCTGCAAACGACGAATGGATGGAATTATTTAATGATTCAGAAACAGAGGTTGATATTTCTGGTTACAGATTGGAATGGTCTGGCGGTAAGTATGGGGTCAGTATCAGCACAGAAAAATGTGTAAATACTAAGATTTCATCTCGTGGTTATTTTCTTTTAGAGAGAACGGATGACGATTCTGTTCCAGGAGGCGCATATAAGGCTGATTGTATTTACACAGGCGCTCTTTCAAATAGTGGAGAGACTTTAATCTTAAAAAATTCCGAGGGAGTAGAGATTAATAGGGTTGACGGTGCGAATGAATGGAAAATTAATGGTGGAGACGAGGTTGTCGGTAGTAATACCAATAAACAAACCGCTCAGTTGTATGACGGAAAGTGGGTCACCGCCACAAGCACCCCAAAATCACAAAATAATTCCGCATCCCCACTTACAAACAACGATATCCCCAACAACAACGGAACCACCACAGATGAAAGTAGCGAAACAACGACCCCCAGCGATTCTTCTTTTGTAACTTATTCGGCTCATTCCAGTCCAGTTCCTGTAAGTGAGCCAGTATTAAAAACAAGATTGAGCTTGGTTTCAGGAAGAAACAGAGTTGTCCTCGCGGGGACAAATGTAGTATTTTCGGCAAAATTTATAGATGCATCAGGTAAGTTAATTTCAGGTGGTATTTTTGATTGGTCTTTTGGAGATGGAGGATATTCTTCTGAACAACAAACTACTCATTCTTACGAAAACCCAGGAGATTATGTTGTTATATCAAATGCTTTTTTTGAGGGAGAAGAATATGTCGGCAGGTCTAATATACACGTGATTGAACCTAATTTTGATATAGAAGAAGAGAATGGTTCTGTAAAAATAAAGAACAATTTAACAATAGAAATAAATTTGAAAGATTGGAAGATTGTTTCTGGATTCAAGGCGTTTACTTTTCCTTCCGATACTATAATTCTTTCTGGAGGAGAGCTTTTAACATCAAAAAAGATAATTGGTTTTGAGGTGGGCCCTGGCGAAGAAATTTCTCTTTTTTCGCCCACAGGAAAGAATATATTAGTTCACAAGGTACTTTTAGGGGAGAACAATAAAGATAAAATATCTTTGGAGACAAATGATGTTTCGGAGAAAGTCACAAAAGACGATACAGAATCTTTAATAGCTGAGTTGAATAAATTACAAGAAAGATTAAAAGAACTTCAAAAAGAAGCACTCGCTGGTCTGGTTGTTTCAGGTGAAATTGAAATATCCGATGTTGTTCAACCTGTCGTATCTGCGGGTTCAAAAAAGGAATCAGTGGCTTCTCCTCAAATATTTTCTTCGACTAGTACTAGTACAGCTAATAATTCCATAGATAAAACGCCAGATATTATTGTTTTAGGAGAAGGAGATAATACCCCTAAAAATTATTCTTTTTGGGGTTTTTTGAAAAGTTTCATCTATAGATAAGTAGATTTTTAATTTAGATGGAAAAAGAGGAAAAACTTAATTTAATGAAGAAGGTAGAGGAAGAGATTCATTTGCTAGATGGAACCTCTCTCTGCTGTTACAGAAAAGAACAAGGATATTATCCGGTTGTGGGTGAGGGTGATATTTCTGCCGATATTATTTTTGTGGGGGAAGCACCAGGGAGAAACGAGGCGAAGACAGGAAAGCCGTTTTGCGGTTCAGCGGGAAGAGTTTTAGATGAACTTTTAAAATTGGTTAGTATAAAAAGAGAGAACGTTTACATAACAAACATTGTTAAGGATCGCCCCCCGAAGAACAGAGACCCTTTTCCCGATGAAATAGAAATGTATGCTCCTTTTTTAGATAGACAGATAGAGATAATACAGCCGAAGATCATTGCCACACTCGGTCGTTTCTCAATGGAATATGTTATGAGGCGATTAGGATTGGAAAAAGACATCACCCCAATCGGCAAGAGCCACGGAAAGCTATTTGAAGCCGAATTGGCATATGGAAAGGTTCACATTCTTGTGCTGTACCATCCATGTGTTGCTATATACAACCCGAAAACGAAAGATATTCTCAAAAAAGACATAAAAATATTAAAAAAGTTTCTAAAAAACAAGTGATAAAAATAAAATTAGGATAAAGATTGTAAACAGTGTCTTTTTAATGAGATGGTGTTGAAGCAACGAATTTGAACTGTTTCAGTAGATTTTATTTTGAAAATACCTATCTCTGTGCTAAAAATAGAGTAGATTTTTTGAACATTAAAAAAGGAGGCATCCTTCTTATGGAAGATAGTTTTTGGAGATGGTTGGAGGAAGAGATTCCGGAAGAAAAGATTTTGGCATATATGTTTTTTTGTTTTATGCTTTCGGCATTGGTAGCAAATATTTTTATGGGGATTATCTTTTTTTCTGGATATTTGGATTCGTCGAGTAATTCATTATTGATCGATGTTGGAGGTTTACGACAAACATCTTTTGGATTATTTCAGCCAAAATATTTTGCTGGAATGATGATGGGTCTTATTACGAGTGCTTTTTCTGAAGAATTATTTTTTCGTTTTTTCCTTCTAATAATTGTCGGAAAGGCATTTGGTTCTCTGAGAAATCATTATTTTATTTTGTTCTGTTCTCTTGTTTTTGGTATTCTTCACTTACGTTTCTTTCAAATAATCGTTACTTTTTTTTGTGGCTACATTTTTTCGTTGTTTTTCTTAAAATGTGGTGGATTGCAAGGTAATTATTTTAAGGCACTTATATCAGTAACTCTTGTTCATGCTTTTTATAATTTTTATGTCCTTGTCGTTAGCTTTATTTTGACTTGTTAGCTTTCTCTTGATTTAAGCAAAAACCCTCAACACATATTGAGGGTTTTCATCTTTTGTTGTAAAAATAAACGCAATGAAGTGAAAAAGTTTGACATTAAAAAGGGTTCTTGGTAGTATAGACCCCAGTTTCAAGTCAATGTTTGTAGGGCATTTATATGCCGAATTTGTAACTGCTAAGTTAAATTTAAATTTATTATTATTAAAAAATGGCAAAGAAATCTGTTATAGCGAGGTCACAGAGGACACCAAAATTTAAATCGAGATCTGTCTCGAGATGTTTTAGGTGCGGAAGAAAGAGGGGATATATGAGAGACTTTGATCTTTGTCGAATTTGCTTTAGGGAATATGCCAATGAGGGTAAAATTCCCGGAGTAAGAAAATCATCATGGTAGGAGACCCAATAGGAGATATGATAACAAGAATCAAGAATGCAAGTATGGCTGGCATAGATTCTGTTTCTATTCCTTTTTCAAACATAAAGTTCGAGATAGCAAACGTTCTAAAGAACGAGGGATATATTAAATCAGTGGAAATTATCGGAAAAGACAAATCCCCTGTGGTTAAAAAACTGGAGATAGGTATTGCTTATTTTGAAAAACCTGCTGTTTCTTCTGAATCAAGAAAGTCAAAAGTTCAGGGCGTTGAAAGAATATCTAAATTATCAAGGAGGGTATACACAAAATCAAGAGAATTGAGTGCTTTTGGAAGAAAGAAGGGAATTGTAATTCTTTCTTCAACATCTGGGATAATAACAGCTAAAACCGCAAAGGAAAAAGGTCTCGGCGGTGAGCCTCTTTTAAGAATTTGGTAAAAAACAATGTCTAGAATAGGAAAGCAAATAATTGAATTAGGAAGCGGTGTCCAAGCTTCACTCTCGGCCGAAAAAGGTGGCCAAGTTTTTAAGGTTAAAGGACCATTAGGAGAACTATCCAGATTTTTCAGGCCTGAAATCAAAATATTGATAGAAAATGGAGAAATAAAACTTGAACCGGTAAGAGAAACTATATTTTTAAGGGCTCTTTGGGGTACATATGCTTCCCATATCAAAAATATGGTTGATGGTGTTAACAAGGGGTTCAGCAAGGTTTTGTTGGTTGAGGGAATCGGCTTCAAGGTTGCACTTTCTGGAGATAAGTTGGTTTTTAGTCTTGGTTTCTCACATCCTGTAGAGGTTATTATTCCAAAAGACATAAAGGCGACAGTTGAGAAAAACAAACTTACAATAAGCGGTATAGACAAGGAGGCTGTCGGTCAATATGCAAGAAAGATTGTTGCCAAAAAGAAGCCAGAGCCTTACAAAGGTAAGGGCATAAGATATGAGGGCCAAGTTATTAAGCTCAAACAAGGCAAAAAGACGGTTTCCTAATTTTGTTTTTGCATAATTAAAATATTTAAGTTTAGAAATTAAAATGAGAGCCAGCCAGACTAAAAAAATTCAAAGAAGAAAAAGACAGGACAGAATAAGGGCCAAGGTTTTTGGCACTTCATCAAAACCGCGTCTTTCTGTTTATAAATCAAATAAGTTTACTTATGCCCAGATAGTAGACGATAAGAATGGTAAAACTTTGGTTTCTGCAAACAATATGAAGATGAACAAAAAAGGAAAATTGATAAGTGCAGGAGAGGTTGGAAAAATAGTTGCAGAAAAGGCTATCGAAAACAAGATAAAGGAAGTTGTTTTTGATAGAGGCGGATATATATATACTGGTAGGATTAGGGCTTTAGCGGAAGCTGCGAGAGAAGCAGGGCTTAAATTTTAAATTGAATATTGAGTAATAAATATTCTTGCGATAGACAACATTATAAAAAATTAAGAAAATAGCGGAGCAACATGGATAACAACGGAAACAAAAATACAAATACAGCAGTAACTTCTACGCCAGCGAATGCAGAAGGAAGTAGATCTAGTTCTAGGTCTCCAAAGCCTTTTCATGCATCCGGGAATCAGAACACCCCAGGAAGAAGCGGTGGTTATAGGGGTGCTGGTGGGACAGGGAATAAATTTTCTAGAAAACCATCACAAGGTGGCAGACAGAATCCAAATTTTGTTAAACCGGATGTTGATTATAAAATATTGAATATCAGAAGGGTTGCTCGTATCACAAAAGGTGGGAAGAGATTTACTTTTTCTGTTGCGATGGTTGTCGGTGATAAAAAGGGTAATGTTGGCGTTGGAATAGGAAAAGCAGGAGATACTGCTTCTGCAATAGAAAAAGCAATAAAGAGCGGTAAGAAGAATATGATTAAAGTTCGAGCAACAAAGAACATGTCAATACCAAACGAGACATTTGCTAAATATTCAAGCTCAAGGGTGGAGTTAAGGCCTGCTGTTGGAAGAGGATTGGTTGCAGGTAGCTCTGCTAGAGTGGTACTTACCCTTGCGGGACTTACTGATATATCAACCAAGTTTCATTCAAGGACAAAAAATCAGTTAAATAATGCTCAGGCTACGGTCAAAGCCCTTGCTTTGTTAGGATAAAATAAAAAAATGCAGATCCATAAAGTTAAAAGAACAACTTCAAATAAGAGAGGAAAAATAATCGGAAGAGGCGGTAAGAGAGGTACCACCTGCGGGAAGGGAACCAAAGGTCAATTGGCTAGGTCTGGAAGAAAACTCAGACCTGAGTTTAGAGATCTTATCAAAAAAATACCTAAACTAAGAGGATACCGCTTTAATTCTATCCAGACGAAACCCGCGGTAGTTTCCATTGCCGATATTTTGATTAATTTTAAGGACGGTGATACTATTTCTAAGAAAGCACTTCTCTCTGCTAATTTGATTCAAAAAGGCAAGGGCCGAGTTCCTTTGGTAAAAATACTAGGAAAAGAAAAGGTAGACAAAAAGTTGAAATTTGTAGATTGTCTGGTTTCGGCTTCTGTTAAAGATTCTGTTTTGAAGGCGGGAGGAGAGGTGAACGAAAAGGTAAATAAACCAAAAAAATCTTAGTTTTTTGATTTATTGTTTCCGATTCCTGAATTATAAATAAATCTTGAGTTATATTTATGTCATCTGTTTGGAATAAACTAAAATTAGCTTTTACAGATAAAGATCTTAAAAAAAAGATGATCTTTGTTCTATTTGCTTTGGCGCTTTTCAGGCTAGGTGCCTCTATTCCAGTTCCTGGGGTTGACACATTGGCTTTGAATAAATTTTTTGAAGGCAGTCAATTCTTCGGACTTATAGATATTTTCTCTGGAGGAGGACTTTCCAATTTGTCTATATTCATGCTTGGAGTTGGACCATACATTACCGCTTCCATTATTATGCAACTTTTGACTATGATTTTTCCTTCAATGAAGGAAATGTATCAGGAGGGCGGAAGCGCAGGGAGGCTTAAGTTTTCTCAATATTCAAGGGTTCTTTCTGTTCCGCTCGCTTTTTTCCAAAGCTTTGGTTTCTTGAGCGTTCTCGGTAGTAACGGTGTTCTTTTGGTTGGTTCAACTCTATTTGATAAATTTGTTATGGCTACTGTTGTGACTGCTGGATCAGTCCTTCTGATGTGGATAGGTGAATTAATAACAGAATATGGCATTGGTAACGGTCTTTCTCTTTTAATTTTCTCTGGTATCGTTGCAAGAATACCAACAGCCATTGGTGAGCTTATCTACAAATTTGATATTTCGCAGATACCGATTTATATAATGTTTCTTGTTTTGTCGGTTATAATTGTGGCTGGGGTGGTTGTGATTAGTGAGGCCGAGAGACCGATACCTGTAACTTATGCCAAAAGAATAAGAGGCACGAAAGTTTACGGAGGAACATCAACATATCTTCCACTTAGAGTTAATCAGGCTGGGGTCATTCCAATAATTTTTGCTCTTTCTTTCCTTCTTTTTCCTCAAATGTTGGTTAAAATATTATCGGCAATAGATAACGAAACTACTAAATATCTTTCTGATATTTTACTTTCAATACTAAATAATCAGTTTATATACGGATTAATGTATTTTGGATTGGTTGTCTTGTTTACATATTTTTATACTGCAGTCACTTTTGATCCTGAATCTATTTCCTCTAATCTCCAGAAAAGCGGTGCGTTTATTCCAGGGGTTAGACCAGGGGTTTCCACTTCAAATTACCTGAACAATGTCTTGATAAGATTGACCCTCGTCGGATCTATGTTTCTTGGGTCAATTGCAGTCTTGCCTTTAATAATGCAATCAATTACGGGTGACCAGACGTTGGCAATCGGAGGAACCGCTCTTCTTATCGTTGTTTCTGTGGTTCTTGAACTTGTGCGACAGATAGATGCTCAGGTTTCAATGAGAGAATATTAAAGTTTTATAACCGCCTCGAACTGTATTTTAAATATAAAATTTTAAAACAATAAATCATAAAAAAACCACCTAAATCTTTTTTAGGTGGTTTTTGTTTGTTTTGGATTGGTGAATATTACCGAAATATACAATTAGTACAAAAAACAATATTTGTTATATAATAACATTATTATTTAAGTTCAATTTAAGTTATGAAAAAATATTTTTTTTGTTTTTTGTTGATATTCATCTTTTCGGTAAACACATCTTTCGCTAATGTTAATGTTTCAGTTGATTTTAACAAACAGCTAGCAAGTATGTACGATGTTTTGTCTAGTCTGATGAAAACTGCAAATGCACAAAGTGTACCGATTATAACTAGAATTTCTCCGAGTTCTGGTACCGCCCCAGATACAAGCGGAAACGTATCAGTCATAGGTTCTGGCTTTACGAATACATCTCGGATCCTTTTCGGTAATTCAAATGGTTCGATTTATATAACCAAAACACTAACTTTTAATGGTAATGAATTGTTTTTTGATATTCCTGGTCAAATAGATAACTGTCCATTAAGTAATTATTGTTCGGGTGTGCCTCAAAAAATTTCTGTTTCTCCTGGAAGATATTATGTTTCAGTGTTGAATTCTAGTGGAGAAAGCAATCGGGTTACTTATGATGTTGTGTCGCAAACAACAGGGGGACAAACAGAATTTTGTGCTCAAGTCATAACTTATGCCAAGAACAACACCACTGGAGAATGTAAACAGTATCCAGATTCCTGCATTCCTTCTGGGTGGACAACTGTAAGTAGCTGTCAGCAATCTTGTAAAAAAGCCGGAGAAAGTCTTGGCGCAGTTTATGGCGGAAATACGGCTAAGTGTTGCGCTGGATTAGTTGAGGTGCCAATTGACTACAATCTCCCACCAGAGCAAAGAAGAATTGGTGCGCGTGGCACATGCATGAACTCATACCCATCAGATATGTGGCAGGAAGAGAATATTATTTGTGCTCAAGTTATTACTTACGCAAAAAACGATACCATAAGTAGCCCTTCATATGGGGAGTGCAGAGAGTTTTCTAATTCCTGTATACCCAAAGGGTGGACTGCCGTTGATTCATGTCCAATAGTTGTATCTTGTAAAAAAGCCGGAGAAAGTCTTGGCGCAGTTTATGGCGGAAATACGGCTAAGTGTTGCGCTGGATTAGTTGAGGTGCCAATTGACTACAATCTCCCACCAGAGCAAAGAAGAATTGGTGCGCGTGGCACATGCATGAACTCATACCCATCAGATATGTGGCAGGAAGAGAATATTATTTGTGCTCAAGTTATTACTTACGCAAAAAACGATACCATAAGTAGCCCTTCATATGGGGAGTGCAGAGAGTTTTCTAATTCCTGTATACCCAAAGGGTGGACCGCCATTGATTCATGTCCGAGTACCCCTTTTAAGATATTGTTTCCTGTATCTGGATCAAAGCTTCAAATTGGAAAGACATATGGTTTGAGTTGGCGAGGAATGAATGATGGTGTAAATAGTTATTCTATTTATTTGGTTGGCGGTTCTCTGAACAGTGCTCTTTATTTAGGAGAGGCATATCAGCCCACAGGGATATTCTATTGGAATATTCCATCAACAGTTAAACCTGGTGGTGGTTATCAGATACAATTTAGTGGAAAATATGCCACAGGAGATAACAGCGAGAGTTTCTCGATAATCGATTCTTCTGATAAGGCTCCAACAGAACAAACTTTATTTTTGAGTTTTAGTGCGGATAACCCAACGAGTGATGGTTTTGTTAATATTAAATGGTCTTCAGACGGTGTCGTTAAGTGTACAATGACTGAGGATAATAATGTTGCCAGTCAATCTGCCAAGACGTTGAACGGAAATATATATGTTGATATGAGTGGTGCTAAAGAAAAAAAATATGTTATGACTTGCTATAATTCTTTGGGGTTTTCAGTTAGCAAAACTCTTAACTTAAAGCCACTAGGTTTACAAAAAAGTGTTCAAACGTCTAGTCAACAATCTATTTGCAAGCAGAGAGGAGAAAAATACTTTATTCTTTATGGTGAAAAGTGCTGTCCTGGTTTGAGTTCAGAATCTATTGGAGAAGGAATGTATCGGTGCGTTGATTCCAATATGGGTCAAAAAACCGCACCTTCTGATATTAAAAATAAATGCACCTCACTTGGTGTTGATTTAAGGTATAAATATAGCGATGCCGATACAAAGGGAGAGGTTTCTGATTTGCAAAATTTTCTGGTTAATTTTGGGTATTTAAAAACGGAACCAACTGGATATTTTGGACCAATGACGGTAAAAGCCGTTGCAAGTTTTCAGAAAGATTATGGGATAAACCAGACTGGAGGAGTTGGGCCTTTAACAAGAAATAAAATTAAGAGTATAAGTTGCAATATGGGTCAAAAAACCGCACCTTCTGATATTAAAAATAAATGCACCTCACTTGGTGTTGATTTAAGGTATAAATATAGCGATGCCGATACAAAGGGAGAGGTTTCTGATTTGCAAAATTTTCTGGTTAATTTTGGGTATTTAAAAACGGAACCAACTGGATATTTTGGACCAATGACGGTAAAAGCCGTTGCAAGTTTTCAGAAAGATTATGGGATAAACCAGACTGGAGGAGTTGGGCCTTTAACAAGAAATAAAATTAAGAGTATAAGTTGCAATAATTAGCTAAAATTATAATTTTAAATCGCCCATTTTGGGCGATTTTTAAATGTAGAAAAAGATAGAAAAAGGAGGCTATCATGGTATAATAATATGGCAATTTAATTTAAATTATTTTTTATGATAAACCAACAGCTTCTAGATTATTTGAAAAATCAGCTGAGTACTGGGATTAGTCAGCAAGATTTAAAAACAAGGCTAATGAGTGAAGGGGTTTGGTCTACTGCAGATATAGAAGAAGCTTTTAATACTATTAAAGGAAAAGATGTTTCAACCGCAACACCTCAGTCTATTCAATCCGCACAAACCTCTCAATCTGCTGGATTTACGCAAACAACTACTTTTGGATTTTTATCTTTTTTGATTATCCCCCTACTATTAATTTTAGGTTTGGGTGCTTTTGTGGTTAGTTTACCCTGGGAAACTGAAATAAACATAGACACCAGCTTAGAGTCGCCTGGTAGTGTTGTGAGGAATTGCGGTACTGACTGGAATTGTCTCATCGAAAGTGCCAGAGACTGCTCCTTGGCGTCATTTAATAATAAAGTTGATTCGAATCTGTTTGGTGTAAATATGAAAATGAAGGGTGTTCTAGAGATTAGAGGGGAAGAGAATGGCGGATGTATGCTTTATGGTAGGAATGATAAATATGATGTAACTTTTCCTCCCGAGACACCAACAGAGATTGTTGATCTAACGAAGAATCAATACAAAGACCTTGAAGGCAAAGAATATCTTTGTAAATTCAACACAAAAGAAGATTTAGCATCTGTCCTCACAAATTGGAAGGTTGGTAATTTTGATAATGAGATAACCTGTCCTGTTGACGGGGGTGAGTGTCAATATGGGGGAGATTTTGAAAATGCAGAATGTTCTGGTGGTGCTTTTGGTCAAATGTCAGAAATAAATGAGGAAGATTTTGGCGGCTCGGTAACTCTTGTTGGTGGTATTGATGACTGGAAAACTTACACAGATATTTCTGGTAATTTAAAAATTAATTATCCACCAAGTTGGGAAATTGTGAATATGGCGAATGATAGTCGTGGCTTGTCCGAGTACACACAAATTATTGATCCAGATTCTAAATATGGAATATATCTTGTCTATGAAGATATAGACCGAGTGTTTGAATTTTACAAAAATCTTAGCGAACTTGCGACTAGAGAAATGACACTCATAGACTACATTAGGATGAAAGACGCACTGTCCGTAAAATTGGCTCCTCAACAAATTGCTGACGATGTTCAAAAAGCTAACATTTATTTAGCTTCTACCGAAAAAGATGTAACCTCTCTGCTTTGTCCTTCTAATAAACTTTTTTGTGAAGCGATACAAAGACAAGAAAACCCAGATACAAAATTGCTAAAAACCTATATTCACTACATTGCTGGTTTTTATCAAATAATTGAAACAGGTGGAAACCAACCGGAAATTTATTCAAAGATTATCTCTCAAATAAAATTAAGAACTTTTTAACTAAAGTTTTCTGGTAATTATGTTTATAAACCCGATGGCCACACACATATTTAATCAAACATACCCACATCTATTTTTTACAAAGTAATAGTTACTTAAATTTATAAATGTTAATAGAACTTCTTTCGATTTTAATCTTTGTTTCTCCGTTCATTCTTTACTCTGTCTATTTTTATTTAAAATGGGAAGAGAAAAAAGAATTTGAGAATATTAGTGGTGTTGTTGTGGCTCAGTATGGTATCCCAGAAAACCTCACTCCGCTTGAAGCATCCATAATCGTCAACAAAGAAATAGATATCAAAAACCTTGTTGCTGAAATAATTTTTTTGGCTTCACATGACTACCTTAAGCTGCAGAAGATAGAGAATGAGAATGACTATTTAATAGAAAAAACGGAAAAAAGTACTGATGGCATGAAGGACTTTGATAAGAAAATATTATCGGCTTTATTTAGTGACGATTATCAGAGTGAAGTTGATAAGAATATGGAACTCGTCAAGGGGTCGCTGGGCAATTGGAGCCTTCTTTTTCATCCTCCACACATTGATGTTCAGAAGATAGATGCTATTAAATTGAGACAAAGAAGCGGTTCTGTAAGGATTTCCGATATTTCGGGTTATTATGATATGTTTTTGCCGGAGATCCTTGCTTTATTATGGAAGTCTTTTGCAGAAGAAAAATATTATTTAAAATTTCCTAATACAATAACCCCTAAATATCTTGGTTCGGCTCTTTTGGTTGCCTTGTTAGCTTATTTTGTCGTCAAAAACAGTGACTTAAGTTTATTAATAAACACACTTGTTTCTCTGGCTGGAATCATTTCTTTTGTCTTAATAATGAAGATAGATTTTATGTCATCTATTTTAACGGAGAGAGGTATTAAATTAAAAAACTATTTACTGGGCTTTAAGGAGTATTTAAGAGTTGCAGAAAAGGAAAGATTGGTTTTCGAAAATGCGCCCGAAAAAAGACCCGATAGGCTCGAAAAAAATCTCCCATATGCTATCGCCTTAGGAGTGGAAAACATTTGGACAAAAGAACTAGAGGGTATTTTTAGTCCTGCCAAAAGACACAGATAAAATTTAATTATAAATAATTATTTATATACACTCTCCGCCGATTTACGATATGGATATAACAACTATGAAATAGGCGGGGAGGTCTCTAAAAAACCACCTAAATCTTTTTTAGGTGGTTTTTGTTTGTTTTACATTTTTCTTGTCAACCATCCTGAGACCAATAAAATACCAGCTATAATATTTAAGTAAGAATGAATCGGAACCAATTCTATGCTAAGATCTGTTGCTATAATAAAAATATGGCTTCCGATGACGATGAGAAGGCCGATCATATAAAGCCACCAGCTTAGTTTATTATTTGAATACATAATAATTATTTAACTTTTAACCTTTATATTATATCAGACAAGTGAAAATAATTTTAATTGTGTTATAATTTTTCTCATGAATCAACAAACTTTTATATTTATAGGCCGTTCGGGTAGTGGAAAGGGAACTCAAGCTGATCTTTTGGAGGAATATTTAAAAACAAACGATCCAGAGAAAAGAGATGTTTATCACATAATAACCGGTAATTTCTTGCGAGCACTTGCCTCTGGCGAGGGGCATACGTCAAAAACAATAAAAGAGGTGTTGGAAAAAGGTTTGCTTGTGCCTGACTTTTTGGCTGTTTCTATGTGGGGTAAATTTTTTATTGATAATTTGAAGGATCGTGAACATATTATCACCGATGGAATGCCAAGGAAGCTTCATGAGGCGATAATGCTTGACGGCGCCTTTAAGTTTTATGGAAGAGGAAAACCTATAGTAATTTTTATAGATCTGTCTTATGATAGCGCTGTAGAGAGGCTTCTCAAGAGAAAGAGATTTGATGATACTAAAGAAGCAATAGAGGAGAGATTAAAGTTTTATGATGCAGATGTGATGCCGGTCATTGATTATTATAAAAATAATTCTGATTATGAATTTTTGAGGATAGATGGAGAACCTACCATAGAAGAGATAAACAAGGACATAATGGGTAAACTGAAAGAGTTATGGGAGAAAAGATAACGATAAAAAATAAAAAAGATATTGAAATATTAAGAGAAGGCGGAAAACGCCTCTCTTATGTTTTGGGTGAGGTTGCAAGAGTTGTTCGTCCTGGAATAAAAGAGTCAGAACTTGATCAACTTGCCGAAAAGTTAATAAGGGAAATGGGGGATAGGGCTTCTTTTAAGAATTATAAACCAGATGGTGCTAGAAAGGCTTTTCCGTCGTCTCTTTGTGTCTCTGTGAACGATGAGGTCGTTCATGGCGTGCCCGAGAACAAAGAGCTTAAAGAAGGCGATATCGTCGGTTTAGATCTCGGATTGGAGCATTTAGGGCTTTATACGGATATGGCAATCACTGTTGGGGTGGGTCAAATAGATGAAAGCGCTAGAAGCCTCATTAAAGCGACAAAAAAGGCCCTAGAACTGGGTATAAAGGCTTCTCTGGCAGAACATCATATCGGAGACATAGGAAGCGCCATCGAGTCTTTTGTGAAGCCAAAGGGGTTTGGTATTGTTAGAGAACTTGCTGGACATGGGGTTGGATATTTAGTTCACGAACCGCCTTATGTTCCTAATTACGGTAAGAAGGGTTGTGGATTGAAGTTAAAAGAAGGAATGGTTATTGCAATAGAACCGATGGTAAATGAGGGCAAGGATTCGATTAGAGAATCGAGAGATGGCTTTACTATTGTGACAAGCGACGGGAAAAGAAGCGCCCACTTTGAAAAGACGATTGTTATAACAAAAAAAGGACCAGAAGTTTTGACTCCTTTTCCGCAGGTAGAATTTCTGAAAAATCTTTAAAAATATCTTTTTAATTATTTTTTGATAGAATATCTTATCAAAAAATTAAAAATTTTAATAATTAGTTTAAATAAAATATGAAATTGCAAAGGAGTTTGATATTACTTAAACCAGATGCTTTAGATAGGGGTATAATAGGTGAGATAATTACCCGATTTGAGAGAGTTGGCGCTAAGATAGTAGGTTTAAAAATGCTGATATCTGAAAAAGATACGGCAAAAAAACATTATACAGATGATCTTGCTAAAAGAAGGGGGGAAATCGTTAGAGATAGAATGATAGAAATGATAACAATGGGCCCGATTGTTGCCGTTGTCCTTGAGGGGGTTGAGATGGTTGATATCGGGAGGAAAATGGTTGGCGCAACCGAGCCAAAAAGTGCCGCCCCTGGGACAATAAGAGGTGACTATGCCCATGTTTCTTTTGGTTATGCTGATAATAAAAATATTGGAGTATTTAATTTGATTCATGCTTCGGCCACTCCAGAGGAAGCTGAGGTAGAAATAAATGTTTGGTTCAAACCCGAAGAGTTGGTAAAACATAATCCTTCCTACACGAAATTCACCATCAAGGAATAGTGTTGTTTTGCTGTGGTTTACATTGACCAGTTCTTGGAATTTGATTTTTATTTTTTCTGTGTTAAGAAAAAATGTTATCCACAGTTTTGAGTTTTTAAAAATATTTTTTTTGTTATAATTTAATTACAGCTTCATTGATAATGCCAAACTAGCTTATTTGAATAATCAGGGATCCTAACTTTCGTTCAGCCGTGGTTGAGCGTCGAGGGAACCCACTTAATATTCTTCCTAGGTTTGGCAAGTTCAAGGAGGCTTTGAAAAGGTTCGTCTAAGGACGGGCTTTTTCATTTTTTTCTAATTTTTTAATATCAAGGTTGTGCTTATATTTTTTGTTTAGGTTATAATAGGGAATAAGTTAATTTTTAAAAAGTAATGAATGGCACAAAAACAAAAATAACTTTTTATGGTGGTGCGGGTACTGTTACGGGGGCCAATTTCTTGATGGAGGGTTCAGACAAGAGGATTTTGTTCGATTGCGGGCTTGTTCAAGGAGAAATTTTGGAGGAAAAGGCTAATAAAAGTCCTTTTCCTTATGATCCACATACTATTGATTTTCTTTTTATTAGTCATTCTCATTTAGATCATGTTGGTTTAATACCGAAGATAATCAAGGAAGGTTTTAAGGGAAAAATATTTTCAACAGAGCCAACAAAAGAAATTGCAAGGGTTCTTTTGGTAGACAGTTTGGGTATTCTAAGAAAAAACGCAGAGAAGGGGGATGAAGCTTTTCTTTATACAGAAGAAGACGTGGAGAATATAATGAAACAGTGGGATGTCCTTCCGTATAGAGAAGACGTAAAAGTTTCAGACAATATTAGCGTAAGACTTAAAGATTCAGGGCATGTTCTTGGTTCTGCAATGTTTGAGGTAACTCATGGGGGCAGAAAAATAGTTTATACTGGAGATCTCGGCAATAGTCCCTCTCCTCTTCTAAATGACACCGAAGAATTATCTGGGATTGATTATTTAATAATGGAAAGTGTGTATGGTGACAGAAACCATGCCTCTCATAAAGAGAGTAAGGATATGTTGGAAGATATTATCGAAGATACTGTTAATTCTGGTGGTAATCTTATGATACCGGCTTTTTCAATAGAGAAAACACAAGAAATACTTTATGAAATAAAAGAAATGATGGTCGCAGGAAGGATTCCTTTAGTAAAAGTTTTTTTGGACTCACCACTTGCAATAAAAGTTACGAATATTTACAAAAAATATTCTAGTTTTATGAACAAAGAAGCTCAAGAAAGATATTCAAAGTCTAAAAATGGTGGGATATTTGATTTCCCTCAACTTTCTCAGACGATGGAAACAAGGGAATCTATTGCCATTAAAGAGTATCATCATCCTAAAATAATAATTGCAGGCTCCGGTATGTCTATGGGTGGAAGAATATTGCATCATGAAAAGAATTATTTACCAGACCCAAGAAGCACCTTGCTTCTTACTGGTTACCAGGCAGCGAATACTTTAGGAAGAAAGATTCAAGAGGGTTTAAAAAATGTTAGAATAATGGGAGAAAATGTAAAAGTTAACGCTCGGGTTGTGACGCTTACTGGTTTTTCTGCACATAAGGGTTCTGACGAATTGCTTAATTTTGTTAATAAGACTTCTGATTCTCTCAAAAAAGTTTTTGTTGTTCTTGGAGAAACAAAATCTTCTCTATTCTTAGTTCAAAGGATAAGAGACAATTTGGCAATAAATGCGGTATCGCCTTCTTATGGCGAAATTCAATTATTAGAATAATAAATTAAACCTAAAAAATTAGGTTAAAATAAAATGGAAGATAGTCCTTTTGTAAAAGATAAAAATGCTAATTTAAAGATAAAAATTGCGGTTTCTGGTTCTGCAACAACAGACCATTTATCAACAACCAACGCTTTTGAAGTTTGTAAGGAGTTGGGTAGGGAGATAATTAGGCAAGGAGCTATTTGTATTACGGGGGCCACAACAGGTGTTCCAATTTGGGTTGCTAGAGGAGCGAAAGAGATGGACGGTATATCAATAGGTCTTTCTCCCGCATCAGGTCCGGCAGAGCATGTTAATTTTTACAAACTACCTCTTGAATATATGGATTTAATCATATATACAGGGTTTGGTTATGTTGGTAGAGATATGCTCATGACAAGGACATCCGATGCAGTTATTATTGGACCAGGAAGAATAGGGACAATACATGAATTCGTAGTGGCTTTTGAGGACCAGAAACCAATAGGGATTCTTGAGGGGGATTGGGATACAGACGAGACTATAAAAACAATAATTGATAGGAGCCATAGACAAGATCATAATTCAAAAATAGTTTTTGAAAGCAACCCAAAAACATTGGTTGAAAAGTTGATGAAGATAGTTGAGAAAGATAAGGAAATAGAGGCAACTCGGGTCTATAAGACAAGTGAGAATTGGGGTAATCCTGGAATGAGTCCGAGCATGGGGGAGAGTATAAAAAGAGTGATGTAGTGCAAGAACCATTGTGGATAAGTAGCTGATTAAAAAACTATCGATTTTCGGTAGTTTTTAACGAATCCATCCTTTTACTTTTTTTATCTGTTCTGAATAGTTTTCTTTGTCTTGCGGTGTTTCTAGTATTATCGTTAGTCCGTGGTTTATTTTGTTAATTTTTTTTATAAAATACGTTAAACCATTTTCTCCAATCTCTCCGAAACCAATATCTTCGTGTCTGTCTACTCGAGAACCAACGGTTTTTTTTGAGTCATTTAAATGTATACAGGCGATATTGTTTATGCCGATAGTTTCTTCTATTTCTTTTAGAAATTTTTCAACACCTTCTAAGCAGGAAATGTCATAACCTGCACCAAAGGCGTGGGCGGTATCTATACAAATTTTTATTCGCTCTGTGTTTATGAATTGTTTGTATATTTCAAATATTTCTTCAATTTTGAAACCCATTTCAGTGCCTTGTCCCGCCGTGTTTTCTATGAGTATTTTCGAGCTAGAACCCTCTGTTAATTTTAGTATCAGTTTTATGTTTTTTGTGTAATTTTGTATTGCCTCTTCCTTTTTTAGACCCAATCTTTTTCCACAATGAATAACGATTGCGTCACCGCCTAATTTTTCTAAGTTTTTTATGTCTTCTGTGATTGATTTTATTTGATATGATCTTTCGTCTAATTCTTTTTCTGCTAAGTTTATGAGATATGAAGTGTGGATAATAATTGATCTCATTTTTTTTCTTTCTTCAAAGGAAGAAATTTCTTCAGATTCTTCTATTGTGACTGATCTCAATTTTGCCGATGCGGGGCTTTTTGCGAATATTTGCATCGCTTCAGCTCCAACACTCAGGGCTTCTTTTATGGCCCCTAGATATCCGTTTTTTATTGAAAAATGTGCACCGATTGGATTTGTCATTTTATAAATAATATCATTTATGAAAATCAAAACAAAATTTATTTTATTTTAATAACAAAAAACCGCTTTCGCGGTTTCTTGTTATTTTACTTTTTCTACTATTCTTTTGAAAACATCAGGCTTTTTTTCTGCTATTTCCGCGAGAACTTTTCTATTTAGGGTTGAACCTTTTTTCTTTAGATTACCCATGAGCTTGCTGTATGAAATTTGATTCTCTTTTGATGAGGCTCCTATTTTCTCCTGGAAAAGCTTTCTCATGTTCCTCTTTTTCTTTCTTCTATGTGCAAAGGCATACTTTCCAGCATGCAGAATTGCTTCCTTTGCTTGTTTTTCTTTTGTACCTCTTCCAAATCTGTAGCCTTTGGCTAGTTTTAATATCTTTCTTCTTCTTTTTAAGGCATGAACTCCTTTTTTAACTCTTGGCATTGTTTTGTTTATCCGATAATTTTTTTAAGCTTTTTATGGCTAGAAAATTGATCTGTTATTATTGAATATGATGGGGAAGATATCTGGCCAAATCACTTCTTTTTATTTTATAACTTGCCATTTTTTTTGACCCCAATTGTTTCGACCTGCTTTCTTTCGCGTTAAAATGATTCTTCCCGGCTTTTCTGGAAAGAACTTTGCCATTTTTTGTGACCTTTAATCTTTTGGCCAGTGAATTATTTGTTTTCATAATTATTTTTTATTTTTTTCTATTGCCATAGACATTCCTCTTTGTGCTGGCTTTAATTCATCTATTATTTTGAATTCCTCAGTTATAAGTTTCAAAAGTCTATCAATCCTATCTCTTAAAAACTTTTTATCTAAATATTTTTCTCTGCCCCTTAGTTTTAAGTTTATCCTCACCTTACTACCATCCTTTAGGAATTCAGATGCATTCTTTGCTTTCATTTCTAAATCATGTTCCCCGATACCAATACTGATCTGGATGCTTTTTATGTCTGCTGTCTGTGTTTTTGTTTTTGCTATTTTTGCTTTTTTATTCTCTAGGTATTGAAATTTACCATAATCCATTATTTTTGCAATAGGAGGGATTATATTTGGAGCTATTTCTATAAGGTCCAAATCTTTTTCCCTTGCCAATTTTATGGCTTCTTCTGTTCTGAGCACTCCAATATTTTGACCTAGATCATCTATTACTCTTAGTTCGGTGGCTCGTATTTGTTCGTTTATTCTAATTTTTCTATCTTTCAATTTGTTTTTATTATTTTTAAGATATTATCGTAATAAATATGATGAGAACATACTATTATAAAAGAGCAAAATTGTAAACCATAATTGCTTGCTTGACATTACATATGTCAATTTGCTAGGATAACTTTCATTGTAAAACTTTTGTTTAGAAAGGTGTTAATTAATTTATTATGTCCAGGTCGCTAAAGAAAGGTCCCTATGTGGATCCAAAACTTTTAAAGAAAATAGAGGGCAAAAGACCCGATAGTACTCCGATGATCAAAACTTGGTCTAGAAGGAGTCAGATAACTCCTGAAATGATAGGTTTTCTTTTTGGTGTTCATAACGGTAGGGCTTTTATCGAGGTTCGACCAACAGAAGATATGGTAGGACACAGATTGGGTGAATTTTCTCCAACAAGGAAATTTACAAAACACGGAGGAAAGATGCAGAAAGAATTGGAAATGAAGAAGAAGGAGTCAGAAATCGCCGCTGCTAAAGCTGCTAAAGCTGAGGCTCCTAGTTCTGCTAAGAAATAAGTTATAGATATTTTAAAAATATAAAAATGATAATTAGAGCTGAATTGAATCGATATAGACAGGCACCAAGAAAAGTAAGGCTTTTGGCTGGACTTATTAAGGGCAAGCCTGTGGACCGAGCATTGGCTGAAGTTTCTTTTTCTGGAAAAAGAGCTGGTGAGCCGATAAAAAAGCTTATCAATTCTGCTGTGGCAAATGCGGTAAATAATTTTAAATTAAACAAAGAAGAACTTTATGTGAAGGGTATGAGGGTTGACGGCGGGGCTGTAATGAAAAGGGGTATGCCAAGAGCGTTCGGACGTTCTTTCGTAATAAGGAAGAGAACAAGCAAGATTCTTTTAGAGTTGGGAGTTAAGGAAGGTGCTGAAGTTAAAAAGGTTAAAAAGACCACTAAGAAGGAAGTCGTCAAAAAGGTTATCAAAAAGAAAAGTGTTTCAAAAAAATAAATTTTTATTCATAAAATCATAAAATTGTAAAAAAATTTCATGTCACACACCGTTCACCCATATTCTCATAGATTAGTTGTTATTAGGGATTGGAAATCTCGATGGTTTGGAACACGCGGAAAATACCAGGAGTTTTTAAAAACAGATATAATTTTAAGAGAATTTCTTCAAAAAAAATTGAGAGGTTTCCAGGTTGATTCGGTGGAAATGGAAAGAGGAGAAAACCTTTACAAGATTATAATAAAAACCGCAAAGCCGGGTCTTATCATTGGAAAAGGTGGCGAGGGGGCTGGAAAGCTAAAGAATGAGATAATAAAAAAACTCAACAAGAATAAATTGCCTCTTCCTAAAGAGATGAGAATAGAGGTAGAGGAAGTTAGGGCACCTGAAACTCATTCTGCAATAGCCGCAGAAATGATTGCTGAGGGCTTGGAAAAGAGACTCCCGTTTATGAGGGTTGTTAAGCAAGCGCTTGAAAAGATTGTATCGAACAGAGATGTCTTGGGTTCCAAAATAACAATATCTGGTAGGTTGGGTGGTGCAGAAATGAGCAGGGTAGAGTCTGTAAAAAAAGGCCGTTTACCTCTTCAGACGTTAAGAGCCGATATAGATTTTGCAAAAGAGAAAGCACATTTACTATATGGCGATATCGGAATAAAAGTTTGGATATATAAGGGTGAGATATTTGCAGATAAAAAGAAGAAATAATTTTTATATAATATTATATTACAATGTTAGCTCCAAAGAAGGTAAAACACAGAAAGTGGCAAAGGGATAGAAGAAATCCTAATAAAACTATGCCGGAGGGCAGAGGAACAAGCTTGGCGTTTGGTTCTTTCGGATTAAAGTCTTTGGATTATGCTAGGGTTACATCTAATCAGATAGAGTCAGCTAGAAAGGTTATGAGTAGATTTATAAAGAAATTTGGAAAAGTTTGGATTAGAATCTTTCCAGATAGACCAATAACAAAAAAACCACCAGAAGTTCGTATGGGTAAAGGAAAGGGAGATCCAGTTGGATATTGTTTTGAAGTTTTGCCTGGAAGAATATTATTTGAAATAGATGGAGTAGATAAGGAGACTGCTAAAAAAAGTCTTATGAGCGCAGGTGATAAACTACCTGTTAGAACGAAGGTTGTGAGCAGAAATTAGAATTTGATCATGAAAAAGCTAGATACAAAAAATAAAACAATAGAAGAGCTTCATAAGCTTTTAGAAGAAAAGAGAAAATCTCTGAAAGATTTTAGATTTGGAGTTTCTGGAAGCAAAACAAAGAATGTAAAAGAAGGACTTTCTGCAAGAAAAGATATTGCCAGGATTTTGACAGCCTTAAAATCTTCAAAGTAATTTAGATCAATATATGAACAACGAAATTAAAAAAACAAGAAAAAAGATGAAAGGAGTCGTGGTTTCTGACAAAATGGAAAAAACGGTGGTTGTTCTTGTTGATAGATATGTAAAGCACCCTAAATATAAAAAATATCACACCATTTCAAAGAAATTTAAAGCACACGACGAAAACAATGAATACAAGATTGGAGACAGGGTTTTAATAGAAGAGTGTCGCCCAATATCTAAAGACAAATCTTTTAAAGTAATTGAGTTGATTGATAGTTCTATGGGTGATACTATAATTGACTCTGGAGAGAATCAAATCTAAGATTTAAATCAAATATTATGTTACAACCACGTTCAATTGTTAAAATAGCAGATAACACTGGCGCAAAGATTGGCAGAGTTTTTAAGGTTATCGGTGGGTCTAAAAAAAGATATGCTAAGGTAGGAGATGTGGTGATAATTTCTGTTCAGGTGGCTGAGCCTAGAAAAATGGTAAAGAAGAAAGATGTTCTGAGTGCTGTAGTTGTAAGACAGACATACCCCCTAAGAAGAAAAGATGGTAGTTATATTAGATTTGACGAAAATGCTGTTGTTATTATAGACAAGGCAAAGAAGGAACCTTTGGGTGCAAGAATTTTTGGACCAATACCAAGAGAAATAGTTGAATTGGGTTATCAAAAGATAGGTTCACTCGCTCCCGAGATAATCTAAAATTTTATAGATATTAATTTTTGGGCAATGAAAATCAAAAAGAACGACATGGTAACAATATCTTCCGGTAAAGACAAGGGAAAGAAAGGCAAGGTCTTGCGTTCTTTTCCCAAACAAGGAACAGTGATAGTGGAGGGTATTAATTTGGCAAAAAAAAGACAAAAAGCAAAAAAAACAGGACAAAAAGGACAGACGATGGCTTTTGCCTTACCGGTGAAATCTTCAAGCGTAAAAATATTTTGTGTCAGTTGTTCCGCTGGTGTTCGTGTCGGATACAAAATGGTTGGTGATAAGAAAGTTAGGATATGCAAAAAGTGTGGTCGCGAAGTTTAGCGATTATGAAATTATTTAATTTTGATTTTTGCATTTTAATTTTGAAACATGGATTCCATAAAACAAACATACATAAAGAGTATTCCCGAGATTAAGAAAATTCTGGGAATTAAGAACATAATGGCTGTTCCGAAAATCACTAAGGTGGTTGTAAGTTCTGGAACCGGCTCTTTTAAAGATAAAAAAAAGAATGAAGTTGTTTCAGATAGGTTGTCAAAAATAACAGGTCAACATGTTGTTACGAAGGGAGCAAAAAAATCAGTTGCATCTTTTAAAATAAGACAGGGTGATATTGTCGGATATATGGTCACACTCCGTGGCTCTAGAATGTATTCGTTTTTGAACAAGTTGGTAAATGTTGCGATACCTCGAACAAGAGATTTTCGCGGGATAGACCCAAAGGCTGTTGATGAAATGGGTAATTTAACTTTTGCTGTAAAAGAAAATACTGTTTTTCCAGAAACAGCAGATGAGGATTTGAGAGATGTCTTTGGTATGGCTATTACTGTCGTTACCACTGCAAAAAACAAAAAAGATGCCTTGGAATTTTTCAAGATAATCGGTTTTCCTTTTAAAAAATAGAATTTTTATTTTTGAAAAGCCCCCTGCCTGGGGGCTTTTTTTCTTGCCTCCCCCCTGTGGATAACTTTCTCTTTCATTACCATCACACAAATGTTAAAATTATT
>CAZYTH010000002.1:0-81284 GCA_964649715.1 uncultured Candidatus Saccharibacteria bacterium
TGCACAGAAGGAACTTATGATAGGTGTACAGAGACAAATGAA
Source organism: uncultured Candidatus Saccharibacteria bacterium (assembly GCA_964649715.1). GTDB lineage: Bacteria > Patescibacteriota > Minisyncoccia > Phycocordibacterales > UBA12445 > UBA12445. The sequence continues at coordinate 43 of CAZYTH010000002.1, forward strand.
ACATGGACTGGTAAAAAGTGTTGTGTGTCTAATGTTTCAATCTGCACAGAAGGAACTTATGATAGGTGTACAGAGACAAATGAAACATGGACTGGTAAAAAGTGTTGTGTGTCTAATGTTTCAAGTTGCACAGAAGGAACTTATGATAGGTGTACAAGGACAAATGAAACATGGACTGGTAAAAAGTGTTGTGTGCAATAAAAATTAAAAAGACAACAATTATAGTCACAACATTAATTATTTAAACCTTACTCGTTTTGTCTTACTTATAAAAACAAAGAAGACATTGAACCCAAAGAAGAGCAAAAGATAAACATATTAACAGAAATGGCGTCAGAAGAAGTATTATTCGAATATGAAATAGAAAGAAGGGAAAAGATACTAGAAGAGATGATGTAATTATAATCCCCCGAGTCTCAAAACTCGGGGGATTTATTATTCTAGGTGTGATGGCTTTGTTTGGTTCAATTTGCCATTAACTCAAATAAGTTTAGAAAAGATAACTTTTTAATCTTCTATAAAATACTTAATATTACAAAAAACTTTGTATTGGATTATTAAACTTGGGTAATTGTAGTTTTACTTATTTTGCATATTGTCCTATATTTAATGAGGTAAATTCAGCCCTTTCTTAGACTTGCCTGACGCCCTCATAGTTTAATGGATAGAATAGGAGCTTGCGGAGCTTCTGTTAAAATAAATAAAATATGTCCAAGATAGACATATTTTTTATTTTGGTTCTCCAAAAAGGTGGTGATAGACTTTGTTAACCAGGCGATAAAAATATTCTATAAAGATAACAAATATTATTGCATTCAAGAGATTGAACAAAAGATGTGCCATTGCGACCTCTTTGTCTGCGGAAATATTTAGGATTTGTATGAGTGACGAAAATGGTTTAACGAAAGGTAAGAATATCATGACGCCAATAAGGTTGAATAAGAAATGAGCAATAGCTGTTTTTTTGGCTGAAACATTTAAAATTGATGATGCAATAAGTGCTGTTGATGTGGTCCCAATGTTTGCTCCCATAATTATTCCAAAGGCTTGTTCAAAATTAAAAAAACCCTGGGAAACCAATATTATCACGATCCCAGAAACCACAGCGCTGGCCTGGAGAATCGTGGTTGCCACTATTCCCGCGAGTATTGCAACGAATATGTTTGTTATTTTTGAAAATATTTCTATAACGAATGGATCTCTTTGTATCGGCTCTGTGATCATTGTAATAAAAAGCAGTGATTGAAGTATCAGCCCAAAATAAAAAATCGCTCGTCCGTATTTTTGGTATCTGGAATCAGTTTTTTCTAAAAGAAAACCTGCTATTAATATGTATGGAGCCATATAAAGTAGTTTAAAGGCAATGAGTTGTGATGTTATCGTTGTGCCGATGTTTGTCCCGATTATCATTCCCAAACTGTTATAAAAACTTATAAGACCTGCATCCACGAAACCAATGATCATGATCGTTGTGGCAGTGCTTGATTGTATTATCGCGGTTAATATTGAACCAACAAAAACACCTCTTATGGGGGTGAGAGTTGAGAATTCTATTATTTTTTTCATCCTTTCGCTTGTTAGTGAATGGATTTGCCTGCTAAACTTTTGTATTGCAAAGAGAAAAATAAAAACAGAAGCTATAATTGTGAAAAATGTATTGATAAGCATGGTTTAGATTATATCATCTTCTTAAAAAGATGTAATTATTCACTGAACAGCGATTGTTTATTTATTGTGAGAGAGTTTTAAATCAAAATTTAGATTTTGATTTTTAGTATTAAAATTGTTAACATCTAGTTGATATTTAATCTTTAATTAATAATATAAATTAAATGATACTTGCAAAAATAATTACAGCAACATTTTCAATAACCTTAAGTGTGTTTATAGCAGTTGGTTTTCTTTATACAAAAAAAGAAATTTTATCCAAAATACTTCTTGCCTTGGTTTCTCTATCTGCTGGAGCTTTGATGGGCGGTGCTTTTTTACATCTTTTGCCTGAAGCTCTTTCTAGTATAAGTATAGACGTTGCTGGTTTGATGGTATTGCTTTCCTTTCTCTTCTTTTTGCTGTTGGAAAAATTTTTCCACTGGAGGCATTGCCATAAGGAGAATTGCAATGTACATAGTTTTGGTAGAATAAATTTATTTGGGGACTCAATTCATAATTTTATTGATGGTCTTGTTATTTCTGCTTCTTTTATTGCTGATACAAATATTGGTATTGCCACAACTCTTGCAATAGCACTTCATGAGATACCACAGGAAATAGGTGATTTTGGGGTTCTTTTGTACGCGGGGTATGAAAAGAGAAGAGCACTGTGGCTTAATTACTTGGTGGCGACAACTGTTATTATCGGTGGTGTTGTGGGTTATATATTTAATTTTTTTATAGAAGGTATTATGCCATATCTTCTTCCATTTGCCGCGGGAGGGTTTATCTATATATCCGCCTCAGATCTTATACCAGAGATAAGAAAGGAATCAGATCACAAAAAGTCGCTAATAAATATAGGCATCTTTGTGCTGGGTGTATTATTAATGTTTGGTATTAAATTAATTCATTTTCATTAATTTTGACTCTAAATACAGCTTTGTGTTACCGTGTATTTAGAGAACATTTAAATAAATTTTTTAGGAGGGTTGCGCTTGAATATTTTGGATATCGTGTTGATTCTCGTTTGTCTTTTTGCATATAGTTCTTCTGGAGATAAAGAAAGAACCAATCAGCAGATATTTTCTCAAATAGTATCAAGTTCCTATTTGTTTTATCTGTCTTTGATTTTTAGTTTTATTTTTGTCTTTTCTTCTGATCCACAAATACAGTATCGTTCGTTGCTTATGTCTGTTTATGCTCTATTTTGGTGGGTGATGATCGGTGTTGATAGTGAACAGCTGACAGAGAGATTTGCGAAAGAAAAAAAAGAGATTGAAGATAATCTCAAAAAAAATATCTTAGATTCTGTAAACAAAAAAGAGTCGGATAGTAAGAAGGAAGACGAACAGAAAGGAGAAAAATAAATGTTTGGAAAAATATTTTTTGCATCATTGGTTGTCTTTTTTGTCATCTGTGTAATTCTAAATTTTCTAAAAAATAAGAAATCACTCAAGATCACAATTGAGCTTGATGAGATAAGAAAAAATGACGGATTCAATGAAATCCTATGAGTCACTGGCCTCGTTCTAAAAGAACGGGGTTTTTATTCGCGTGGTATTTTTATCGGATACAATTCTTTGTCTATCTTTCTCTCAAAACAATTTTTACCTGAAGTATGTTTCCAGTTTTCCTGGTTCACTGAGCGAGGATAATATACTTCTTTATACATTATATTTTCGTCATCTTTTTGGTTTTCAAGATTAAATTCAGCACATAATTTAAATGTATCTTCTGAGATTATCTCATATTCATAATTATTTTTTGTGTCTGGGTCAACGGGAGGAATGAAACCAGAGATATCGTCCTTGAGTTCATCAAGCCTTTCTGGTATTTTGCCTTTGGTTTGCCAATAATTAATTATTTGTGATTGTGTCTCCTGGAGATGCATTATTCTTGTTTCATCAAATCGCATCATTCTTTGTGTTGCGGGAGAGCCCATTGTATAGAAACCAAGCAATATTGAAATAATCACTAGGGAGGTTGATATTCCGAATATTATTTTATTTAAAGAACGTTCATCTTTGAGGCTCAAGAGATAGTATTTTAAAGTGATAAGAAGTACCAAAAATAAAGATATTATCTTTAGAAAAAATCTCAAGGTTAGTTCACCACCAAGAAAAGTATTTAAAAGAATCACAATGTCTACTGTGATGGCTATGCCGACAATAAAGATCGTTAAGTATGAGAGCCACTTTCTGATTCCCAGATTTATTTTTTCGGGTTCAATTTCAGTGCTTTTGTTTAATACTCTCGTAATGTAAATAAAAAATGGGTAAATAATAATAAGACTTGCGATTGCCCATCTAATAGAGTCTGAGTTTGAATAATATGAATAGTAAGCAGGGTCTGGTATCGCTTTGTCTATGATTGAAAACAAAAGATTCAGAATATTTATTACCACTGAATATAATAGTATTGTCGCACCAAGATTTAGGAAAAAATCCTTGGGAGACGTTGGTTTTTTAATTGTTTGTGTGTCCATTTTTATTTTTTAAAATTATATTTATTGATTAATATATACACCATTTATTTATAGTTGTTTTTCTGTTAGTATTTCATAATATTATATACTTATTCATATGAAAGAGATAGATTTAGAAAAAATAAAAAAAGTTCACTTTATCGGTATTGGCGGCATCGGTGTTTCCGCAATCGCACGGCTTATGCTCGCTAAAGGCAAAAAAGTTACGGGTTGCGACAAGAGTACCTCTATCATAACAGATAGATTGGCTAGTTTGGGTGCGGAAATAACCCTTGGTCACAAAGCGGAGAATCTGAAAGAAGATGTTGACCTTGTTGTTTATACAATTGCCATTGAAGGAAACAACCCTGAATTTTTAAGGGCTAAAGAACTTGGGATTCTAACAATGTCTTATCCAGAAATTCTTGGATTGCTTTCTCGAGAAAAATACACCATAGCTGTTTCTGGCACACACGGCAAAACGACGACTACCGCAATGATAGGAAAGATTCTTATTGATGCGAAAAAAGATCCGACTATAATTGTTGGCAGTCTTATGAATGGGCCAATGAGCAATCTTGTTGTTGGACAGAGCGAATATCTTGTGGCTGAGGCATGTGAATACAGAAGGTCGTTTCTCAATTTGACCCCGAGAATTGTTGTCATTACAAATATTGATAACGATCACTTAGATTATTACAAAGATATTGATGATATTAAAAGTGCATTCAGAGAATTTGCGAGGAAGCTTGGAAAGAGCGATTATCTTGTTTGCAATTTAAGTGATCCAACAGTACAGAGTATGGTAGAAAACATAGACTGTAATATTGTTGATTATTCAAAGAACGATATTGTTTCTAAATTAAAACTTAAAGTCGTGGGTGACCACAATATAGAAAATGCGAAAGCTTCATTTTCTGTCTCCGAAATATTAAAAATTGACGCAAAAATAGCGAAAAATTCGCTTGAAGAATTCTCTGGAACATGGAGAAGGTTTGAATTCAAAGGAAGAACTGCAAATGGTGTTATGGTATATGATGACTACGCCCATCATCCGACAGAAATAAGAGCGACACTTTCTGGCGCAAGGCAGTATTTTAAAGACAAAAAGATAGCTGTCATTTTTCAGCCACATCTTTATAGCAGAACGAAATTACTTTTAAATGATTTTGCAAAAAGCTTTGATAATGTTGATGCGGTTTTTCTTACAGATATTTATGCAGCGAGGGAGCCAAAAGATGAAAGTATAAGCTCAAAGATTTTGGCTGAAAAAATAAATGAACAGCATGAAACAGGATACCATAAAGCTATTTGTGTCGGTAATATAGAAAACTCGGAAAAATATTTAAAGGAAAAAGAGAAAGATTTTGATGTGATAATTACAATGGGAGCAGGGGATGTATCAGGATTGTCAGACGTTTTGACAAACAAATTCTAATTTTCAATTTTCAAATACCCCCTTCACAAACGACAGACGATTGTCCGTTGTTTGTGAAGGGGGTATTTCAATAATTATCCTCACGAGCTATGAAAATATATTATTTTTTAAATATTAATTTTATTTACTATGGTAATAGATATTTTTTAAGATTTTGTTTGGTGGGATGTGGTAGATTTTAATAATTTTTAAATATGCTACTATTAAAAAAAATTAATAAAACCATATAAATGTCAATTTTATACGTAGTGGCAACGCCGATAGGCAATCTGAAAGATATAACATTTCGCGCGGTAGAAGTTTTGAAGTCCGTGGATTTTATAATTTGCGAAGATACCAGAGTTACAAAAAAACTTTTAGATGCATATGGGATAAATAAGCCAACCATCTCATATCACAAAGCAAGTAAGCTAGAGAGAATAGATAATATCATTGAAATGTTAAGAGAGGGTAAGAGTTCTGCTCTTGTTTCTGATGCTGGGACACCCACAATTTCTGATCCTGGAAGCTTCCTTATACAAAAGGCGAGAGAGGCTCTGGGTGATGAATTGTCCGTTGTGCCAATTCCAGGACCATCGGCCCTAATTACAGCAATTTCAGCAAGTGGATTTGGAGAAACAGCTTTTACCTTTTATGGATTCTTGCCACACAAGAAGGGACGAGAAACCATTTTCAAAGAAATTGCCAAAAATGAAATAATCTCTGTTTTCTATGAATCGCCCCATCGCTTCATAAAAGCGATTGAGTCATTAAAGAAATTTTTACAAGAAGGAAGGAAGATTTGTATCGCACGAGAGCTCACTAAGATTTTTGAAGAAGTGGTGTCCGGCACACCTGAAGATATTTTGAGATATTATGCCGACAACCCTGACAAGATAAAGGGAGAGTTTGTTATTATTGTCAGTAGTGGATATAATGAGTAGATAGAAGGAAAGTAATCTTTAACCTTATTTTTGCTTAATAAAACTTAGTGTTTAATTTATAATCAGATGGAAAAGAAACAAAAAAGGAACAAAATCATATATTTAATTATCGGAATTTATCTCATATTAGCCCCAACTGGTTTTATTGGTTTTCCTTCGGTTTTTAAAAATGCCCTATATGTCATTTCTGGTTCTATAATATTGTGGAAGAAATTTATAGAGCCTAAGGAAGACGAAGAAATTTCAGTCATAAGATAATTTGGGAAAATAAAAAATGAATAAAAGCGGAGGACAAGCAAACTGGCGAAAGATTATGTTTTTGTTTGCTGTAATATTACTGTCTGCCTCTTTCTTTTATATAAAGTTTATTAAAACAGAAACAGTCGGATATCTCGCACCTCAAGAATTTAAAGAGGATTTATTGGCTCAAGCGGAAGATTTCAAGCCAGAAATACCCAAGAGGAAAGTTGTTCATGTAGAAACTCCGACCAGCGTTAAGGCGGTCTATATGTCTAGCTGGGTTGCGGGTACCCCGTCTTTTCGAAACCAGATTATAGAACTCATAGATAGCACAGAGCTAAATGCGGTTGTTATTGATGTAAAAGATTCAACAGGAGTGATTTCTTTCCCGATGGACGACCCTCTTGTGAAAAGCTACGAACCATTTGAAAACAGGATCAGAGATGTTGAAAATTTAATAGACACTCTACACGAAAAAAATATTTATATAATAGCAAGAGTAACCGTTTTTCAAGATCCGCTCCTTGCTAGTAAAAGAAATGACATTGCTCCTTTCAGAAAAAGCACAGGTGGGTTATGGAAAGACAGAAAAGGTTTGGCATGGGTGGAGACAGGTTCCACTGAGGTATGGGAGTACAATGTTGCTGTTGCAAAATATGCATACAAAATAGGTTTTGATGAAATAAATTTTGATTATATAAGGTTTCCTTCTGATGGCGATATGAATGATATCGGTTATAGATTTTATGACCCCGCCACCACAACGAAAGCCGAAAAGTTGAGAGAGTTTTTTGAATATCTTCACGGTGAGATGAAGGCTATCGGTGCTCCAATTTCGGCCGATTTTTTTGGTATGACAATGACGAACAAAGACGACTTAAATATCGGCCAGGTACTTGAAAACGCTATCCCGTATTTTGATTTTATTGCTCCGATGGTTTATCCGTCACACTATCCTACGGGTTTTCATAATTACAAGAATCCTGCTTCTGTCCCTTATGAGATAATCAGAATATCTATGGATGAGGGAGTAAAGAGAGCTATCAGTGCAAGCTCTACTCCAAATAAACTTAGGCCATGGCTTCAGGATTTTAATTTGGGTGCGACATACACAGCAGAAATGGTGCGAGCACAGATACAGGCCACTTATGATGCGGGTTTGAATTCGTGGATGTTGTGGGACCCTTCAAATAAATACACAAGAGGGGCTTTGTTGGAGTAGTCTCATCTATTTTTTGAAGAAGCATGCTCAAGTGTGACGAGTCATTTCTTGGTGTATAATCAGTTGCAATTCTTTCTTTGACTCACCACCACTATAGTGGTAATATACTAAACTATGTTTAGTCTTTTTTGACTATATCCATTGTTGTTATTATAACTCCACTAATTTTATGCAAAAGATAATTTCAATAATCGTTCCGGTTTTTAATGAAGAAAAAAATATTCCTCTTTTAATCTCGGATATCTCAAAAGTTTTTTCTTCTTTGTCTTATGGATATGAGATTATTTTTGTAAACGACGGTTCAAAAGATAATTCACAACAGTCTATAGAAAGAGTTCTAAGAGAAAATGATCGTGTAAAAAGCATAGAGTTTTCAAGAAACTTCGGCAAAGAGGCAGCTACTTCTGCGGGATTGAAATATTCAATTGGTGATGCTGTTATTATCATTGATGCTGACTTGCAACATCCGACTTCTCTTATTCCCCAATTTATTGAGCGCTGGGAAAGTGGTTCTGATGTAGTAATCGGCTTGCGAACCAAAACAAAGGGACAATCTCCCATAGATGCCTGTTGTTCTTTTCTATACTATAAAATAATCAATGCAATAAGTAGCACCCCCATTGTCCCTGGAGCTACAGATTTTAGACTAATAGATAGGAGGGTTGTGGATGAATTCAATAGGTTTACTGAACATGAGCGAATCTCTCGAGGGCTTATAGACTGGTTGGGCTTCAAGAGAGAATTTATTGAATTTAAAGCAGGAGAAAGAGCGAATGGCACAGCCTCTTACTCTTTTTCTAAGCGAGTAAAATTAGCCATGTCTTCTTTTATTATGCACAGCTTGTTTCCTTTAAAATTTGCCGGTTATCTTGGCATTTTCATTACTACTGCTTCTGGTATCGGTGGACTTGTCATTTTTTTAAATCGTTATGTATTTAATGAAGTTTTTAATTGGAATATTTCAGGAACAGCACAACTTGCAGTGCTTCTGGTTTTCTTCAATGGTATTATTCTATCTTGTCTCGGCCTTATCGCCCTTTATGTGGGCAATATTCACGATGAAGTATTGGGAAGGCCTCTATATGTCATAAGGAGCTCTAAAAATATAAAATAAATGAAAATCCTTTGGTTCACATGGAAAGATAGAAAAAATCCTTTAGCCGGAGGGGCGGAAGTGGTGAACGAGGAGCTGGCAAAAAGACTGGCGAATGATGGGCATAATGTCACCTTGCTTGTCGGTGGATTTGACGGATGCGAACCTGAGGAAAATATAGACGGCTACAAGGTGGTGCGTGTCGGGACCAGATGGACAGTGTATCTGCACGCATATAGATACTACAAGAAACATTTGAAAGGTTGGGCTGATTTAGTAATAGATGAAGTAAATACTATTCCATTTTTCTGTAAATATTATGTAAAAGAAAAGAATATACTTTTTATTCATCAGCTGTGTCGTCAAATATGGTTTTACCAGATGTTTTTCCCTCTTAATATTTTTGGTTTTGTTTTGGAACCGTTTTATCTTTGGCTTTTATCCGATTTAAAGGTTATAACCATTTCAAATAGCACAAAGAAAGATTTGATGAGATTTGGTTTTAAGCAGGGGAATATAAACATTATAAGCGAAGGGATAGAGATTGAACCGATTAAGGATGTTTCTTTAATAAGAAAGTTTGAAAAGCCGACATTGCTCGGGTTCGGAGCTTTTAGAGAGATGAAGCGCACCGATCATATTCTAAAAGCATTTGAAATTGCTAAAGAAAGCATGCCTGATTTAAAACTTATTCTGGCTGGCGACTCGTCTGGCGATTATGGTAAAAAAGTGTTAAATTTGATAAAAAATTCAAAATATGCGGATTCTATAAAATATTTAGGAACGGTTACTATAGAAAAAAAGATAGAATTAATGCAGAGGTCGCACTTGATCGTAGTGACGTCTGTGAAGGAAGGTTGGGGTTTGATAGTTACCGAAGCTAATTCTCAAGGAACACCCGCAGTGGTCTATAATGTTGATGGTCTGTGCGATGCTGTAAAAGATAACGAAACTGGTCTCGTGTGCCAACAAAACACCCTTGAAAATTTAGCTGAAAACATGTTAAAGTTGCTAAACAATAAGGAAAAATATCAGAAGTTAAGAGTAAACGCATGGCAGTGGAGCAAAGAAATAAATTTTGAAAATAGTTATCGGCAATTTATGGAGGCAATATAAAAAATGAAAGAACCAAAAGTTTCGGTGATAATACCGACGAAAAATTCATCCAAAACGCTTGAAGCCTGCTTGAGATCCGTCAAAGAACAGACATATAAAAATATTGAGATAGTTGTTGTTGATAATAATTCTACCGACAATACCAAAGAAATAGCAGGCAAATATGCGGATAAAGTTTTTAATAAAGGTCCGGAAAGAAGCGCACAGGTTAATTTTGGGGTTGAACAGGCGGATGGTTTTTTTGTTTATAAAGTTGATTCGGACTTTATTTTGGATCAGAGAGTTGTTGAGGAGTGTATAAATAAGACAGAAGAAGGATATGATGCCATTGTCGTTCATAATTCTCCGGATATTAGGGTTTCGTGGATCGCTAGATTAAGAAAGTTTGAAGTTGATATGTATAAATACGACATTGTCCATTCATCGGCACGTTTTGTTGCAAAAGATGTTTATAAAAATATTGGCGGTTTTAATGAAAAAATTATAGCAGGAGAAGATTATGATTTTCAAAATAAGTTGAACCGTGGCGGATATAAGACGGGCTTTATCGATGCAGAGGCCCTTCATTTGGGCGAGCCGACCGAATTTTGGCCACATATGAAAAAATATTACGAATATGGAAAAGATTTTGTTAACTACGTAAATGAAAACAAATTTGAATCAGGGAAACAATTAGGCTTTTTAAGAGGTGTTTATATTAAAAATTGGAAAAAGTTTTTATTTCACCCCATTACTGGTCTAGGGTTTATTTTTTATAATATTTCAAAATATGGATTCGGAGGGTTGGGGTATTTTATGTCAAAAATTAAATAAATGATTTTTCGATAAAACATTCTTTGGGAGAATTCTTTTTGTCGGCGTCGTAAAAAATTAATTGTAGATTTATGAAAAAAGTTTCTATTTATGGTATCGGTAATTTTGGCTATGCGATATTGAAGCATTTAAGCAACAAAATTGATGGTGGGCAATTTTCTCTTTGTGTTTACGATAGAGACGAAGATTTAAGAGAGAGCATTAGAAATAAAAGGACACACACAACACACCATAAGGGGATAAGGATAAACGAAGGAGTGAAAGTGGCGGAATCCGTAAAAGATTTAATTTCTCAGACAGATATTTTAATCCTTGCGGTAGCATCTCCTGCCATAAAAAAGGTTTTAAAGGAGATTCGGAAGCACATAGACAAAAAGATAATAATTTTAAATACCGCCAAGGCCTTGGACTCTGTGAATGGAGAGAGATTCTCTGTTATCATCGAAAGAATATTGAGTGATGTTTCGCCCCAAATAAATGTGGCAGTTCTGTCGGGGGGTACAATAGCAAAAGATCTTTTTAACGAGAATCCTCTGGGAGTGGATATTGCTTGCAAAGACATACAAATAGCGAAAGAGTTAAAAGATGTATTTATGTCCAACAATTTAAACGTTTACACAACAAAGGATATTGCTGGTGTTGAATATGCGGGGGCTTTTAAAAATGTCGTGTCTATTTTGGCTGGTATAATGAATGGGGCGGGTTTTTCATATGGATCAGAAACCCATATAATATCTCGCTTATCTGGAGAGATTAAAAATTTGTCTGTAACCAAGTTGGGGGCAAAAAATGAGACGTTTTCAATAGAAAGTCAATGTTGGGGGAACGATATGTTTATGAGTGCGACAGGAAATACAAGAAATAGAGAGTTTGGAGTTTTGATTGGTGGGGGATATAATACGAAAAATGCTCTTGAAAAAATGACGAAAGAAAACAAGACAGTTGAGGGAATAAACACCACAAAAGTTATAAAGAAGATTATAAAAAAGCATAATTTCAACGCACCTATACTTTCTGCCGTAAATGATATTATCCTTAAGAACAAAGACCCAAAAAAGACGATATTGTCTCTAATGTCATCAAAAATTATTTAATTTTTAAAATGGGAAAAACTATATTAACATACGGTACTTATGATTTGTTGCATGAAGGCCACATAAAGTTGTTAAAAAGAGCTAAGGCACTCGGTGATTTTTTGATAGTTGGTTTATCGACTGATGAGTTTAATAAAACGAAAGGTAAGAATAGTTTTATTTCCTATCAACAAAGGAAAATTGTGCTTGAGGCAATAAAATATGTTGATAAGGTAATACCTGAAAATGATTGGGTTCAAAAGATAAGAGATATCAAAAAATACAAAGTGGATATTTTTGTGATGGGTGACGATTGGAAGGATAAATTTGATGATTTGAATAAATTTTGTAAAGTAAAATACCTTAAAAGAACTAAAAATGTTTCTACCACTGATTTAAAAAAAGATATTATTAATAAGAATAAATAAAATAATGTTAGATAAAATCAAGACTTTTTTTCATGAATTATCGAGACCAATGCCGTTGGATAATAATTTTAACGATTACGATGAATATTGGAAGAATCGTGGTTTTCACGCACCCTCACAGCATAGGGCGGAAATAATATCAAAATATATTGAGCCCGGCTCAAGAATATTAGATATTGGTTGTGGCGATGGTACTATTATCGAATATTTAAGCAAGAACAATAAACCCAGGGAAATAGTCGGAATAGACATATCCAAAAGGGCCGTTGAATATGTAAAAGAAAAAGGATATGAGGCTTATGAAATGGATATTTTGTCGGAAGATTTTAATAAATTTTTAGATGGTAAAAAGTTTGATTATATAATAATAACTGAAGTTTTAGAGCATATTATAGACCCAGAAAAGGTTATTGTTGCAGTAAAAGAAAAATTTAATAAATCAGTTTTTATCTCAATCCCGAATGCCGGTTTTTTTGTTCATAGATTAAGATTTCTATTTGGAAGATTTCCTGTTGTGATGGTTAACGAGCATGTAAAAGAACACATCCGCTTTTGGACGATGAAAGACTTTATTTATTGGGCAAAATATCATGGTTTTTCTGTCGAAAAAGTAATTGTTTCGGCTGGGTTAGGTTTTAGACCGCTCGTGTTTTTGGAAAATTTATTTCCTTCGTTATTTGGAAATCAGATAATTTATAAAATTATTTTAAAAGATGAAGATAAACAAGAAAGATATTGACAGGGTTTATAATCAATCGATTATAAAGGAAGGTAATTCGGAAGGTTTTTTCAATGTTTTTATTTTTAGGAAGATTTCTATACATCTTTCTTGGTTATTGGCTTATTTAGATATTTCTCCTAATAAAATAACTATTTTTTCTTTTGTAATTGGTCTTATTGCTTCTTTTTTATTTTCTTTCGGTTTTTATTATTACACTTTATTCGGTTTATTTTTTTATATTATCGCTAATATTTTGGATATGTCTGATGGAGAGGTAGCAAGATTGACGGGAAAGTTTTCGGAGTTTGGTCATTTTCTAGATCCCTTTTTAGATAGAGTTCTTAATTTTATTTTTTTGGGTGGGGTTTCCTATGGTGTTTATGTTGAAAGTGGGAATAATTCAATTTTATTTTTGTATGTTTTTTATTTAATTTTCTCTTTTTTGAATTTATATTTAAACAGTGAATCTAAAAATCTTGGTGGTTTATCTGGAAAAGAATACCTTATAAAAACTACCCATTTTATTTCAAATGATAATATAAAAAAATATATAAGATGGGATGGTGGTTTTAGCTGTGTTATTTTAACTTTCTTTGTGCTTATAGACAAACTCTATTATTTCATTTTATTTTTATTATTTTTTTATATTTTTATTTTTTTAGCTTTATTTGTTGGGATTGTAAGAAAACTAAATGCTTAAAAGGATTTTAGATGAATTAATAAGATATAAATATATTTTATTTCTTTTAATTTTTACCATTTTAATCCATAATGTGTGGTTTTCTTTTGATAATATTTTAACGAGTACAGATTGGAGATATTGGTTTAACGAATCAGCTAAAGAGGCATATTATTCTATTACGCCATGGATAGGTTTTTTTCATTTTGGTTATTTTAATGTACAAATGTATCTTTATTTTCATATTTTTTTGTTTTCTCTTTTAGCTAATTTGGGTTTTGAAAGTGGTTTAACTTTAAAAATTGTTTATTTAATTCCGGTTTCAATAATGGGTTTTTTGTCTCCATATATCCTTGTCAAAAGATTGGTAAAAAATAATTTTATTGCTTTTGTTTCCGCATTATTTTACGGCACAACAACTTATTTTATTTGTAGACAGACAGCACATCTTTATATCGCTTTTATTTATTCTATTGCCCCATTGATATTTTATTTTTTTATTTCAGCTCTTTCTTCAAACAAAACAAAAGATTGGATATACTTCTTTTTGATTTCTTTTGTGGGTATTTGTTATGAGGCAAGGATAATGTTTATTGTTTTTTTTATTCTTCTATTCTATTTTATTTTTTTCCATGTTCTCGAGATAAAAAAATATTGTCGTGCTCTTTTTTTATTTTTTTGCTCCCTTTTGTTTTTTAACTCTTTTTGGTTGATTCCAACACTTCTCGGGGGCTCACAGGCAGGTATTGAAGAGATTACCGCTAGGGGTCTATTTGGTAATCATTTCTTTTCTTTGACTAACTCATTTACTATTCAAGAGTATGCGTGGACTGGTGGGGAAATATTTGCTTTCGTAAAACAACCTGTCATTTGGTATTTTTGGTTTATACCATTATTCGCATTTTCAACCTTTTTATTTAAAAAAGCAAAGTATAAAAAAGAGTTGTTGTTTTTTGGGATATTGTCTTTGGTCGGCATATTTTTAACCAAACAATCTTCGGAGCCATTTACGGGGGTGTATCTGTGGTTATATAATAATTTTCCTGGTTTTTCTCTTTTTAGAGAAGCATCAAAACTATATTTAGTTACGTCTTTGGGATATCTTGGTTTAATATCTTATGGTTTAAGTATTTTCAAAGAGTCTAAAAATATTTACCTAAATAAGTATTTATTTTATTTTTTTTCTTTCTTGTTTATTGGAATAGCGTTTATTAATGTAAAACCTCTTTATACTGGAGAGATGAAGAGAATGTTCGTTCCGAGAGAAATTCCGAAAGATTATTTAGTTTTTAAAGATTTTTTATTTAATCAAGAGAGTTTTTTTAGAACAGTCTGGGTTCCTGTGGTCTCAAGGTGGGGTTTCTTTTCTAATTCTTTTCCACGTGTATCTTTTGTTGACATGTTGAATAGTTCTTGGTCTGCGGTGTCAGATTATTCAAGCCCTAAAATGAAAAGGATAGCGAAGGAAGAAGCCATTTTGAATATATATAATAAAAATTTTGCTGATGAATTATTTGATATTTCTTTATTAAAATACATTGTCATTCCCATTAATGAGAAAGAAAATGATATTTATTTTTTTGATTCTTATGGTGGAAGAGAAAACCCTGGTGTAAGGCAATCGTATATTGAAAAACTGAATGAAGTTTCTTGGCTCAAAAAGATAGATATCGGAACAAAGGATCTCGTGGTCTATGAAAACGAAGATTATAAACCACCAATATTTGCTTTTGATAATTTGTTTGGGTTAAATTATTTTTCCGACATTGATAAGAAATATGATCTTGCGTCTTCTAAACTTAAGAAAGAATTTTATTTTACTGTTGCAGATAAAAAAAATCACGATGGCTCACCGTTATCTCCTCTTTTTGGTATTTTTGAAAATATTTCCGCAGATAATATTGGAAAAGATATTTCTTCAATCTTCCCTGGTCTTGGTCAGAGAGTTTTTAATTTATACAAGAAGAATACAAATGGTGTGGTCTTTTATTCTTTTGATGGTGATAAGGCGGTTTTTTACACAAAAGAGCGCGGAGTCTTGTCTCTAAATGGCATTAATGTCTCAGGGGCGGATGGTGAGAAAGATACCATTAGAACATTTTGGGCTATTCCTGGTGAGAAGTATTATATTTCCGAGGGTGGCACACTGTCTCCTTTGGTTAATGGAAAAGATTTTTATTTTGGAGATAACAAGAATGAAAAGACGATCAAAATATTTTCTGCAGGAGAGAATATATTGAAAAATGGTTCTTTTGAAGAAGGATTGTGGCAGGAAAAGGTTGGGGATTGTAATCGTTATGACAACAATTCAATAATGTCTATGAGTTTGGACAAAAAAAACAAAACCGATGGGGAAAATTCGCTAAGACTTGAAGCGACCACTCATATAGCATGTACTCTTACAAGGATACCTATCGTAGAATCAGGTAAGTATGTGTTCGGTTTTGATTATCAGAGTTCAAATTCTAAAATATCCGCATATCATCTTCGTTTCAATGACGCGGATAAAACATTGGTAAATGGCGTCCTGCCGATAGGCGATAACAAATGGCATAGTTTTTTGAAGGAGATAGACATCCCTCCTGACGCAACTTCCGCCACTCTTCATATTTATGCTTATTCTTCAGACGGATTAATTAACAATATTGTCAGATATGATAATTTTGAACTTCGTGAATTATATTTTGAGAAAAAATTAATTATTCCCGCCGAGAGGGGTGAATTTAAAAAGAGCAAAATAGAGATGGCGGAGGGGGGTAATGTTTTTAAATATGAAAGCAGTTTCTTTGACTATAAAAATTTATTT
This sequence comes from uncultured Candidatus Saccharibacteria bacterium, assembly GCA_964649715.1. Taxonomy (GTDB): domain Bacteria; phylum Patescibacteriota; class Minisyncoccia; order Phycocordibacterales; family UBA12445; genus UBA12445. The sequence continues at coordinate 16,712 of CAZYTH010000002.1, forward strand.
GCCAACGGTTCTTTTGAAGAAGGATTGTGGCAGGAAAAGGTTGGGGATTGCAATAATTACGACAAAGAACCGGTTATTGCTATGTCTTTGAGCGAAGCAACGAGCTCGGACAGAAGACGGTCGCTTCAGCTTGAAGCGGCGCGCCACATTGCTTGCACGGGCACGGCTACGAATATAGATGCCGGATCGACTTATTTTTTCATTTTTGATTATCAGAGCGATAATTCTAACACGGCTGGTTATCACATTGGTTTTAATGACAAAAAAAAGACAGTTATTGCGGAAAAGATAACTGTAAAAGATAAAAATTGGAATACTTTTTCTAATATCATAAAAGCCCCCGAAGGTGCGACCGCGTTTTCTCTTAACGTTTATGCTTACTCTAAGAATGAGAAAGAAAGAATGATAAACAGATATGATAATTTTAAGCTTATCAAAATTCCCGATTTGATTGGTTCTTATTACTTGGTTGGTGATCCCAGTATCAAGATTGAGAACCCTGCTTCTGTCGCCTTTGAACTTATAAATCCGACCAAGAAACTTGTACATATAAAGGGAGCATCGACACCTTTCTTTTTGGCTATGAGTGAAAGCTATCATCCGAAGTGGCAACTTCAAATGAATAATGACAAAGTGAACGGGTTTTTCAATTCATGGATGCCTTTCGTGGTTCCCGATAAAGTTTCCGATGACAGGCATTACAAATTGAACGATTTTTTGAATGCATGGTACGTGGACACGGGGGTTATGTGTCATAATAATTCGGCTTGTGTAAAAAATGAAGATGGATCCTATGACATCGAGCTCGTTGTGGAATTTTTTCCCCAGAGATGGTTTTACTTAGGTCTTCTTATAAGCGGAATGACACTTACCGGATGTATTGGGTATCTGACGTATGAATGGAGAAAAAATAAAAAACAAATTGTATGATATCCAACAAAAAAAAATTACCACCTATAGGATGTTTTAAAAAGTTTATTGCTTTACTTATTTCTCGTACTCGTTGTATCGTGGAGCTGGTTAGGGGAGAACTCCAAAAAAAAAGAAGAAAGCTCGGCTATATTTTTTTGATCCCGATTATTATTTTGTTTTTAGGTATTACGATTTCCTTTTTTGTCGGCGCGAGGGGAGGAGTGTTGTGGGCAATGTTTTTTGCTTTTATCGTTTATGGCTGGGACAATAGAATTCCCGCCGCCCTTGCTTTGATATGTCTTTCTGTTTGTCCTCTTTTTATTGAGCTTGATATGAACGATCGTGCGGAAAATATCGCAGTATGGGCGTTCTTCTTTCTCACAATGACGGTAGCACTTCAGCTCATAGATATGTTTCGTCATCCAGATATTGAAATAACCGACCAAAATGAAAATTTATGATAAAAATATCTTTCTTTTTGTTGTCGCCTCCATAGTTATCTTATGGCAGGCGCTTTTGCCTGGCTATATTTTAAGTTTGGATATGGTTTTTACCCCTGAAATGCACACAATCTCAGAAGCTGGTGGTTTTTTGAATACTTTACTCGTGGGCGGTTTACTCCGTTCGTTTTGTTTGGTTCTTCCCGCCTGGCTTATCCAAAAATTCATTCTTTTTTTTCTTTTCTTTAATATTGGTTACCTTGCTTACAAATTTTTGCCGGTCGGCGAAGACAAAAATACCCGTCTGTTTTCAGCACTAATCTATTTATCTAATCCTTTTGTTTATTCTCGTTTTTTAGCGGGTCACTGGATGCTTCTTTTTGCATATGCTCTTCTTCCGATATTTATTTATTATCTTCTGGCACTGAAAGATAAATTTGATTTAAGATCAATGTTTAGGTTGTTTATAATTTTATTTGTGATTGGGCTATTTTCTCTTCATTTTCTTGTTATCTCATTCGCGATAACTTTCTTTTGGATATTTTATCTTTTGGCGAGGTTTTTGTATCAGAACGAAATTGCTGTGGCAAGGTCATTGTTTTTTAATTTTTGTATTGCTGTAATATTTTTTTTGATAGTTAGTGGTTACTGGATATTACCGGCTTTTTCAAGATCTGCGCCGATAGAAGCGCGTTTTGGGCAAGAACACTGGAGTGCTTTTTCTGCGGGAAGCTATAATAACGTTGGCGTTCTTTTGAATATTGCTTCTTTGAACGGTTTTTGGGGAGAAAGGAATGTTTGGGCGGGATATTTCTTGTGGCCACAGGATAGTGCCGTTTTTTGGTTCGCTTTCTTGGCAGTTTTTGTTTTAGTGCTTTTGGGAATATGTTTTGGATTAAGAAAAAAAGAGACGAGGCTCCTCACTGTTTTTTTTATGATTTTAAGTGCGTTTTCTTTTGTTTTCGCCACAGGGGTGTCGGATACTGTCTTTAAAAATTTTAATTTATGGATGTATGAGCATATTTATTTTTGGTCGGGTTTTCGGGATAGTCAGAAATTTAGTGGTTTTCTCGCTTTAGGTTACGCTTTTTTATCCAGCCTGGGATTTTCGCAAATATTTTCTTTTTTGGATGATAAAAAACCTGCTCTAAAAGAAAGGGTCCTGTCTTTTGTTTTCGTTATCCCAATTTTTTTCGGTCTTTTTGTGTGGGGAGGATTTCATGGGCAAATAAAATCTGTATGGTATCCTGCATCGTGGTTTGAGGTGCAAAATATTGTAAGAGGGGATATTACCGGTGGGCGTGTATTATTCTTGCCATGGCACGGATATTTGTCGTTTAAATTCAATAATAATTTGATCACCGCCAATCCATTTAGAACGTTTTTTGGAGAAAAAGTGGTTGCAGGACGAAGCGTTGAGATTGGGGATATTTATGATCAGGAAAACAATGAAGAGTATTCAGCGTTGGATAATCTGGTAAGAGAGAAGGTGTTTTTGTCTGCAAATGAGACGGTTGAATTATTGGCGAAGAAAAATATAAAATACATTGTTTATTTCCGTGACATTGAAAAGGTGGATAATTTGAAATATGAATTTTTAAATTCTGAAAAAATAGATTTGATATTAAACAAAGACGATCTCTCATTGTATGAAATAAAAGATTTACAGCGTTAGGGGTATAAAAATCAACGATTTTAATTTGGAGTTGGGGATAAAATCACACTTTGCATTTGCATATTTTTTTTTTAGGTTTACAATAATACGAACAAGGATTAATGGATTGATATCAAATAAATAAATGAAAAAATTTCTTTTTTATTTTCCGGTTGTAGTCGCACTTTTTATTGTTGGCTCTTTGGGCGATGCTCGAGGAGATTTTTGGGGTGCTAAGTTGGCATTTGGTTATGGTGGAGGAGGTAGCGGAGGAGTTTGGTATGGAGGTAGTGATTCTATAGGGCAGACTGTAACATATCCTCAAATAACTCCTGTGCCTCTGTCTATATTGCCAGCTAAACCGATAAGCGAGATGACACCAGTAGAGCTTCAGAGTGAAATAACGAGGCTTGTGAGTATTTTAGTTCAGTTGCAAACACAGTTGGGTTTGCCTGTCTCAATCCCTGGGGCGTACAATTTCTCAAGGAATTTGACTTTGGGTTCAACTGGTTCAGATGTGAGAGACCTTCAGAGGGCGCTCAATAGTGATCCTGATACTTTGGTTAATATTTCGGGTGCAGGTTCGCCTGGCAATGAGACTACATTCTTTGGTCCAGCAACAAGGAACGCTGTTTCTAAGTTTCAAGTTAAGCACAGAATATCTCCTTCTGTAGGATATTTCGGTTCTCTCACAAGGGCAAAGATGAATTCATTGTTTGCTCAATAATAGACATACATTTTAAAAACCAGCTCAAAAAAGGGAGCTGGTTTTTTTAATTTAATTTGTGTTGTTATGGTTTTGCTAAAAGACCTTAGAAGTTCAAAAAATAAACCACCCAGAAACGGGTGGCAGTAAACTTTTTCAAATTATCAGATTTCTTCCTTTTTGGAGGAGGATCTGAAATTCTCTTTTTGTGAGCTCAATCATTCCTCCAGATTCGTCGATGATGTTTAGGGAGTCGTGCCCAGTTTGATATACCTTGACCACCCCGTCGTCTTTTTTGTTGAGGATGTTTTCAAACTGTTCTTTGGTGAATTCCACTTTTCCACCAGCATCATCAAAGATGACGTATGTCTCGTATTGAGTAGAGAACACGACAGGACATCTGTCAGAGCTGGGATTACGGAACTTGAACTCCGATAGTATTTTTGCAAGAGCACTTTGTGTGAACATTGGGAAGCTCCTTTCTTTTCAAGATACGAATTTATCTGAGGGTAAACATTTTTTTGGGCTTTGTCAAGTTTTTCGCGTTAGGATTCTTCCATTACGTGGACGGTATACCTTTTGAACATATTTTGTTCGTGCTTCGCACTTCAAAATATGCTCAAAAGGTCTTCGAACGTGGGACGAAGTTCGACAGGCTATTATTATTAATGGTGGATGTAGTAAAAGTGAGGCCGTCTCGTTGAGAAAAATAAATAAGATATGATACAATAATTTTCATGAATAAAACCAATATTTATATCGATGGAAATAATCTTTATCGAAGCGCAAAAGATCTTGGTTTTGAAATTGATTATAAAAAATTTCGCGGTTGGCTCCGTCAAAAATACAATCCGGAATTTGTGTACTTGTTTATCGGGCTCGTACCTGAAAGAGCTAAATTTTACGAACATTTACAAAAATGTGGTTATATTTTGGTCTTCAAGCAAACAGTATCTGTAGGAGAAAAAATCAAAGGAAATTGTGATGCAGAACTTGTTTTAAAAACTGTATCAGATTTTTATACTAAATCTTTTAATTCTTGCATTTTAGTGACGGGGGACGGAGATTTTGGTTGCTTGGCGGAATTTCTAAGAGAAAACAAATCCATGAATTGTATTGTTTCTCCCGATAAAAATAAGTGTTCAATTCTGCTCAGGAACAAAAATACTGAAATAATTTTTCTAAACGAACATTATCATAAATTTTCAAATAAGGCCTAAAAGAAAAAGCCCCCGGTGCAGACGTATCTGCACAAGGGTCTCTTTCATAATGATACCCATAGTGTATATCAGTAGCCTGTAGTAGTCAACATTTTTGTTATGGTTCAATAGCTTGGAAACAGAACATGGCAATGAGAAGGCAGAGAAAGATTGTTTTATTTTGGCCTTATGACGATGTATCTTTTGTTCCAGGCATTCATAAAGTCTTGAATTGATATAGACATATTTCCGTGTTCCATCGCAGGATCGTTGTAGCGAATGATATTATTTTGAATGTTATTAATTACTGCAAGGTGCGGTATCGGGCTTTGGGGGTCCATTTTGTAACGCACAGAGGCAATTACGGGCCCTTTTTTCAAAGATGACTCAAGTTTGGAAAAAGCTATTTCGTTTTCTTCTTTTGAGAGGTCGTAGGCTTCACCAACAAGGTCATATTTCTCCGAAAGAATCACAAGGTCTTTGTGTTTCCACCCAGCATCTTCCAGATATGCTCCGTTTGAAATTCCTTGCTCTAGAAGTTCGTTGACTGAAACAATTCCAGGTTTGTAATGTTCTATTATCATCGCAAGGCTTGCAATGCCACACCCTACCTTTTTCCACTTGGGTGATTCAATATCATCAAATTGGGAATAGAACGGTATTTGGGGGTTGGTTTGTAATATTTTCGGTGTTTCTGCTCTTATGTTTTGGGGGGTTGTGTAGGGTGGGGGAGTAACGTTTGAGCTGTTTGAAAAAGCGCCAGAAGCGCTGAAAATAAGGCTTAAAAATATTTTATTTATGTATAACACTAATATATAATTATACAATATTTATTCTGATTTGGCAATGTTTTTCGGTGGGGTTTGTGTTGTCATTAAATACAGATGAACATTGTTTTTTTTTATTGAAAAAACAGCGGGCCCTATTTTTAATTGAGCGGTTTTTGGAGTAAAATATTATAGTTATGCCAATCGTGGAAAATAAGGATGATTTATCGTATCAGGAATCTGTGTCTCACAGGATTGGTTTTTGTGAGCAGTTGAGAGAGGGTTATATTGGTTCCATAGTTTTCGTATCTTTTTTCTTTTTGATGAAGTTGTGGGTGGAAGTGACATCTCCTTTATTTAGAATTGAAGATTTTAATGAGATGCTTGTTTTTTTCTCTTCTTTGATTGTTCCTGCTTATCTTTCTGTGTTTTTGCCTTTCAAGATACTAGGCGAGCTAAAGAATAATATACAAATAGAAAATGTTTTGGTAATACGAGATGCTTATTCTCACCATTTGGAAAAAGCTACACTTATCGTTTTTGTTTTGGCGCCGTTTATATTAACTTTCTCAGAAGTTTTTGGGGTTATTATTTTTATGTCTTATTATACTTTCGTAATTGATACAATGCGTAAGCAAACATGGCAGGAAAGAACAACACTCTTGACTCGAATAGTTGCAATAATATCAATTTGGCTTTCTTTGGTGCTGTTTATTTTCAGGTAGCATATCCCTGTGCGATTATTTTAAAATATTTTTTCATATTTAATTTATTTTCTTTTTTTGCCATATCCCAAAATGTGTCCTATCGTATGTTTTGTTTCTTAATTTTATTTGCATAATATTTTTGTAACTTATATAATATTTGTGAGGTTGATGGTTTGACAGGTTAGGTCGTGAGACATAACCACTCGGTTGCAACAGACCGATAGAATCATTCATCTTGTCAAATATCCTGCGCAAGTAGGATTTTTTGATTTTTGGGCGAAAAAAATTACATCATCCGACGAGGGAGATGTAATTTTTTCAATTCAATATTTATATTATTATTTCGTTGTGGAGAGGTTGTGGGTTTTTTCTTAAATTCTTTTGCTCGTAAAAAATAAGCCAGACAAAAAAACAAAGAGACAGAATATTGTTGCTATGATTATCTCGTTGTATTGTACCGCAAATCCTGCTTCAGATAGATGTTTGGCTAGTATTCCTAAGTAAGCCCATATTAAAACGAGGCCATATGCAACGTTTCTATCTTTAAACATTCTTAAGCTACCGATAATTGTCCCCGCGAGAAGCGCCACGATGGTCCATGTTTGTTCGGTCAAACCAAAGCGATCCCATCCGATACTGACCAAGAAAACTGTAACGTTGGCGATGGTCGCCACCGTGATCCACCCGAAATAGATGCTGAATGGGAACAATATGAAAACTTTTTCTTTCAGAGAAAACTTTTCCTTGTTTAATATGTTTGCGATTTTTATGAGAAAAAATAAAATCGCCACGATGCACAAGAGCGACAAGCCGATGACGTCGAAGTGCCATGAGAAGATCCACAGAGTGTTGGCAATTGAACTGAAAATAAAATTAATTCCTATTTTTTTGAAAAGGACTTCTCTGTCTGCGTCTTCTTTGCTTCGAAAAAAGCCAAATTGGTATAAAGAATAAAATCCGAGCATCAGATAAATAAGACCCCAAATAGAAAAAGTGAAGGCTGAGGGAGCAAAAAGATTGGGATAATTATTGGAAACTTCTCCTGTCGTTACTCCATTTAAGGGGATGATGTTTGCAAGCGAGTTCGTGGTGATCATCGCCAAATATGCAATGACAACTGATATTTTAATAAATAAATTATTTTTTTTAGACATAATTTAATTTGTTATTTAATAATAAAAAAATTGGTGCTCAATTTGGATTTTTTGTTTATCTTTAAAATATTTTCTTGTTATTTTGGTTGGCCGAATTACAGAATGATATCTTTCTTTGATTTTATTCTAATGCGGAAAAGGTGGAAAGCATTTTATTGTAAACTTCCTCACATTCTTGGTTGTTTAAGATGATTTGGAACGTTTTAAATTTTAATTGGCTATTTTGTCCTTGGGTTATTTTTTTGTTGTCAAAATAAGATATAGGCAGAGAAATTTTTTCTTGTCCGCTAAAATCCCTGTATGCCCATGTTGTTTTATAACCACTCAAACCTTTATCGGTCGTAATAGGTTCAATTGAATTTAATTTTTCATAATTTTGTATTTCTTCTTTTCCTGCTACCTTAACGTATTCATCAAAAGGTAAGTTGTAGTTTCTCTCTGCTGTTTCCCTTGCGTCAATCGTAATGCATTCAGATGCAATGTCATCTGGGCTATTTAGCGGTCTGAATCCCGATCCTGTACGGGTATCGGGGAATTCTCGAAAAGTCCAATCGCTAGGATAATTAATGCTGTAACCGAATTTGTTGTTTGTATAAGTCAGTTCACCCGTGTCTTTGGTGATACTGAAAGTCGCATCACTTTCGTCAGAGATGGGGTTGTTTATGGGTACTGATTCGTAACTTGTTATACCAAGGATATAATTGCCTTCAGGATACATTTCGGAAACGTTCCATTCTTTACTCCCTGTGTTTTCTAAGTTAACAAAAATGATTGGGTCAAACTCTTGTCCTTCTTCCTGTAGCGCGGGTGGAGCTACCCTTCTAATGGTAATGGAAATTTTGTTCGTTGTCGGCATGTTTCTGGTATCCCATTTTATGTTGTGGACAGAACCGCTTGCTAGAAGTTCACCTCCGTTTGGAGAGATAAGAGTAATAGATGGTTTGTCGCTCTCAATTTCTCTGTTTGCGTATTGTTGATAAGCTAAACTTCCTAAGCCAATAATGGCGATGAGGATTAAAAATAAAATTAGATTTTTTTTCATATTATATTTATTGCAGGGAGGGACAAATTCCATTATAAAAATCTATTGTTGGACATTCGGTACCGTCTTTGAAAGTGCAAACAGAATTTGGTACGGAAAAAGTTTGACCACCCGACCAGGCACAATAACTTTGATCAATGGTTTCAAAACCAGTTGTTTTGACTCCGCCTATCGGACAATCTCCTCGCATTAGCGCCCATTCTTCACAGGCTTTATTGTCTTCAAAATAACACAAACCATATTCACCCCCATCGCCACGTTTTTCTATTTTTAAAGTTCCTCCAACTTCCAAACAATTTGCTGAAGCGGGATTTGAAATATTTAAGACGTCTTTATCGGTGTCTATTTTTTGTGGGGTTTTTTGATAATAATAAGAGACATAAATAACTAACATAGCGACAATAACTACATAAAATACTTTTTTTGTTTTTTTCATAAATTCAATTCTAGCATGAATTAGGAAAAAATATTATTTTTCTTGCAATTAATTTTTATTTTTTTCACACAACATTCAAGCCATCAAAACTGGGGATAACATTTTTGTTTGAGATTAAAGCGAATGATATAATTTTAGACAAGAGTTTTTCTGCCTATGTTACAATAATATTTATGTTTTTATTATTTTTTTAAAAATAAATGTCAAGATCATTTGAACGATTCTCTCAAAAAGTAAAGAAAGATATCGAAAAAGCAACAAAAGGTTCCACTCAAAGATATTTTTTAGAAAAAATGTTAGAGGAGGAAAAAATAAAATTCGAAACATCTTCTAAGAAAGGAGGGTTTTCCCAAAAAACAAAAAGAGATGAATTGGAGGAGGCGAGAAGAAAAGTATCAGAGGAGTACGCGTCAATAAAACAAACCGAAATCCAAAACGAAGGGGTGGAAGAACCGCCAGAATCATTATCTGAAGAATATGAAATAGAAAAAGAAGAAAATCTTATATATGGAGCTACTAAATATTTTAAAAAAACATTCAATAAACTGACTCAATTTTTTAAAGATAAATATGAATTTGGGTTTTTTGCCAATATTGATGAAGCAAAAGAAATTAAAAAAACAAGAAAAAAGCGAGTGGAAGAGATGAGGGGGTGTTTGGGTGAATCACTCAGTCTTATGGGGGAGGAGACATCTCTTGTGAGGGAGCACTTAGAACATTTAAGTCTTATTCCAAGACGTTTTTTAGAAAAAATGAGAATTTTGGGTATTAGATTAAAGATAGGCAATGGTGATGTTATTGATCTAAGCGAAAGCGATGAATTAAGAAGAGAAGCGCCAAGGGGTTGGAATCAGGCTAATTGGGAAGGAGTCCCTGGTTGTTATGACGGGATAGAAAGAATGGTTTATATAGGAAAAGGATTGCATGGTAGTGAAAGTTTTACTCTGCATGAATATGGCCACGGAGTAGGACATTTAATGGGGTTAAATAATTCCGATAAAACAATAGACGCACACATCAGGCTTTTTAAAAAATTGTCTTCGTATTACAGACAAGAAGGTCCGGGAGGTATAGCGGGAAGAGAGGAATTTGTAGCTGAATCATTTGCAAGTTATTTTATGTTATCGGAAGAACAATTTATCAAAAGATATGATAAAGAGTGGCGTGAATATTTAACAGATAAAATAAACGTATAATTTAATCAAATAAATTGAAAAGATGCCTATAAAAAAATTAAAAAATGGTTCACTTGTTGTCCCCAAAAGAATAGAGAGCGAAAATGGAATAATTGGGGATACTGTAGAAATAATAAAGCAGGATTCAGTAGAATATGAAAAATTTTTAAAAGATTACGAAAAAGAACAGAAAGATTTGATGAGTTAGATAAAATAAGATCTGGAAATTTATTTGAGTTTTATTTAATTACTTGACTTCACGATGTTTTTCCAATCACAATATCTTTGAACTTTTATATTGTGACCTTGGGGTGATTCGTCTCATATTTTTAAACTTCATATTTTTTTATATCTTCTTTCACCTTCTTTATTAATTTTCCAAATCGTTTGTCTTTGTTTCTTTTTTCAAAGTCTGTCATCTCGTAAAAATCAGCTTCCTTCTTTAGGCTAATATAATTGGAATATTTATGTTCATCTAATTCGCCAGATTTTACTTTTGCCAAAATTTCGCACCCTGGTTCGTGAGTGTGTGTGCAGTCGGAATACTTACATTTTGGAGCTAGCTCAATTATTTCTGCAAACAAATCATTTATACCGATATTCGTATCGGTCATGCCGATCCCGCGTACCCCAGGATTATCTATTACAATGGCCCCATTTTCCAAAAAATACATTTCTCTTTTTGTGGTAATGTGTTTTCCTCTATTGGAGTTAGCGCCAATATTTTCAGTTCTTATGATATCTTTTCCTAGCAATTTGTTTATTAAAGATGATTTTCCAACACCAGAAGAACCCAAAAAACAATATGTTTTGCCCTTTGTTGTGTATTCTTTTAGTTCTTTCAACCCCTGGTTGGTGGCAGTGCTGGTTAATATATAGTCAACACCACTAAATCTTTTTTTTATTTCAGACAATATCGTGTCTAATTCTTCTTTTGAGATTAAGTCTATTTTATTTAATATGATAACAGGTTTAACACCCCCAGCCTTTGCAATGGCAAAATATCTCTCAAAACGATTCAAATTATAATCTCTGCCAACAGATTCAACAATAATCGTTACGTCCATGTTTGTTGCGATAATCTGTGCCTCACTTTTATTAATATCTTTTCTTTTTATTATTGTTTTTCTTGGAAGAATTTTCTGGATTACAGCCTGTTCTTTACCAAGTGGAACGATTGCAACCCAATCGCCGACCGCAGGATAATCTTCTCTTCTTGTGGCATCAAACATTTGTCTTCCTGTTATTTTTGCCAGATATTCGCCCTCCGCGTTTTTAACTTTATAAGCTCCTTTGTGCTCTGTGGTGACTCTCGCAACAGGGAGATCTTTTAATCCCAGTTTTTTATAATTAGATTCAAAAAAACATCGTAGCCGAGATCTTCATTTTCTAGTTTTTTAATTTCATTACTCATTGTTTTATTTTAACATTTTTGTAAACGGTTCTAAAATATATTGTGTTTTAGTATCAAAAACTTTCTTATGTGAGGGATGGTGGACATGTATTATTGAATAATAAAATAATTTCTGTTATTTTTAGTTTTAATTTTGAACTTTGAAAGGAGAAGGAAGATGATAAAGAATTATGATTTTTATTGTCCGCAATGTGGTAAAAAAGCGGAGACCGTAACCCCCGCATTTTTTAGATCTTACTCCCGGGCACGTCTTGATCTGGTTATCTTTTGTTGCGACACATGCCGAACAATTTATGTTGATAAGCCGACAATTCGTCGGATGATAAGTGTTTGGAGAAAAGACAATCCACAGACAATAAAAATAACTTTTGAAAATCAATGTCGAGAGTTCTATAAAGAATTGGAAAAGATGTTAAACGAGTATTGGATTCCAATTGGACGCTTTAGAAAAGCTCGCTTTCTAAGAGTTTTAAAATAAAACAAAATCCTGATAAATCATCGGGATTTTTTTATTTTATAGATGGAGATTTTTTCTAAAAAAAGAAAAACCTCCCTGGTGGGGGAGGTTGGTAACCTGTGATAGGGTTATTTTGCTGAAAACTCATCAAAGTCATAGGCGCCAACAGTGCCGTCGTTGTGTTGCACCCACCACACATCTCCGCCGTGTCCTGGAACCCAGCCCACAACAATGCCATTCTTATTGGGTTTTCGGACATCAAGATTCTTACGCGAAATAAGAAAACCTTTTGTATTTCCGAGTTTTTTGTTGGTTTTGACCCTGAGTCCAACTTTCACCTGATCACGTTTCATTTTTATTCCTCCTTTTTCAAATATCAAATGCCTGTCTAGTTAGACAAACTACTATAGATTAGAAGACTTGCCAACCCCCACATGTGGACGAGTTCAACTTAGCCCTATGACGCAGCCGGATAGGGAACTTTGAATTGGGAGAGATAAAGAGTGAATTGCGGATGATTGGAATTTTAACGATGGTTTGAAGCAAAAGAAAAACCACTAATCTTATGGGATTAGCGGTTCTATTAGATAAAAGATATTGTTCTACAAACAAAATTGATCAAAGGGAATTATTTTTCCCGTGATCTTCCTTTGGCTTTTATTGCGATTGGTGGATGCGGGGTATAGTTTAACAGGAAATTCATATCGCCAACCGCATTTACGCAAATTGCGAATTGTTTCGGTGTTGTGAATAAAACCATCAAGTGGTTTCTTTTCGGGTGCCCACGTAAAACTGGCGGTTAAAAAGTTTCCCTTAGATCCTTCAACGATAAAACCTTTAATTATATTTTGATCTTTTGGGGAAATGTCTTGTTCGCTCATTTTTTCCTCCTCTTAAAGAACTAAGCCTGAAATTAAACTACCTTATCTATGGTAAATATTCAATCTTCGCGTAAGCAAAAATCACCATAGGGACTTTATCATTTTACTCCGCGGGTAGGAATTTCGGTCCTTACAGGACCAGTACCCCCGATGGATTTTTTGTTCGTGCAGAGCACTCTAAAAAATGCTCATCGGGGCTTCGAATCCTGACGAAAGCCATGGGTAATGGCTTTCTCCCGCGTTCGCAAAAACAGAAAAAGCACCATAAAGGTGCATTTCTGTTTTTACTCCCCAAACAGGTTCAACAACGTTGCTCTCAAGCCATTGTAAGGGTCTTTGAGATGCTCATTGAGTGGGATCGGACGCAAACAGGTCGAAAAGATGCAGGTGAGAAATGAGACACCATAAAAGAGTTTGTATTATTTTTTCTTCTCTTCTATTGCTTTTTTAGTTTTGGCCTCAAGTTCGTCTGAGTCGTCTGTTCCCATGCGATAAATTTTTTGATTTTTCATTATTATTTCGATTGCATCAAAACCTGAGACATTATATATCCACATCCTGGGCCAAAGACAGAATCTTATTCCCCAGCCACAATACCAATGGTTTTTTACTTTTCTAACCGAAACAATCTCTTCAAGCGGAAATGTCTTTTTAAAAATCCCATAACCAAACTTAATCTTAAGATATTCTTCATTAATGGATGTTGTTAGTGTTGTAAATGATGCAAGAATAAAAAGGATTAAAAACATCACGGAAGTAACGGCAAAGTTTGTGCCGGAGTCGACTGATGGTGGTTCGGCTCTAGCTGTAATCTGAACCCATGTGAAAAGAATCAATACTGATAAGTTGACAATTATCATTAAGTAGCCAATTTGTGTGTGTTTATATGAGTTCATAAATAATTATTTTTATCTCCTTCTTTTGTCTGTGTAATCAATAGAAGATATTTTATCCATTATTCAGTAGCCATTCGAATGTTGCCACATCTATCATTCAAATTTTCTACTGCCTTAAATATGTCATCTATTTGGGGTTCATAAGCAATAATCTTATCGTCGTTTTTAAGTTTGAGGGTTATCAATTTATCGTGGGTTTGAAATATACTTTTTACTTCACAATTATTAAGGGCGGTTAAAACAATATTCCAGTCACTGTTGGCTTCGTTTATAAAGTTTTGACCATCAGGAGTGGCACATTGTAGAGGATCAGATTTCATAATAGGAAAACCGGCGGTTACGCAATCGTTAAAATTTCTAATTCTAGCCAGCAGATCGTTACATTTTTCGTAGCTTGCCATATCGCTTTTTGGTAAACATTCTTTTAACTCATCTGCTAGAGTAGTTTCCTTTTTAATTAAATTTTCAGTAATACTCCACAAAGAATAATATCGACTATAGTATCTATGAACAACAACTGCACCAACTCCCGTTTGTGACTCAAAGAAATATCCTGACCCCATTTGTTCGGTAAATTCATAACCCTTATCTTTCATAAAGGACTTAATTATCCCAAGGTTATTACTTTTAGTAATGTACTTATTGTCTCCAATATCTAGTTTTATAATATCCTCATTGCCAAAAATTAACTTAGCTATTCCTTTTATTTGTGGCCATGGATTACCTTCTTGGAAGATAATCGGGGAATAAAAAAAGATAAAAATACCTAATACTAAAATTATTAGCGAGGTAATAAGTAGAATCTTTTTGTTTTTTGAGGAGTGTTCAAAAATCACAGTGAATTATTTTAAATTATTTTTTATTTCTATCCCTAAACACAACAATAAAAGTGGCGACAATTAGTATGAGTCCAATTCCTTGAGCACCGGGGCTGTCATCAAATTCACCAAATACAATAAAGAATACCCCTAATGGTATCGCTATAATTTTTGGAGTCCAGTATAGAATTTTACTTTTTATATTCATAGACCATTGATAACACACCGAAAAACAAAAAGGTTTTACGGCAAAAAGGCTTTAAGCTTCTCAACAAAAGGTTTTTCTGACTCTAATTCTTCCGCGACTGCTGTAAACATATCACAGGGAAGGTGCTCATCAAGCGCCAAGAAGAATTTTTTTATTTTTTGCATTTCTTTTTTATTACAAGTAATAAGTGAATTATACAGTGTAAATTTTTTACAGTAAATCAAAAATACACTGGTAGTTTATACAGAGTAACTTAAGGAGATAAAAGATTAATTTTCTTGTAAACCTTTAATCCAAAAATAACCACACATAAAGGCGGTTATTTTTGGGGAGGCATAAATGTTCCTAAACCCAGTTTTGGGCGGGGATAGGTTGGATGACACTAAAATTATGAATTCCATTTAATAGATTCCATTCGAACCTGGAGACAGTTTGCTCTTGAGTGGTTTACACTATATCTAGAATCGGGGAGATGATATAATTGGACTCATGAAAGATAATAGGGAAATTATTTTAATCAGAAATTCTCTGGGGATTATTGTGGCTGGACTTGTTCTGGCTAAATATTTATTGGAATATCACATTTACAGTGACAATGAATCTTTGGTTTCTGAAATAGCTCGTAGCGTGTCTTTTTTATTCGTACCAATACTGATAGTCGGTTTGGCATTCACGATGTTATATTTTTCATATGTAATAATAAAAAAATCAGAGAATCACGAAGAAATTTCCCAGAGATCCGGAACGTTAAGAAAACCATTTGCCTTGGCATTGGTTATCATCCTCACTCTTCCGATAATTTTTATTATTTTAATGATCCTGCTCAAATATAATTTTCTTTAAATATAGGGGAAACAAAAAGGCACACAAAAGGGTGTTTTTTTGATTTACTCCGCGGGTAGAAGGATTCTTCGCTTACATCGACGGTAAACCTTTTGGATATTTTATTTCATCTTCGTAAACTCAGATCCATAAAATATGCTCAAAAGGTTATTCGAATCCTAACGAAAGCCATGGGTAATGGCTTTCTCCCTTGGAGGATTCTTTCTCTATGAGAACTGTATAGGTTTCCCATTTTTTCGGATTAAAAAATCCTCAAAAATATAGGAGAACCTTTTCGAATCCTACACGGAAACCAAGCAGTTGGTTTCCTCCACTCCGTAAAATGAAAAAGACCCTATAAAGGGGCTTTTTCATTTTACTCCACATCGTGAACGAAGTTATAACCTATTTTAAGACCACGGACCAATACCATTACATACCAGCCTTTTAATTAAGATAGCCCGTGTTTGCCCTAAAATGCCCTCGTGTAGGGCTTTTCAAGTGCTTATTTGATAGTCTTGAGGAGTTCTGAATTGTAACCCTTTAAGTCGACCTTTTTTGAGGCATCATATGCTATGTTTTCTACTTCTTTAAGATAAACGGTGTTTTTTGAATAATCAGAGAGTGTCATGTCATTCTCATTAAAATCCATAACCACGTTACGATTTCTGTTTTGAGTTATTTGAGCATGACTATAAGCATCGATGTAGACCATATTTTGCCATTTATCGAGTAAGCGGAAATGATTTTGACTCTCAGACCAAGCAAGTGGCACAACGTGGTGTAATTCAAAGCCTTTAATTTTGTCTTTAATTTTATGGTTAACAAAGTACTGATATTTTTCATTGAGTGACCGATCAAGTCTTTTTGGTGATTCACTGCCACTGAAACTATTCTTACCAGTTCTCAAGACTAGTTGTTCACCCCTCTGCTCGAAATACACAGTCTGGTTTAATAAAGTGTAAACCTGTTGTGCCTCATTTCTCCAATTATGAAAATCTCTTTTCTTGATTTTATTTCCAGCGAACTTTTCTGGAACTAAATCATTTTTTAATGTTTCTAGTACAGCCTGTCTTTGTATGTTTGATAAAGCCCTATACGATTTTATTAATTCAACTGCCTCGTCTGGTGTTATGTTAAAAGTCGAGTCAACAACACCAATAGCGGATACAAAAAATTGATATTCAGACAGCGAGATACTATCTATTCCATAATCAGCGTCTCTGAGAATATCAAGGACCATATCGATAGAACCACTCAACAAAGTATCAATAGCCTTTGAGAACACGAATTCTTGATCCAAGATAGTTTGCGCAGTTATTAATTTGTGACCAAGTTCAGAGAGTGCTACGTATTTAACACTAGATCGTGCAAATGGGTCTAGTGGCTTTTTATTTTTATCAAATCTATTTATTAGCCCCATTCGATGTAAATCAACGAATAGGTTTTTTCTCATAGCATCCTGTGTACCAATGCCCGATAATTCTTTTGCGGCATCACAGAATCGTGCGTAGACTGCTTCATCGGGAGTATTCTCTGGTCTCTTTGATAGGTCTGCTGTTCTTATTGCCATCAAAGATAAACTTGGTGCGAATTGGTCCAACAATTTCAAAATACCCACAATTCTTGTCGAATCATATCTGTTGTGTTGCGAGAAATGAAGCCCACGATATTTATCATCGGCTATTCTCCTGGTTATGAATTCCAGTGATTTATTTCCTTGGTTAATATCAATTAATGCCATATTCTTTTAAGTTCTTTTTTGCTAATTCGACATACTTTTTATCTGCATCAGCACAGATAAAATTCCTCTTTAGTCTGTTTGCAGCAACTGCCGTCGTACCACTTCCAACAAAACAATCCAAAACAAGATCACCACGTTTTGAACTTGCCTTTATTATACGCTCAACTAGGTCGAGTGGCTTAGGCGTAAGATGCTCCATTTTCTGCGTCTTTCCGTTAACTTTTCTTTTATGTCTTTCGCTTGTTATATGCCACACTTCACCACAAAAACGACCGTCTGGATTTGGAAACCAACGTTTACCATTTTTTAAGATACCTTTTTCTGCTGCGTGTTGAATGCGATCGGTAGATTCATAAGGAATTCTTATATCGTTGTAATTAAAAACATGCTTATTTGATTTAGTAAAAAATAAAATAGTCTCTTGACCATTACTATATTTTCTTTTCGAAGCACCAAGACCATCTCTTTTATCCCAGGTAATCCAATTTTGAAATACCATTTTCTTTGATACAAGGTACTGGAGAATAAAAGCGGAGTTGAACGGCGTATTGAATACATACAAACTACCATTGTCCTTTAATTTTTCAATAACTAAATCTAACCATGCGTACGTAAAATTCAAAAAATCTGATTGTGATTTGAAAGTATCCCAATCTGCTTTATGCATATTGTAAGGGGGATCAACCACAACCAAGTCAATTGATTTATTATCAATTTTTTTCAAAAAATCAAAGCAATCCAAATTGTGTATTTTATTAATTTCCAACATAATTATTTTTTCAATTTGAGATTGATAACTTTCTCATAACTCTTGGATATTTCATACCCAACATAGTCTCTGCCTAATTCTTTTGCTACTTTAAGTGTGGTTCCAGAACCAGCAAATGGGTCCAGGACCAACTCGCCAACAAAAGTAAACAACTTAACACAGCGTCGAACTATCTCCTCAGGCATAAGAGCAGAATGTTCACCAAAAGCAATGTCACCCTTACCTGGAATAGGGATATTCCATATTTGCTTTGTAAGTTCAACCCACTCCTTTTGAGTTAACTTACTTTTTTCTTTAATATCTTTAGGAACATTATTTTCAGGTTGCCCATCCTTTACATAAACAGTAATAAATTCAATAGTGTTTTGTGCATAGAAATTACGAGGGTACGGATAACTTCCAAACATTAATTTTTTTGATGGGTTTGTGCGATTCCAGATATACACATCCATCAAAAAAAGACCCGTGCCATTAATAACAGAATGTTGAATATCACTATTGATATCAAAAATATGACGATTATAGTGAGTAATTAAATTCTTTTTAAGCATCGGCATTAACGGAGTGTTTATGATAAGTTTACCGTTTGGTTTTAATACTCTCTCACACTCTTTCCATACCTCTAACATTTCTTTTATGTATTTTGAGTAGTCTGGAATATCGCCGATTTGCCCTTTTGCTTTTGAAATTTTCTTTTTTTCTTGGCGACCATCCATGGAATAGTCTTTGATATTAAAATATGGTGGACTTGTTACGATCAATTGAACAGAGTTGTCTGGCAACTCCTTCATATCTCTCGCATCCTTAAAAAATACTTTGTTCTTATATTCCATAAAATTATTTTTTGTATTGCTTTTTTGCAATTTTTACATTCGAAGTTAGTTGCAAAAACTTCTCAAGGTCCTGTTCGTCAATTCTCCAATAACCGACCTTTGATGCTTTTAGTTTACCTTCATGAATGTAGCGAAATACAGAGCGTTCACTCACACGGAGCACCTCTGCAACTTCTTTTGTATTAAGAAATTTTGTAGTCATTTTTTTCATTTGGTCTCCTTGTTACATTTTAACTTTTATGAAAACTTATGTCAAAGTGTGTCATGTTGTTTCTTGATTAAATTATACAGTGGAGGTATAATTGGAACGCTACCCATATAGTTTGTAATAATCCAAAACGGGCAAATGCCTTTTTGTGTCACGTAGTTGTGACCAGAGAAGGGCAGTTTGTCCCTGCCACAACTACTGTCGCCCTTTTGGGTTACAGACTATGTGGGTAGCCAGGTGTACAGGCTGCCCCTTTCTTGTTTTTAGGCGCAGCATAAAGTCGAAAGCCTGAATTAATAATTTAGGAAAAAACTATATGCTATTTAATGTAATTTTTGCACTTTCATTTTTATTTGTTGCAGACTTGTTATGGCGACGTCACAAGAAAAACAAACAAACAAAACTTCTCAATAATCCTGATTTTTTAATAGAACAAATTGAGGAGAAAAAAAGTAAATTCATACCTGCTATTGCTAAATCGTCTGAAAACTCAAATTGGGATGTGTATAGCGAGATACTCAAAGATATTGAACAGACAGATTCGCAATTTTTGCAACTAAAAGAAAGGTACGTACATGATAAAGAAAAACTGTTAAATATAATAAAGGATTATGATAACTACTTAGCAAGTCAGAGTACCTTGTATTGGGCGTGGAGAGCGCTGTATACGGACCTGGAGGATGGTGCTAGCGACAGGTTCGATGAGGAGGCAAAAGAACCTAGAATAAGAATTGAGGAAATAAAAAAACGTTTTACTGTTTTGCTAAATAAGTAAGTTGCCCCAGGGCAAATGCTCGATAAATAAGGCACAAAATGGTAAAATGTATTTACTATGGTTTCAGAGTTGGAATTCAAAATTAAATTTGTTTTGGAGTATTTAAGGAATCAAATACAGGATGAAAATCAGCCTGAAACTTTTGAAATTGACCAACAAAAATTTGATTTTGATAATAGTCGTGGTGGCATCATTCCTAAGAATGTAGAGGTTAGAGATATTGTTCGGCAAATTACCTCAGGGAATGAACTGGGTGAAATACTTGATCACATATCAGATATAACAAATGGAGAATTTAAGTTAGTATCGATTGCGCCAATAAGAAAGGTTGATTCAAGAAATCCAATAGAACTTACTTTTGGTACCAAAAAGTTGAAAGTGGCACCAGCCCATACTCAGTGGTCTAGTGGATATAATGCTTGGACCGTTGAATACCACCCCGAAAAGAAGCATTTACAAAAGAAAATCCTATCCAATAAGCAGGTTTTTAATTTTTACATAAACAAGGATCGAGAACTTACCCAAGTGCTACCAGATAGACCTGAAAAGACAATTAAAATTACTAAAAAACAGTACGCATTTTTTGAATTACTCGTTGAATATGACCACTCCTATGCACCAGCAAAAGACATTGCGGAAACTATTAAAAGCCCTACGAAGTATGTTCAAAATTTAGCACAACTACTTAAAAAGGAAATAGATAAAAACTTTGTCGGTATTACAGGAAAAGAATTCATTGAATCGGATGATGGGTATAGGATAGGTAGAAAAGTGAAACTCATATTGAAGTAGTGCACAAAAATAAATTGTGGATAAGTAGAAAAAGCACAGGAAAATAAACCTGTGTTTTTTCTATTTTGTGCACCACTTCTGGTATTTATTGTGCACATTACTAACTCCTAGAATGAGTCATAGGAGTTGGATCCAACCTACAAACGTTCGCTTTGGTCCCAACTCCCAAGGCGAATTTTTGTTTTTCAGGAATCCGCCACTGAACAGAAATGTTCACGTCACCGAACTCTTCGTACAAGAGAACCTAATGACGAAAATTGATAGGTGGCATGTACGCCAATACGGATACCTCATCAACGTGCAGAGGAAGCGGTGTCTGAGTGGAGCAGTAACCTCCACCACCCCTCCCAGCAACCAGTACCTAGAAAACACAAGCAAGAAAGTTGAAGTGAGTCGTGGATACCAAAAGTAACTACTTCCTACTGCAATTGAAAGGAATACGGCTTGGGGGGTTCGGGCATTGCAATGGCAATAGCAAATACTATGCGAGACAAACATTATCCAAATAGGTCGATAAGACTATCAGACGAAGTGTGGGAAACATTCAAGAGCCAAGTAAAACACTCTGGTAAGTCTTGGAATTTGTTTGTGCGTAATTTGTTAGCCAAGAACAAAAACAAGCAAAAGAAATAAGTTTTATGATTAGCCAGCAAACATTACAAGAATTCAAAGAGATCTTTGAAAAAGAACTCGGACCAATGCCAGACGAGGAAGTCTTGCTTGATTCGGCTTGTGATTTGCTGACACTGTTTGATAACACCTACAAACCCATAAAAAAGGAATGGGTTGAGAAATTTCCCCCAGGGCAAAAAGAAATGGTGGAAAATGGACAATTTATTGCCCCAGGGCAAAAAATAAACCAAGAAAACCAAGAAAATAATTTCCCCAGGGCAAAAATAACAGGCAATAACAGATAAAATTATCTAATAAATTGCCCCAGGGCAACAAAAAACGGTAGAAAACGGATAAATAATTCACCTTATGCAAATACACAATTATTGCCCCAGCGCAAAAAGAAGTGGTGAATGTGGATAGTTTTATGTAAAAAGTCATTGGAGTCATGCCAATCCACTAGACTTCTATTAAAAATTAAGGCATGTTCGTAATAAGAAAACCCTATGAAAAAAACAAGCAAAGTAAGTCAATACTGGAAAAGTAGAGCAACCTTCATAAACCAACATTTAGGTGCTGAGGTACAACCACTTACTCCCTTAGAACTAAGAGAAATGCATAGTCGAAGCATTAAGAGAGGAATTAGCCATAGAAAATTAAATCCAAAGTTATATGAAAACCCAACCAAATAACCCAATCAAGTACTTTATTTATGCCCGCAAGTCGAGCGAGGATAAAGAAAAACAAGTCGCATCTATTGAGGACCAGTTAGAAGTTCTTAATAAAATCGCAATACAAAATAACATTAAAATAGTACATGTATATGAGGAATCACAATCAGCCAAAAAACCAGGCAGACCACAATTCACCGCCATGCTCGAACGGATTATTAAAGGCGATGCTAGTGGGATACTTTGTTGGAAACTTGATCGCCTGGCTCGCAATCCTATTGATGGTGGGCAGATAAACTGGCTACTTCAACAAGGAACAATACAAATTATTAAAACAAACGAGCGAGATTACTACCCAAGCGACAACGTTTTGATGATGCAAGTTGAACTTGGTATGGCTAACCAATACATTCGAGACCTTTCATCAAATGTAAAGCGTGGGCTCGCTAAGAAATTACGTGATGGCTGGTTACCAGGTCTTGCACCTATCGGATACTTAAACGATCGAACAAACGAAAAAGGAAATCGCACAGTTATGAATGATCCTGATAGATTTGTACTGGTTCGTAGAATATGGGACCAAGCACTTACTGGTAATTACACAGTGCCTCAGTTATGGGAGTACTCGAGAAAAGAATTGAATCTAACAACCGTACTAAGACGAAAGTCTGGAGGTAAGCCATTATCAAAAAGCGCAATGTATTCATTACTCACTAACCCGTTTTATTACGGAATGATTCGGTATCCTGAAAAGACTGGTGAACTACATCAAGGTAAACACGAACCAATGATAACGGTCCAAGAATTTGACCGTGTACAAGACATAATTGGCACTCGTAACGCAATACGACCTAAGAATGAAGTGTTTGCTTTTACTGGTCTTATGAGGTGCGGTAACTGCGGTTGCTCAGTAACTGCTGAAAGTAAAATAAAGCGATGTAAGAATGGAAATTCGCATTACTATACCTACTACCATTGCACTAAAAAGAAAGTCGACATTAAATGCGATCAAAAAAGTGTAGAGGTACGTAAACTAGAGACTATGTTCAAAGAGAAATTGATGAACTTGCAAATCTCAGATGCGTTCAAAGCATGGGCAATAAAACATTTGCACGAAATAAGAACCACTGAGGCAGATAGCAACAAAATAGCAATGAGTGTGGCATCCAAAGAACTCGCAACCGTGTCAGAGCAACTAAGAGCACTAACTTTGAATTACACATCACCACAGAACATAAACAGATCGATAATGACCGAGAGTGAATACTTGGAATTTAAGAATGACCTATTAAAAAAGAAAGAGACCGCAGAGAGTCGAGTTAAAACAACATCAGACGAACTCGAGTCTTGGGTTGAACTTAGTGAAAAAACTTTTAATCTAGCGTTCTATGCGAGTGTTTGGTTTGAAAAAGGAACGAACGAACAACGTAAAGCAATAATGTCGTGTTTAGGCTCGAACCTCACACTGAAAGATGGAAAAATCCAACTATACATGCATCCTTTCATTGAAACGCTTATTCAAAACAAAAAATATGTCACTATTGAGAATCCAAAGGTTAGAACCTCTGAAAACTCAATGTACATAAGACAAAACGCCGCTTTAGGCGACGTTTCATCAAAGTGGCTCCGCGGGTAGGATTCGAACCTACGACCAACCGCTTAACAGGCGGTCGCTCTACCACTGAGCTACCGCGGAATATGTTTTATACAATAATACCAAATTAAAATTTACACTCAAATAATGAGCTCTGCCCAAGGCGGACAGGTACCATAGAATATATTTTTGTTTAAAAAGAACTGATAAGCATACTACCAAAAAAGTTAAAAAATGCAAAGAAATTAGCTCGGCTTTGTTTTTAGTTTTTTTTAGTATAGTATTTAGGTATTAAGAAATAAAGAAAATATATGAATTTTGAAGGACCGCAATCAATCCCAAGTAGTATAGAGAAAAAAAAGACTCAAGGGGAAAGGGAGCAATGGGAAGAAGAAATAAAAGATATTATTGAGATTGAGGATAATTTGGCGGAGATGCAGATATCCGAGGAATTAAAACAGAAATTATCTTTAAGTATTTCTAGGACAAAAGAAAAATATAAGAAGAATGTTTTGGACGTTGTTGAAAAACTAGGAAAGACCGAGAGGGAGGCCAGGGTAATGGTTATTGATAATTTAAAAAAGAAAATAGATTTTGTTAGAGAAAATGAAGAAAGGATATTGAGATTGTCTCGAGCAATAGAATCTTCCGTTGTTTTGGGTGAATTTATTGCTTTGAAATTTGAAATTACGGAATTACTTTCTAATGCTAGGGATGAATATAAGATAGAGAAAAACGAGGATATTTTTGAGTATCTAATATCTGATGAACTTGCTGAGTCAATAAAAAATCAATCATATAGTGTTTCAGAAAGGGAAACATATTTACCACTTGTTGATGAACGAGAGACAGAAGATGGTGGTGATGGATGGTTACGAGGGGATGGTAATAGTGAGAGTTCGGTGGTATTGTTGGACACGTTGCATCACGGAGAAAAAGTTTTCTATCAAAAGGTAATGATAAGAAAGATGATAGAACTTTTCGAAGAGACACCAAAAGAAAAACAAGTCGAATCCCTTACAAACATCGATTTTTTTATAAACGCTATTTCCGATTCGTCTTGTAACGGTCTCAATTTTTCTTATGAGAGAATAAAAAAGAGAGATAAAAAAGATGCGACAGGGAATATTTTAGAAAAAGAGTTATCTATTAGAATAAATGGAGATTCTGCTGTTTTAATTTTTGTTCCAGAGGAGGATATGATATATCAATGGGGTGTTACTGAGGACACAGAAGGTTTTGATTTCCTAACACCGCTTAATAGCGAAAACCCACATAAAATAAAAGATATAAAAAACGGGTTTAAGTTGGGTTTTGGAATGTTGGAGTATGGTGAGAGGCTTATTGGTTCGGAAGGGGTTTTTAATTTTCCGAGTTCAGCTCAGGTTGTAATGGCGTCTGACGGTATTTTTGATTCCAAAAATATTTTGTCCGGAAATGAGAATACTGTTCAGAAATTAAAAAATTTTATTGAACAAAGCCGCTCGGGAGGGGACAACAACTTGGCTTTATATCTAAAGAAAATTTTCAGTGACCCGAAGACAAAATTAGAGGATGATACGACAATATTAGAAGTTTAAAAATAAATTATGATGATAGAAGGACCAGTAAAGGATATTGAGGGAGATAGAAATTTACCAAAAATAGAGCCCATACCCGGGGTTCCACCAATAGAACCGACAGAAAAGAAGGATGTGGATCATTCTACTGAAAACCCGAATGAAACTCCCAAAAACATTCATCCTTATTTGGGTCACAATATAGACATAAAAGCTTAGTTTATTTTAGAAGATAAAAATAAATATGGAACTAATAAATGTTTTGTATCTTTTGGTAACGGTTCTTTTTGGGGGTACTGTATTTGCATGGGTGAATGTTTTCTTGGAGTTCACTAAGGTTTGTAAAGCTTGCAATACAGAAGGGGTGAATATTTTTTGGTCAAAATGTTTTTGGGGTGCTATGTTTTTCACTCTATCTTTTATTCTGTCTGTTTATGCAACTTATCTCGTGAGATAGTTTTTTGCTTTAAAATATTTTTTGTGCTTTTATCTTGTTAGGATTGAATGTACATTATAACGGGGGTGTAAATATGGACACGAAAGATATTGATCTGCTTAAAATGCAAGAAGCAACCGGTTTGTCTGCCAAGAGATTGAGTCAAATACTTGAGCAAGAAGAATTTGATGAGACACCAAAATCTTTGAGCTTTGAAGAAGCAAGAGAGGAATATATATCTTGCAAGGTTGGTTGTGTTAAAAAAATAAAGACCCTAATCCACTGGATATGCCTTGCCAAGACATTGGATCAATTAGAAGAGGTTTTCGGACACACCATCTCTGGAACTTATGAAGAACAAATGGTTGTTATAAAGATGACCTATTTCTTTCGTAAATAACCAAAAGACGCCATTTGCGCGTCTTTTTTAATTTTAGTTAATTTAAAATATCACCTAATATTCCAATAATTTTCTAGTTTCTAAATTAATTAAATGTGCTATATTGGATAAGATTAAAATTTAATCAAAATAAAATGAAAAGATTATTTATTGCGTTGGAGGTTCCGGAGAACCTGAAATCAGAAGTCGTTGTTTGGAAGGATAAGCATTACAGCCTTCCTGTAAGGTGGATACCGAGCAGTGACTTACATATAACAATTGTTCCCCCGTGGGATGAAGAGGACCCTGAGGGTGTTATAGAAAAATTGGACACAATTCAGGGAAAGACGGGATCGATAAGGGTTTCTTTTGATAGGGTCTCGATTGGTCCAAACAGGAGATTTCCGAGACTTATCTGGGCAACCGGAGAGGTGCCTCAGAGAATGCTTGTGCTTAGGGAATTGATCAAGAATACTTTAAGTAAGATTAGTGATAGGAATGTTTTTTTCACCCACTTAACAATGGGTAGGTTTGAGGAAAAGGATTTAGAAAAGTTTCCTGGGCAGAGATTAAGTGAAGATGTTGATTGGCTTTGCTTTTCTGAAAGTATACTTCTTATGGAAACTAAGATCGGGGATTCGGGCGTTCCTGAATACGAGATTTTGAAAAAAGTTACAATATAGTTTTTGAAAATAAATTAAAACAACCCCATTTATTTGGGGTTGTTTTAATTTATTTTAGTGATCTTTTTTTCTCCCTTTTCTCTCCCGCAATATCTCAAGGGCCTTGTCTTTGGCTTTATCCATTGAGTAGATAAGACTGTCTCCCTCAGCTCGCGCCCTCATTACTTCATTGTCTATTCTAAAATTTAGTTCTGTGAAAAATATATTGCCTGATTTATGTTTGTTTGTTAATTTTCCTATCTCCGCATTTACATATGACCCGTCATCATCTTTCGTGAACTTCTCTAGGGCCTCAAGTTTTTTATCGAGATAATTACTAATGTCAGGGGTTAGTTCTATGTTTGACGCTTTAATATTTTTATTTATCATTTTTTAATTATTATTTTATAACTGTATAGATTTTAACAGATAAATTATTATTACCAAAATTTTTTTGTGTTATAATTCCAAGAATGAACATCAGAAAGATGCCACTTATAAATTATACAATGGTTTTTGTCCTATCTTTTCTCTTGATGGTGTCTTTGTTCAATATTTCTTTTGATATAGAAATTTATATATTTTATTTAGCTCTTTTGGGTGCATTCCCAATATTTAAAGATTCTGTAAAAGATATTTTTTTTGAACACAAAATAACACTCGATGTTTTTAACAGTTTCGTGTTAGTTGTCGCATTTCTGGTAGAGGAGCCCAGGTCAGCTGCTTTTATAGTTTTAATGCTTTCTTTCGCAGATATTTTGGAAGGCAAAACAATTTTTAGGGCCAAAAGGGCGATAGAGGAATTATTAAAACTCAATCCATCGGAAGCGATCATAGAAAAAGATGGTTCTCATGTTGTGGTAAATATAAAAGAAGTTCGGGGTGGCGATATTGTTGTGGTAAAAAATGGTTCAAGGATACCAGTTGACGGTAAAATAATATTTGGGAAAGCTATGATAAACGAGTCTTCTGTGAGTGGCGAATCAGTACCTGTTTTTAAGGTTGTCGGTGAAGATGTTTTCGGGTCCACACTAATTGAGTCGGGTCTTATAAAAATATCAGCCACAAGAGTGGGGGAGGATTCTACACTAGAAAGAATGGCATTCCTCATAAAGAAGGCTTCTCTGTATAAATCAAAACCGGAAAAGATCGCCGATAGATTTGCCTCTTTTTTCTTACCATTTGTTGTTTTTTTGGGCATATTGGCTTTTTATTTAACGGGAGATATAAAAGCTGTTATCTCAATATTTTTGGTTGCTTGTGCCGATGATATGGCAGTAGCTATTCCGCTTGCAATAACCGCATCTATGGGGAGAGCGGCAAAGAGAGGGGTAATAATAAAAGGGGGAGAGTGGTTGGAAAATATTTCCAAAATAGATTCTTTTGTTTTTGATAAAACAGGAACATTAACATATGGAATTTTGAAACTCGAAGAATTTTATCTGAGTCCGGAAGTTTCAGAAGAAAAATTTTGGAAAAGTGTGGCCATTGCAGAAAAATTTTCAGAGCATCCATTTGGGCGGGCTATTTTTAAAGAGGCGGTATCTAGGATTTCGGATATACCAGATCCAGAAAGTTTCGAGATTCATGAAAACAATGGCGTGTCTGCTTTGTGTGGTAAAGAAGAAGTCGTTATTGGTAATGAAAAGCTGTTTGATAAATTTGATATTAAGTTAGAAAAAGATATCAAGAGGATGATTGACCTGAGAATGGGTCTTGGCGGGAAAACCGTTTCTCTCGTGGCTCTTAATGGGGAGATCATGGGTTTTATTGTGGTGTCGGATGTTATTCACAATACAGCGAAAGAAAGCATAGATAGAATTAGGGGACTGGGAATAAGGGATATCATTATGTTTACAGGAGACAACGAGTCAACGGCAAAAGAAGTTTCCGAAAAACTTGGCATAGGAAAATATGAATATAAAATGACTCCGGAAATGAAATTAGAACTGTTAGACAAAATGATTAAGGATAAAAAAGTTGCAATGGTGGGAGATGGAATAAACGACGCCCCATCGCTTGCAAGGGCTGATGTGGGTATTGCTATGGGTGGAAATGGTATAACTGTTGCCACGGAATCGGCAGACATTATAATTGTTGGCGGTCGGCTCGATAGGATACCTGAAATGATAGAATTAGGAAGAAAGACCATGTCTGTCATAAGATTAGATATCGCAATATGGTTTGTGACTAATTTTGTAGGTTTTTCTCTTGTTTTTGCCGGTGTTATTGGTCCGATGTCAGCTGCTTTTTATAATTTTATAACAGACTTTATTCCTCTTATAAATTCGGCTAGATTATTCGGAGAAAAAAGGCAGGTTGAACAAAAAAACACCCAACCAATATAAGGTTCGGTGTTTTTTTGATTTTTATTTTAGTTATATTATTTTCTCTATATCTCCAGACAAACCAGAAGCATCTCCTTCGACTCCATCGATGTTTCCTATTATGTTTGTGACGTCTCCTTTGAGGTTGGTAGCATTTCCGAATATATTACCCACATTTCCGCTTAGGTTTGTTATGTTTCCCGATAGTTTGCTTACGTCACCATATAAATCAGAAACATCACCGATAATTCTCGTGGTATCTCCGTCGATATGCGTAACATCTCCTCTTACGTTTGTAACATCTCCCTTGATGGTTGTAACGTCTCCGATTATCCCACTTACATCGCCACGTATTCCACTTACGTCGCCTTTTATGTTGCTAAGGTCTCCTACGATGTGTGTTACGTCTCCTCGTACGTTGCTTGCGTCTCCAAATACCCCACTTATATCTCCTTTGATATTACCCACATTTCCCTTGATTTTGTGAACTCCTATGTCTCCATAAATATTTGCTACGCTTCCCTCCACTTCTCCGAAATTCCCCCAAATATTTTTGTGTAGGCCAGTTATTTTTTCTGTGTTCGTTTGATCTCTTTTGATTATTCTCGTTAACATTTTTTTGAATTAATTCATTAATTGTAGATATAAATATACCAGTAAGAGGTTTTTTTTTCAACAAAATTAAATTAAAATTAGCAAATGAATAAATATTAAAAAAGTGCTATAATCTAAAGCAATTCAATTAGTTTAAAGAATATGAAAAAATTAATTTATATCCTTGTCCTTGTCGTTGTCGTTTCCGTTTCTTTCTTTGTTTATTACCGGAGCAATGAAAGTGATATCTATGATTACGTTGTCGCGGAAAAAGGTAGTGTGGTACAGGAGGTTAGTGTCACTGGAAAAGTTAAACCTGTTTCAAGTGTGTCTTTGGCTTTTGATAGAACAGGCAAGATAACCAAATTTAATTTTGATGTTGGAGACCATGTAGTTGCTGGTGATATTTTGGTAACAATAGACAACACAGAACTTTATTCAACCCTAAATGAATCTCTTGCAAGTTTAAGGGCATCGGAGGCGAGGTTATTGGAAATAAAGAAAGGTGCCAAAGAAGAGGAAATTATTGTGTCACAGGCAAGAGTGTCTGGGGCGGACAATTCCGTAAGAGATTCAAAAATAGGTTTGGTTAATTTTATAAAAGACTCATACACAAAGGCGGATGATTCAATAAGGAATAAAATAGATAAATTTTTTAGCAATCCAAGAAGCGCTAATCCTTCTGTTAATTTTGTTATAACTGATACTGTTTTGGGTTATGAAATAGAATTCAATCGTTTTGTTGTGGAGGAAAGATTAAAGAAGTGGGCAACGTCGATTGGCAACCTCTCCCTAGAAAGTGATCTTTCTGTCGCATTATTTGAAGCGAAAGATAATTTAAGCTTGATAAAGGGATTTTTAGATAAAGTTTCTCTTGCTGTTAACTCGCTTGTGCCAACATCTGAATTATCTCAAGCGACAATAGATTCTTACAAATCAGATACGTCGACAGCTAGAACAAATATTAATGCTTCGATATTAAGTTTGGCCTCAGCCGATGAAAAGTTGAGTACCGCTGAATCATCTCTTTTGATTGCGCAAAAAGAACTTGCGTTAAAACTATCAGGGAGTACTCCCGAGCAAATAAAAGCGCAAGAAGCTAACGTGGAGCAGGCTAAGGCAAGAGCGGACAATATTAGATCTCAAATAAACAAAACCATACTAAAATCTCCGATAAGTGGAGTGGTTACAAGAAGGAATTATGAGGTAGGAGAAATAGTAGCGATAAACTCTTCCGTTATTTCTGTAATATCAGATTTAAGTTTAGAGATAGAGGCCAATGTCTCAGAAGCAGATATTGCAAAAGTAAAAATAGGAGATATCGCAAGAGTCACTCTCGATGCTTATGGAGAGGAGATTAACTTTCCTGCTACTGTTGCCAAAGTAGATCCCGCAGAGCTAGTTATCGAGGGGATTGCTACTTATAAGGTCAGTTTTAGATTGATTGATAATGACAATAGAATTAAATCTGGAATGACAGCAAATATTGATATTCTTACAAACAAAAAAGACAACGTTCTGACTATTTCCCAAAGATCCACTTTTACAAGAGAACAGACGAGATATGTTTTGGTGAAGGGGGTTGACGGTGTTCCCGCAGAAAGAGCGGTTGTTGTTGGATTACGTGGCTCAGATGGTTTGTTTGAGGTTATCTCCGGTATATCAGAGGGCGATTTTGTGTTAGCTTTTCCAAATTAAAAAATGGATTTTGTAAATGGACACAAAGAACCAATAATTATTTGTGATAATATTTGTAAGGTTTATAAAGACGATGGGGTGGAAACACCCGCTCTTTCCGGTATTTCTTTTTCTGTAAAACCCGGGGAATTTTTAGCTGTAATGGGACCTTCTGGTTCGGGAAAATCAACGCTACTCCATATTTTGGGTTTTTTGGATAGACAGAGCGGGGGAAATTATTTTTTTGATGGAAGATCAATGGACGAATTGAATGACGAGGAGCTTGCTATGACCAGAAACAAAAAAATGGGTTTTATTTTTCAATCTTTTAATCTTCTGCCAAGGACTACTGTTTTAGATAACGTAAAATTGCCACTTCTTTATTCTGGTATTGTTGAAAGCGAATGGGAAAGTCGAGCTATTCGTGCAATAGAATCCGTTGGTTTGTCTCACAGGATATATCATGAGTCTTCTCAACTTTCAGGAGGGGAAAAACAAAGAGTTGCCATCGCAAGAGCTTTGGTTCTTAAACCTCAGGTTATTTTCGCAGATGAGCCAACTGGCAATCTTGACTCAAAATCAGGGCAGAAGGTAATGGAAATAATTCAAAAACTTAACGAAGAAGAAGGGCATACAATACTTCTCATAACCCACGAGACATATACGGCTGAGCATGCGGAAAGGATTATTCATGTTAGGGATGGTAAAATAGAGAGAGACGAAAAAGTTTTAAATAGATTAAGGGCGGATAATGGTTTTAAAAAATGAGAATAAGACACACCATTAAGACAGCGGCAAAAGGATTGAGTTCCAATAAACCAAGGTCTGGTTTAACGATTCTTGGTATTGTTATCGGAATCACTTCGATAATGATGGTTATGTCGTTGGGCCAAGGAGCTCAAGATTTGATTCTGGGCCAAATACAAGGTTTGGGCGCCAAGACTATTGCGATAGTCCCAGGAAGACAACCAACAGGAGCTGTTTCCGCAGCTCAAACAATGAGCGACTCTTTAAAACAAAAAGATCTTGAGCTTCTTAAAAATAAATCAAATGTGCCATATGCGATCAATGTTGAGCCGATAAATATAGGAGGTGGCGTCGCTGCTTTTGAGAACCAAACTTTTCAGTTGAGTATTTTTGGTTCTTCTGAATTCGTCCAAAAAGTTTATGACATGTCTCTTGATAGTGGACGCTTTATTGACGATTATGATGTTAAGAATAAGTCTTATGTCGTGGTTATCGGTTCTAGGGTTAAAGAAGAATTATTTGGAGGTGATGAGGCTATTGGTCAAAAAATAAAACTAAAAGGAATAAATTTTAAAGTTATTGGTGTGCTATCTAAAAAGGGGCAAGGACTTGTAAATTTTGATGAGGTGGCGGTTATTCCTTACTCTACTGCCCAGCAGTACATATTTGGGATAAAACATTTTAATAGAATAATTGTTGAAATTGATAATGAGATAAATTTAATGGCATCTGTCCGGGATATAGAAAATACACTAAGAAACTCTCACAATATAACAGATCCCGAAAAAGATGATTTTTATTTAATGACACAAGATGCCGCTATGGAACAAGTGGCAACGATTATGGATGTTCTTACTCTTCTACTTGCTGCAATTGCTGCAATATCTCTTGTAGTTGGTGGTGTGGGAATTATGAATATTATGCTTGTATCTGTAACAGAGAGAACCAGAGAAATTGGTTTAAGAAAGGCGCTTGGAGCAACAAGTAAAGATATAATGTTGCAGTTTCTGATCGAAGCAATAATGCTTACGGGTGTTGGTGGTATTATTGGAATTATTCTTGGTTCCGCACTATCTTTTGTCACCTCTGTATTTTTAAGTAATTATGCTGGTCTTAACTGGGTTTTTAATTTTCCTGTGACAGCAGCTATTTTGGGTATTGCGGTGTCATCGGTCGTGGGGGTTATTTTCGGTCTTTATCCTGCGAGACAAGCTTCTTTAAAGAGCCCGATGGAAGCGCTGAGATATGAATAGAAAAAATCAAAACTCAATCATCAAAATTGTGAATATTTAATGGTCTGAATTTTGATACTATTTTATTTTTAATCATTTGTGTATTAGTATAAATTCGTATATTCGCATCTTTTATTTATTGGCTTTATTCTTTAATTATGGATCACAAATCTTCTTTTAATAATACTTCGTGGGGTGGTGTTGCTGGTTGGTACGACGACCTACTGAAAGAAACTTCTAATTATCAAAAAGATGTTATTCTGCCGAATTTGCTTCGTCTTCTTGATATAAGAGGAGGAGAAAAAATTTTGGATCTTGCCTGTGGACAAGGTTTTTTCTCTGGCGAGTTTAAAAAAGCGGGAGCCTTGGTTACTGGTGTTGATATTTCCGCTGAACTTATTGAGATAGCTCGAAAAAATAATAAAGATATTGAGTTTTTTGTTTCATCTGCAGATGATTTGAAATTTATTAAAGAAAAAAGCCAAGACAAGGTTGTCGCTGTTTTGGCGATACAAAATATTCAGAATATCAACTCGGTGTTTAAGGAGGTAGAAAGAATTTTAGTATCAGATGGAAAATTTTATCTTATTCTCAATCACCCCGCATTCAGGGCGCCCAAGGCGACTTCGTGGTTATACGATAACAATAAGGAAATTCAGTACAGGAGGGTTGATTCGTATATGTCAGAATCAAAGACCGAAATAGACATGACCCCGGGTGTTGAGATGGATAAAAAATTCACAGTTTCTTTTCATAGACCGATACAATTTTATTTTAAGTCATTAAAAAATAACGGTTTTTGCATTACCAATCTTGAGGAATGGTTGTCGCACAAAATTAGCCAGCCCGGCCTGAGAAAGAAGGCTGAAGATCGAGCCAGAAAAGAGTTTCCGATGTTTATGATGATAGAGGCGAAGAAAGTATAAGGCGTGAAATACTTACGAATTATTAGCAGAAAGTTGAATATTTAAATGGACAAAAATATTAAGATTAATGCTAAGGTTTTTTATTTGCCGACAAGTAGAAGGCCAAAAAGTCTTGGCCCTGTCCCTTTGGGTATAAAAGAATATTGGCACGTTGGTATTCTTTACAACAACAAGGTTTATGAAAATTTTAGTGCCGGTAAGTATTTGGTTTCGGATGAGGCCAAAAGGAGACCTGAATTAGAAGAAATGGGTGCTGAGTGGCAAGATGTATTTTTGAAAGAGCCTGATGGTCTTGATAACTTTTTGAAAGATGGATTGCCTTGCGATAATTATGTTGAAAAGGTTTTGGGGTTAACACTTACGGGTGGGAAAGCAGTTGTAAAAAGGAATTTAACCTTAGAGACAAGTAAGTAATCGATAGTAGTAAATTATAAGTTGTAAATTAAGAATTGAAGATTTATATAAAAACAAAACCACAGGCAAGAGAAGCAAAAGTTGAAAAAATAGATGAAACCCACTTTATTGTGTCTGTAAAAGAGGTACCCGAAAAAGGGAAGGCAAACGAGGGGGTAAGGAGGATGCTTGCTGAATACTTCGGTGTTCCAAAGAGTAGTGTGAACATACTCGCAGGGCATACAGCACGCAATAAAATTGTGCAAGTTGTACAGTTATAATTTGTTGTCATTTTCACCTTCGCGGTAATGACAACAACACATTCAGCTGATTTATCTTAATGAATTTGTTATAATATTTTTATGTCTAAAATTCGTGTCGCAGTTTTGCGTGGTGGTCCAAGTTCTGAATATGACGTTTCTCTTGTTACGGGCGGGAGTGTTTTAAAAGCACTACAGAACAAATATCATACAAAAGATATTCTTATAGACAAGCAAGGAGTGTGGCATATGGATGGCCTGCCTGTTCATCCGGAAAAGGTCTGTAGGGGTGTTGATGTGGTATTTAACGCAATGCATGGTGAATTTGGAGAAGATGGAAAAGTTCAACAAATTTTAAACAATTTTTCAGTTCCCTATACAGGGTCGGAAGCCTTTCCTTCGGCTCTTGCTATGAATAAAGTTTTATCAAAGGAAGCGTTTAGAAGAAATAGTATAAAAACTCCCCTGCATGTTGTTTTTGGACAAGAGCATAGTCCTTCTGTCATATCAAATTTGGTTTTTAGGAAGATATCCCCTCCGTGGGTAATAAAGCCAGCAAACGGCGGTTCTTCGGTTGGAACGTCTTTGGCTAGAAGTTTAAAAGAATTAGAGAGGGGGATTATGAATGCTTTTGGTTTTGGAGAAAAAGTTTTGGTAGAGGAATATATTGCGGGTAAAGAGGCGACTTGTGGAGTCATAGATCATTTTAGGGGTCAAGAACATTACTCTCTTTTTCCCATAGAAATAATCAAACCCAAAGAAAGAGATTTTTTTGATTATGAGTGTAAATATGATGGAAGTACAAGGGAAATATGCCCGGGAAATTTTACAAAAGAAACAAAGAAAGAAATACAGAGATTGGCTACTTTAATCCACAAAAAACTTGGTCTTCGTCATTATTCGAGATCAGATTTTATTATCCATCCAAAAAGAGGAATATTCGCGCTTGAGGTGAACACTCTCCCGGGTCTTACTCCCGAATCACTTTTTCCAAAAGCGATAAAGGCTGTTGGAAGTAGCTATGAAGAATTTCTTGAACATTTAATAGGCCTTGCTTTAAAGGGCAATTGATGTTACCTTAATTTGTAATTCGTAATTTTTAATTGGTAATTAATTCTGGGCCGTTAGCTCATCTGGTAGAGCACCACATTTGCAATGTGGGGGTGGCAGGTTCGAGTCCTGTACGGTCCACAAAATAACCACACAAATGAGAAGCATTTGTGTGGTTATATTTTTTGCGACCGTACAGGACTCGAAGCCCGATTGAGATATTTTTGGAGTTTACGAACAAAAATATCCAATTGGGTTGAAATGCGAAGAGTTGTAGTATTTCAAAGACGGAGCGATCGAATGTGAGTGAGTCGGGGTCGCGGAAATTTTGCATAGCAAAATTATCTGTGACACTGACCTCGTGGAGGTCGAGTCCAAGACGATATCGCTTGCTCAAATGCAGTTTACCTGTCTATTTGTAAAGCACAGATTGTTTGTGGTAGAATTGAAATATTATCCTTATTAAAAAAATTATGTCTATTCCCGAACTTTTGAATTATTTAAACTATTTAATTGGTGTTGTTTTTTTAGTTTTTATTTTAGCAAACGCATATATACTTTATAGAACTGAATATTATTCACCGAAGGAGAAGAAAAGATGGATTTTAATGTTTATAACGATATTCATCCTGTCTTTTTTTACTAAGGGCAATAATCTATTCAATGGTATTTTTGAGTTTTTGGATTTGTTTGGTCTAATGTTTATTCTTCCGATTTTGTTTTCTGCGAAAGTGGTTTCCATTCTCTATCACAGTTCTGATGATTTTAATTTGAATGAGAATGTGGAAAAACAACGAGCAAGGAAAAAAGACCTCTTTTCTGTTTATTTATTTATACTCATGTTGTTTTTTGTTCCCACTTATAATAGTGGTGGTAGTGTTACTGCGGGTAATTGTTTTTATTCTTACCAAATAAGATGTAGTGGATTAACCTTGCCAGGAATTTTTGATAGCCCATTATGTATTGGCTTTATTGTAAGCAGTTCATATGGTGAGTCTAAAAATTGCGATATAACGATACCCGAGTTGATGCCGATACCAACGATACTAAATGAATCCCTAAAACCAGGTGGTACTTCGGAAGATAAAAATCCAGATAATACTGTTGTTGATATTTCTAATTGGCAAACTTATAAAAACGATAAATTTGGTTTTGAGTTTAGATACCCAAACAACATGAAGATTGTTTTTGATGATATTAAGATGATCTATTCTGGTGGAAATGCTTGGTACAGACTACAAATAATGGATGGTGATTCTAATCAAAAACCTTTCTTATCTTTTGAAATTGATGCAGACGGTTATGGCCCACTGTCTATTCAAAAAAGATTTACACTAAAAGAATTGGACATCGGAGGATTTGTTGTTAATTCAATTGAAACAATAGAAGATGTGACTAGTATTGATAATGATATGTGGATAGATTCCCACTACGCTAAAAATAATAAAAATTATTGGTGGCAGTTTGAATTTCAATCGGGTAACATAGATTATGATCTTATTTTTAGAGAAATATTGAAGTCTTTTAAAATTAAATAAAAATTTTATTTTTCTTTTAAAATCTCCACCAAATACTCAACACTCCCTCGATAAATCTCTTCTTAATTATCTTTATCCACTTTCGCGAAGAAACATCTTTCCGTTTTTTAATGCTAGATGATCTGCAATTTTTACAATACCACCTAGTTTTTCCTTTTTTGGTTTTGCCGTGTTTCCACATTGGTTTTTTGCACGACAAACAGAGTTTTTTGTGATGATTAAGGTTCATGGAGCTTAATCATACACAAAAATAGAAAAACCCCCTTGAATCTCAAGGGGTTTTCGGAAACGGAACTAACACTTTTTCTGTATTAACTCAATTTAGCAGAAGGGAAAGGGAATGTGAGGATTGATTTCTATATTTTTGGTTCTTTGGTCGAGTCATCTGGTTGGAATGGTAAATGGACACTTCATTTAGATTGCCCCGCCGGTGTTACGAGTTCCGATGGTCCTTATATAAAATGCAACGAAACGGTTGATGGACAGCGTTGGTCTGATTTTACAAATCCTGGTGGATGGCTTAAAAACGCGACAGACAAAACAGCAGAAGTGCGGGCTACTGCTAAGCTTATTGGAGAGTCGGGTGCCGAATTACTCGCAACTGATGAAGCGATAATAGTTGTCCCTCCAGCTCAAAATTAACCCTTTTTAAATAAGACTCGGGATAATTAATTAATTTTATCCATCGCTACGAGTATTGCTGATTTTTAATAAAATCTAACCAGCCATCTTCTTATTGTGAGATGGTTTGTGTGCGCGAATCCCATCTTCGTCAAAGCCCAGATGGTGTCCGACCTCATGATAAACAACTTCAAAAATAATTTGTTTGATTTTTTCTGGTTTATTTTCAGCAATTAATTCAATTGGTTGTTGGAAAATTGTTATCTTGTCTGGCAAGACTCCAAAATACCCGGAACCGCGATTAAGCTTCGAGACCCCTTCATATAAACCAAGTAATAATTCACCTTTTTTAATACCAATTTCGTCTGCTTTTACTTCACGAACCTCTGGCTCAACGAAAAAAGCCACATTCTTCATAGCCGTTTGACCAGCGGGAGGTAGTGCTGAAATTGCATTAGAAACTAATTGTTCAAATTCACGCTGTTTCATTTCTTACATTTTACCAACAAAAAGATTTATTGGCTATTTTTTTGCAATATTCTTGAAATCATTGTCCAACATCTTTTTAAAAGTTATCCACAGCTAAATTAGCTTGATTTTTTTTATCACTACTTTATAATTATGAATAGATTGATGGTTTGATAGGTTGTGTCGTGAGACACAGTCACTCGGTTGCAACAGACCGATAGAATCATTTTATCTCGTCGAGAAGTTCCGGGTCAAACCGGGGCTTTTTGATTTTTGGATAGAATCTACGAAATTAACCACATTATAAAAAATAGAAATTGAAATATTAATACATCTTTACTATCTCGATGCTTACATATTTTTTTTGTATTTTTATGATATACATGACAGGATAATTTAAGGGATTATTAAGTAAAGAATTTAAAATTCATGAATAACAAAAAATACGAAGATTTAGGGGTTTTAACTCCGGAGATTTTATTACCAAAAAAGGAAATTGATCTTAATACAACAAGGGGCAGGCTTTTTTCTAGTCTCTTTGCGTTTGTTGGAGTAATAATATTTATTTTTGGTGTTTATGATTATAAAAACGCTCAAGCCAGTAAAGATTGGCCGTTTGTCGAAGGCAAAATAGTTTCCTCCGCCGTATACAAGTCATATAGTAATAAAAAATACATGTATGAAGCAAAGATATCTTTTACGTATTATTTAAATAACACCCCACACACTGGAAACAAGGTATCTTTTAATGATTACAAGGCATCTTATTCATCTCGTGCCGAAGACGTTGTAAGTAGGTATCCCCAAGGAAGTGTTGTTCGTGTTTATTATAATCCCCAAAATCCAAACGAGTCCGTACTTGAGCCCGGATTAGGTTTTGGAAGTTTTTTTATAGTTATTGTGGGAGTAATCTTTGCATTTATTGGAACAACCCTGCTGTTTTTTCCTAATATATTTCCAATGTCAAATGCATAAAGAAAGAGTTATTCCTCTTAAAATCCCCGTCAGACAATCACGCTACCTAGTAAATCTGTTCCAAAAGTTAACCCCCTGGTCCACAAATCTTTCCATCAAGACAAAACCATTTAATCAACAATCTTAATTATCGCTCATTGCTTTTTGTTGCCTGTTCTTGCTATACTGTTACCAAAATAGTTATTAATAGTTGAGGAATTAAGGAGAATAAATATAAAAATGGAGAATGAAAATAAGCCAGAAGTAAATAATGAAGTCACAAGGAGCAGTAATTTGCCGATGGTGTTGTTTGTAGTGTTGCTATTGTTAACAGTTGGTTACTTTTTTATTAACAGTGACAAAAAGATAGATGGTGTGGCAGAGGTTAACGGAGTTTCAATTTCTTCGATAGATTATGATACACAGTTAAATTTTGTGTTGGAATCTTATAAGGGACAGGGTGATCTTGTAAATGAAGACAATCTTTTGAGAATTAGAAAAGAGGTTTTAGATAATCTTATAAATGCTGAATTATTATCTCAAAACGCGATTGCGTCTGGGGTGGAGGTAGACACAGAAGATGTGGAAAAACAATTCGAATTAATTTTAACGCAAGCAGGAGGTTCAGAGAATTTTGCTTCTGAACTTGCTAAAAATAATTTAACAGAAGAACAGGTTAGAAATAATATAATCAAACAATTTACAATCGATAAATATGTATTGCAGAACATTAATTTGGACTCAGTGGTGGTTGATGAAGAAGAAATAAAGCAGTTTTATTCAGAATATGTTAAAGCACAAGAGGGTATTAGACACGAAGATCTTCCAGAAATAGAGGAAGTGAAGGAACAGATAAGGCAAGAAATATTAAACAACAAAAAACAAAATTTGCTTTTTGAATTTATTGGCTCGCTTAGAGAAAAAGCAAAGATTGAGATAGCAGGTGTTTAATCGGTATTGTTTTTTAAAAAAGCCCGAATTATTTCGGGCTTTTTTAACAAGATTTAAATATGTTTAGTTTTTGAGATAAATTTTTAAAGTGCTAATATTTATAGAATGAATAGGTTGGTGCGAATAAATATTTTTTATGAAAGATATGAAAGCAAACTCTCATCTTTTTCTCTTTTGGCAGGTTTTTTGTTTGATATTTTTGTGTTGAATAGGATAGATCAACCGGCTGAAAATTTTTGGATTATTTGCCACATACTAATTGCCGTGTTTGGAATATTTTTACTTAACAGGAAAGGAGGGTCTGCGCTGAGTTTTGAATCGTCGCTTTTTAATTACTATCATTGGCTTCTTTTAACTGTTCAATTTGCTTTTGGCGGAATTTTGAGCACCTTTTTAGTTTTTTATTTTAGAAGCGGAACTGTTTCAGAGAGTTGGCCGTTTCTTTTTATACTATCACTTGCTTTTGTTTTTAATGAAATTTTCAAGAAAAATTATTCGCAACTTACTTTTCAGGTGGGTTATTTATTTTTATCAGTTTTTGCTTTTGCAATCTATATAGTACCGATATTTTTTGAAAGAATGGGACCCGATGTTTTTATTTTTAGTGGTCTTTTGAGCCTGTTCTTTATTCTTTTATTTATTCTCTTTCTGTCTTTCGTCTCAAGGGAAGATATATCTATAAATTGGCAAAAGATAAATTATAGTGTTTTTGGAATATATGCCCTGGTAAATTTATTCTACTTTGCGAATATTATTCCTCCAATACCTCTTTCTTTGAAAGATGTCGGTGTGTATCATAATATAAAAAAGGGTACTGATGGAAGCTATAATGTTTCGTATTTAGAAGGTGAAGGAAGGGCTTTTTTGAGTCGTCGGAATATCTTTTTCTACAACGAAGGAACGCCTGTCTATGTTTATAGCGCTATTTTTTCTCCAACGAAATTAAATACGATTATAATTCATGAGTGGCAAAATTATAATAAAGAAGATGGCTTTTGGTTTACGATAAATGAAATAAGTTTGCCAATATATGGAGGGAGAGAATACGGCTACAGAACATATTCTTTATCAGAAAGAACTTTTCCAGGGATATGGAGGGTTAATGTAAAAACTTTAGACGGAAAAGTTATTGGTAGATTTAATTTTGAGATAGTCATTCCTTACCGTCTTGAAAAGATATTTTTGTCAGAAACTAAAAATAATTAATCCTTACTTTTTAGTTTTGGCTTGTGTTGTGATTCATGGTATTGGTATTGAAAAAGGAATATGGGCAAGTGGCTTGAGTGTTTTTGCGTTTTATATATTTGACATTGGAGATTTGAAATAAAGTAGAGTAAACAACAAAAAACACCTCGGATAAATTACCGAGGCGTTTTTTATTTTTGTCTACTCCACTTTTCCAAGTGCAGGTATTCTTATTACGGCAGATATACCAACCAAGATGTAAACAATATTTTCTACCATTGGCCATGAACCAAAAAGGAGGTTTACAAGATTCCAATTTCCACCCATTAAGTTTCCTAGTCCGAATAGCCCCCAGTTGAGAGCCCCGACAATGACCAATACAAAAGCTAATTTTTGCATTTCTTTATTTTTTTAAATGAATATAAAATCGACCAGATTTATTTGTGCTATTCTGATGTGAATTATAACTTTTATTTTATAAAAATTAAAAATAGTTATCCACAGATAATTAAAGATGGTTTGTGATTCGAGTGGGTGTATTTCTTTCCGCCTCAAGGACTATCTTTTCCATTATTTCAATAGTTTCAATCGGATATTTTCCAATAGCCGATTCTTCGGAAAGCATTACAGCATCTGCTCCTTGTATTATTGCATTGGCAACATCAGACACCTCGGCCCTTGTAGGCGTCGGAGAGTTAACCATCGAGAGCATCATTTGAGTCGCCACTATTACGGGCTTCTTGGATAAGTTGCACTTCTTTATTATGTTTGCCTGAATGAATGGTATTTTTTCTATTGGCACTGAGTTTCCAAGATCTCCTCTGGCCACCATTATTGCATCGCTTGATTCTATTATGCTGTCTATTTTTTCAAGTGCCTCCAGTCTTTCTATTTTTGCAATTACAGGTCTTTCCTTTCCCATTTCTTTCATTAATGCTTTTAATTCAATTATATCCTGGGCTTTTTCAACAAAAGACATTGCGACATAGTCGATATCGTGTTCTAGGCCAAAATACAGATCCCTTTTATCTTTTTCGGTTATTATACTTAAGGAATTTTTGTCTAGTCCGTGACCCTCTGAGGTTGTTTCTCTTGGTCCTGATAGGTCTTGGATGATTGGTATTTTTTTATCATAGACAGAAGATGCTTCCTTTATATTTTTTATGTGTTCCGCGTGGTCGGCATATTCTCCGTGAGAAAAATTAAGCCTAACGACATCCATTTGCTTCTCTATCATTTTTTTTAGTATCTCAATATCTCGAGTGGACGGACCTAACGTTGCAATTATTTGGGATCTTGAACAATCTAATTTGAACATTTTTTTATTTTTTAGCTTAGTAAAATATTATTTTATATATAAATTTTTTATTTTTTGATTATTTTATTAAAAATAAAAAATGGAGACCTTGGTCTCCATTTTAACATCATGAATCGGTTTGTGGAAGAATTATTTTTTCAATAATTATTTCCTCGTCTCCTTGAGACTGATTGATGTCTACTATCAGGTGGTCTCCGCTAACAATACCGCCAATCTTTCCTTTTCGGATCAGTGTTACGATTGGTCTCACGATCCTTTTCTCTATGATCCTTTCAATGGAAGATGCTCCCAGTTTTTTATTGAAGTCATCTTGGGCGTGTTTTACTAAAAAACCAAGAACACTTTCTGAAAATTCAACATGAACATCAGCCGAAGTGAGGTTAAGGGAAATATCTCTTAACTGTCTTTTTGTTATCTCCCTTAGCTCTTGATTTAAAAGGGATTTGTATATCAGTATATTTTCTTTGCCGATGACTTTTATTAATTCAGGGATTAAGGTTGTCTTTGGAAGCACTGAACCGACAAGGGTTTCATAGGGGCTTTTCTTTTTATTATTATTTTCTTGCATCTTAATGACGCCCTTGCCTGATATCTCGCAAGAAAGATCTTCCGAGAGAATATTGGTTGTCATAAAGATAAAACATCTTTTAAATGAGATGTTCTCTTGCTGTCCGAAAAGCATTCCTTGGTCGAGAATTTGTTTGAGGGTGTTTTGGAAAATACTATGCATTTCATCAACACCATCGATGAGAAGGATCGAATGATAACTACCGGGACGATATGGGTTTTTTTGAGATATCTTGTTTTTTTCTTTTTTGACAAATGCTAATTTTTTTATAATTTCAGACAATTGTTTTTCTGTTGCCGTTCTCTCTTCTCCTTGGGGGAGATCGAGCAACATACTCTTTAAGATATCTATGCTTTGTTCGGTGGTTTTTTCTTTCTCCGATATATCTTCGAGTTTGTTAATGAATTTTTCATCCAGTTCAGCTTCGAAACCATATTTATCGATTTTGAATTGATCAAGAACGGATAGACCTCTTTCGAAGTCGGCTCCATTGATCCTAACAAACGCGTTTGGATCACCAAAAAGCAATTCAGCGAAAGCTTTAACAGTAAGCGTTTTTCCTGTTCCAGGATCGCCAACCAAAAGGAACACTCCCAGCGGTTTATTTGCTCTTGATAATCCGATATCGGAAGCTATTAGCCCTTCAAGTATTTTTTTCTTTGGAAAATTCTGTCCGACAATTAGTCTGTCTAAAAACTCTAGCATTTTTAAGAAGTTTACATCTGGGGTTTTGTGGTCAAGTCTGATCTTTCCAGTCTCATCTTTTGTTTTCACTCAAAAACCTCCTTTTTTTAATTGGCTTTAATTTTCAAAGAACCTTAGTTTAGCTTATTAAACACTAATACTTTTATTGAAATAAGGCAAAGTTCTTTGTTTTGAGATATAATCAACAGAGTGTTAAAATAGTTTTATTAATATTAGTATTATGGGGCGAAAATAGTTTTCTTTCGTTCTGTCTTTAAAAGAATGAAGATCATATTTTTTGAAGTAAACGATGAAGAGCAGGGAATTATTTCTGACATGTTGTCAGAACTTGATAATACCGAGATTATTTTTAATAAAGGAGTGTTTGATATATCGCTTATTGATGGGGCTCAAATCGTTTCAGTATTTGTTAATTCTGAAATAAGAAAAGATTCAATTGATAAGATGCCTGGTCTGAAACTTATTACGACAAGGTCAACGGGATATGATCACATAGATCATGAATATGCAAAAACCAAAGGCATTGGTGTTGCAACGGTTCCTTCTTATGGTGCTCATACGGTTGCTGAATTTACATTCGCCCTCATTTTGACTCTATCGAGGAAGATATACCCAGCTTATAATCAGTTGAGAGAGGGGAGTAATTTTGATATTTCTGGGCTTCGAGGTTTTGACCTT
Source organism: uncultured Candidatus Saccharibacteria bacterium (assembly GCA_964649715.1). GTDB lineage: Bacteria > Patescibacteriota > Minisyncoccia > Phycocordibacterales > UBA12445 > UBA12445. Next base: position 61,626 of record CAZYTH010000002.1, read on the forward strand.
TTCGGAAAGACGCTTGGTGTGATAGGTATGGGTAAAATAGGGAAAAATGTAATAAAGATGGCAAAGGGTTTTGGTATGAACGTATTGGCAAATGATATAAATCCTGATTTAATTTTTGCTAAAGAAACATGCACAAAGTGCGTTTCTTTAGAAGAAGTTCTTGCGGGTTCTGATATTATAACTATCCACACTTTTCTTTCCGACGCGACCCGTCATCTTATAAACAAGAACAATGTTTATAAGATTAAAAAGGGAGCTTATCTTATAAATACATCAAGGGGAGAGGTGGTTGATACAAGCGCTTTAATTTCGGCAATAACAGATGGACATCTTGCGGGTGCTGGGTTGGACGTGCTTGAGGCGGAGAGGCAAATGAAAGAGGAGGTAGAGCTTCTTAAAGACGATAAAGAGAGAATTAGGGATTTTAAGGTGCTTTACGAAAATCATGTCCTCATAGATCTTCCCCAGGTAATAGTTACTCCTCATATCGCTTTTTGCACCAAAGAAGCCGAAGAAGAGATACTTAGAATCACGATTGATAGCATAATTGGTTTTGCGAAAGGAGAAGTAAGAAATATTATTTAAACATTTTTTAAATAACCCCATTTCTTTTGTTCATTTATTTGGTAAAGTGATAAAATTCTAAAATTGTCAAATTGTCAAAATCCCGATTTATCATTAAAATAGTTTTTATATTTTGTGGAGGTGTTTTCTTAAAGAATTATTAATATTAAACATAATTTAGATAATATATGTCTATCATAACTTTATCTGTGGTTGCGTCCTGCATCTCTCTTCTGTATGGAGCCTTTCTTACCAGATCAATCATGCAGAAGTCGGCAGGTGATGAAAAAATGGTCAAGATCCAGCAAGCCATTGAGGCTGGAGCTAGAGCTTATCTCTCAAGGCAGAATAAGACTGTTTTTTTTGTTGGCACTGTTGTCGCCATTATTTTGGCGATTTGGCTTGGTAGAATGGTTGCTTTTGGATTTGTTGTCGGTGCGTTATCTTCGATGCTAGCTGGTTTCATAGGAATGATAGTGGCTGTTAAATCAAACTCCCGCGTGGCAGAAGAGGCAAAGAAGGGTTTATCTGAAGCTTTCTCTCTCGGGTTTAAAGGAGGTGCTGTTACTGGATTCTTTGTTGTTGGACTCGCGCTTTTGTCCCTCACTATTTTTTACTCATGGACAAAGGATGTTGATGCTCTTATCGGTTTGGGTTTTGGAGCTTCTTTGATATCTGTTTTTGCCAGACTTGGAGGAGGAATATTCACGAAGGGTGCGGATGTTGGAGCTGATCTTGTCGGAAAAGTTGAGGCGGGTATTCCCGAAGACGACCCAAGAAACCCAGCTGTTATCGCAGATAACGTTGGTGATAATGTGGGCGATGATGCTGGTATGGCAGCCGACCTTTTTGAGACATATGTTGTTTCGGCTCTTTCTGTGATGCTTTTGGGTGAACTTCTTTATCCTGGTAATCAGTCAATAATTGAATTTCCTCTTTTAATAGGCGCGATATCTATAATCGCTTCAATTATAGGTTCTTTCTTTGTGAGACTCACAGGAGGGATTATGGCTGCCCTTTATAAGGGACTCGCGGTAACTATTATTCTTCAACTTATTTTCTTTTGGTTTATTTCTAAGCCGAATAGTTTTGTTGACTTTTCTTCTGCGGGTGTAAATGTTTTGTGGCCACTTGTTATCGGGGTTATCGTTACTGTTCTTATGGTCATTATTACAGAATATTATACTTCAAAAAGTTTCAGTCCTGTTCAGCGAATAGCCAAAGCTTCCACGACAGGTCACGGGACGAACATAATCACAGGATTGGCTGTTTCTATGCAAGCGACCTCTCTTCCTATATTGGTTATTTGTTTGGCAATATATTTTGCATATTTTTTCGCAGGGCTTTATGGAATTGCTCTTGCAACTATGAGCATGCTTTCTTTGGCTGGGATAATTGTGGCAATCGATGCGTTTGGTCCAATAACGGACAATGCGGGAGGTATTGCAGAAATGGCTGGTCTTCCTGAATCAGTAAGAAACATCACAGATCCTTTAGATGCTGTTGGGAATACGACAAAAGCCGTTACAAAGGGGTACGCGATAGCATCTGCGGGACTTGCAGCATTGGTGCTTTTTGCCTCTTATACACAGGAAATTTCGGCTGTATCTGGTGGGGTTCCTATGTTGTTTGACCTTTCTGACGTAAATGTTTTAATTGGCCTTCTCTTAGGAGGAATGATGCCTTATCTTTTTGCATCAATCGCGATGGAGGCGGTGGGAAGAGCTGCTGGTTCTGTGGTTGAAGAGGTTCGAAGACAGTTCAGGGAAATAAAAGGAATAATGGAGGGTGAAGCTTTGCCTGACTATGCGGAGTGTGTTGATATCGTTACGAAGGCTGCTCTTAAGGAGATGATCCTTCCTGCCCTTATCCCCATCGTCTTTCCAATTCTCGTTGGATTTTTGCTCGGACCACAGGCTCTTGGTGGTCTCTTGGTTGGTTTGATTGTCACTGGTATTTTCGTAGGACTCTCTATGACTTCTGGTGGTGCCGCTTGGGATAATGCCAAGAAATACATAGAAGCTGGTAATTATGGGGGAAAGAAATCTTTCGCTCACCAGTCTGCAGTTACAGGAGATACTGTTGGTGACCCTTACAAAGATACAGCTGGACCCGCGATAAACCCGATGATAAAAGTTGCGAACATCGTGGCGTTGCTTATTGCAAAATTCATAGTTAGGTAATTATAAATAGACAATAAAGCAAAATTAGAATGTAATTGAACAATAACATTCTAATTTAATTCTAACTCTCAAAATTATGTTTAAAGAATTTTTTATGAAGCAAGTAGCCAAAAAAGCACTTAAAAATGCACCAGTCTCTGACGAGCAGAAGAATATGATGATAGAGATGGTTTCCAAAAATCCTGAATTGTTTCAAAAAATAGCCCAAGAGTCTCAAGCGTTAATGACCGAAAAGGGGATGGACCAAATGACTGCTGTGATGCAAGTTGCGGGAAAATACGAAAGTGAGCTTAAGGGTTTGATGGGAAAATAATCAAAGTATTTCTGACCGTAAATTCTAAGCCCTATAAATTAGATATTAACCGATAAGCCATAACGGTGTGCTTGACATTTGTTGTATTAGATGATATACTTAAAGAAGTTCTTTAGTATATAAAAACGACGGAGGTTTGGATATGAAGAAGTCTTTGTTTCTGGTGTTCTTGGTAAGTTTGTTGTTGATTCAGGGATGTCTCAGCTCTTTCAACCCAATATCCCCGTTTTCTCCTGAGACCTTGGCCAACAATGAAGTTTTGGCTACCCCCACCCCCGTTCCCGTCGTCGATGCTTCATCGGAACCAGCTACATGTACGGTTACGATGGTTATTACCGACATCGTTCCGGATGAACCCTCTTCTCCTTTAGATCCTTCAGACCTTACTCCGAAGATGGAGGAATATTACGAAAAAACTCCAAAGGTAAAGACAGTGGGATTTAGGTTAGTTTTTCCGAAGTAAAAACAAAACAGAAAAAGCATCAAGCCACCGCAAGGTGGCTTTTATCTTTTATAAAAATTAAATTTTTAGGGCGAAATTTTTGCTTTTTTAGTGTATAATCCATAGTTAATACAGAAGGTAAAAAATAAATATGGAAAAGAAATCTTTAAATAAAAATTTACATAAAGCAAACCAAGCAAAAAAAGATGAGTTTTATACTCAGCTTATTGATATTGAAAAGGAGTTAAAACACTATAAAGAGCAGTTTAAGGGTAAGGTTGTTTATTGTAACTGTGACGACCCTTTTGAGAGTAATTTTTTTAAGTATTTTGCTTCAAACTTCAATGCCCTTGGATTAAAAAGACTTATTGCCACCAGTTACAAGCCATCGCCAATTGCCAATACTCAACTAGGATTATTTGGTGATGATAGTACGCTAACCGTACCAAAGGGTCGCCCAAAAGCAACAGCAAATAAATTCATTATCAACGAAGTTCGCGATCTAGATGGTGATGGTGCGTTTGATTTGCGTGACATTGCGATACAACTCAAGGCCAACAAAAATAACGAATGGTCACCTCTAGAAGGCGAGGGAGATTTTAGAAGTGAAGAAAGTATAGAACTTTTAAAACAAGCAGATGTTGTAGTCACAAATCCGCCTTTTTCATTGTTTAGAGAATATGTAGATCAGCTGATAGAACACAATAAAAAATTTCTGATTCTCGGTGATCAAAATGCTATTACTTATAAAGAAACTTTCAAATTAATAAAGGAAGATAAATTGTGGCTTGGTTATGATAATGGTGGAACAAAATGGTTTCAAGTTCCTATGGATTATGATATTCCAACAGAAACTAGAAAGAAAATTGAAAATGGGATTAAGTATTTTAGTATGGGCAGAATTATGTGGTTTACAAATATGGATACAACAAAAAGGCACGAAGACCTTACTTTATATAGAAAATATTCTGCAAAAGACTATCTCGGTTATGATAATTATGACGCAATTGAGGTATCACGAGTTTTAGAAATTCCCATGGATTACATCGGGAAGATAGGTGTTCCAATAACTTTTCTTGATAAGTACAACCCAGCGCAGTTTGAAATTATTGGATTGTTAGCAGACAAAAGAGAGAAGTCGGAAGCATTAATACAAGGTAGTCCCACATATCTTGATGAACAGCATAAAAAATATGTCGGAGCGATTGTAAATGGCAAAGCAACCTATGCGAGAATCATAATTAAAAACAAGAAACCACAAAAATAATATGAAAATAGATTTACATAAAATTAAAATTGCGGAAGTCGTAAAAGACTATAAAGACAGTTCTGAAGAAGGAGTCAGCGCATATGGCGGTAAATTGGATATTCGTCCAAAATACCAAAGAGAGTTTGTGTACAGCGGAAAACAGCGAGACGAAGTAATCAGAACTGTTAAAAATGGTTTTCCTTTGAATGTAATGTATTGGGTAAAAAAAGAAGATGGAAATTTTGAAGTACTTGATGGGCAACAAAGAACAATCAGTATTGCTCAATTTGTAAATGGAGATTTTTCTATTGAATTTAATGGAAGAATTGCAATGTTTCATAACCTTACAAAAGAAGAACAAGAGCAGATTCTAGATTATGATTTGATGATTTACCACTGCGAGGGAAATGGTAAGGAAAAACTTGATTGGTTTAAGATAGTCAATATTGCTGGTGAGAAATTAACCGACCAGGAGCTTAGAAATGCTGTTTATACTGGTCCCTGGCTTTCTGATGCCAAACTAAAATTTAGCAAATCAAATTGCGCAGGATATCTTTTGGCAAACGACGGCGGGCAATTAGTAAATGGTTCGCCGATAAGACAAGATTATTTGGAAGTTGCGTTATCTTGGATAAATAATGAAAAAATAGAAGAATATATGGCACAACATCAACACGATAAAAATGCGGATGAATTGTGGCAATATTTTCAAAATGTAATTCATTGGGTGCGAAAAACTTTTCCGAATTACAGAAAAGAAATGTCTGGTGTGAATTGGGGTGAACTGTATAATGAATTTAAGGATAAAAAGGTTAATTCAGAAAAACTAGAAAAAGATATTAAGGAATTAATGCAAGACGAAGATGTAACAAAGAAATCAGGTATTTACCCATATGTGTTAACTCGCAAAGAGAGATATTTGTCTATTCGTGCATTTACGCCAAATATGAAGCGTGAAGCATATGAACGACAATATGGTATTTGTCCTGCGTGTAAAAAAGAATTTTCAATTGGAGAAATGGAAGCCGACCATATTAATCCATGGCACGAAGGAGGTAAAACTATTGCGGAAAATTGTCAGATGCTGTGTAAGGAAGATAATCGGACTAAGTCTGGAAAATAAATTTAGTTTGAAGTTAAAAAACAAAAATGAAAAAAATGACCATGCATAATTTATTTATATTTATTGGGGTGCTTTTTGTCGTTTGGTTTTTATATAGCTGGATTCCTGTAATCAATATAGAAAAGCCAAAATATAAAGTTGTGCAAAAAACGGATGACTATGAGATAAGGGCTTACGATTCTTATATTATTGCTGAGACAGTCATCGTGGGTGCTAAAGATAAAAATGAGGCTGTCAATAAAGGATTTTCTATAATTGCTGGATATATTTTTGGTGACAACACGAAGAAGGGAAAGATAGATATGACTGCACCAGTCAATACAAAAGAGGATGTTTCGGAACAAATAGAAATGACTGCTCCTGTTAATACAGAAAAGATTCCAATGACCGCTCCGGTAAATACAGAGGAAGTAGTTTCGGAAAAAATTAATATGACTGTCCCAGTAAATACAGAAGAGATTTTTTCTGAAAATATTCCAATGACTGCTCCCGTAAATACGGGTCTGGGAGAGGGTGAACGTGTGTATAAGATTTCTTTTGTAATGCCTAGCTCATATACCATTGAGACATTGCCGAAACCGAACGATAGTAGGGTAGAGATAAAAGGGGTGCCTGCTCGTAAGCTAGCCGTGCGTCAGTTTAGTTGGTCCAATAGCGAATCGGCATTTAATAAAAATGAAGCATTACTCTTGGAATCGTTAAAGCGAGATGAGGTTGAGACGGTTGGGCAGGTAAATATTGCCCGCTACAATATGCCATGGACGATTCCTTTCTTGCTACGAAATGAGATCCAGATAGAAGTGCGCTAAGAAATTTTTCCTACGAATGAAAGTATATTTTTAAATTTGCACCACAAAATTCTTGCCAATCGGTTGGAATTCCGTTAATGTTTATTGCATTAAAGAAATTTTTTTTATTAAATAATATCAAATTGTGTGCTAAGTATAGGTATGGAGGAAGTACAATCCGACCGCTAAAAGAGGGTATTCCTTTCAGGTTATTTATCCAATTACCACCTCCTAAGAAATTATTCGGCAATAGTTAGGATTCCAAACAAAGCCTCGAAAAAAAGTCGGGGCTTTTTTGTTGCATGACCTTCTTATAAACCCTCGGATAAATCCGATAAATTTAGAGTCTTTACACGTCTTCTTTACTCAGCATTCTATTTTAATAGATCGTCTAGTTCCGATGAAAGCAGTGTAGATTTATTAAGAACCATTTCTTCTTTCTGATTTAAATTAGTAGCTGTCATTCGGATGACTTTCGTTGCAATACCATCACCAAGGATAATCTTATTCATTTTTTTAAAGTATTTTTCAGTTTTCTGATAAAACAGAGTGGCATACAGTTTGAGTTTATCCTGTGGAGCGGGATGGCTACTTACTCCATTACCTCCAAATTCTATTTTATCCTCCAGTTTTGGATCTGATTTTATCGGTAAGTCGCCATCTTTAAAATCGATCCAGTAATCACTTAAAGAGTAAACAATTCTAACTATTTTATCCTCTTCGGTTTTGTATTTATAAATAAAATAAAAAATATCAGTGGCAAAATCCTGGTAGATACTAATACTTTCTAATTCCGTGACCGTGCGAATTTTATAATCACCAAGAAGTCCAAGATAGCTTTCCCTCCAGTTTTTAAGCCAATTTTCTATAAAGGTTCTGTTTATAAACAATGGCAATAGATCCTGTTTTAGATTATCGTCACTTGCTTTATTCATCTGTATCGTGAGCTTATCAAAAAGCATTCTTGGATTTCTTACATCTACATCTTTGGCGATAAGATAATCAAAATCAGGCACTATCTTTTTGCTCATATACCAAAGAAGGTCATAAATATCCCTTCCTTTCTCTTCATAGACGTATTCTCCAACACCGCGTGTTCCTCGTAGAAAAATGGCGGCAATCTTGCTTGCCATGAGTGAACCCATATTGTATGTCGCAATCACAAAAGAAAGCTGATCACGGTTTATCGGCCTGCGTTCGATAACCGTTTTTGGAGCAATAAAATAGTTTAGATCTATCTTTATGTGTATTTGTTTTGAGGGGTGTCCGGAGCTTAATTCATCATTAACATGGAATTTTAAAATTAACCCTCTGTTTGGTGTTGTTTTTACAGTAAGAAAAACAGACCCGGCATTATATGTACCAATAAAGTGATTTTCAATTTCCTTTTTGAGTTCTTCTAGATAACCTTCTGTTATTGCATGTGATATTTCAAAATCTAGATCAACTGACATACGGTCAAGTCCGTGAATAATACGAAGAGCGGAACCTCCATACATGATCCATGTGCTGTATCTTGGATGGTGATAGATAAAATTGAGGACATAAAACTGCAATTCTTCCTTTAGAGCATTTCTTCTCGTTTCGGCGTCAATAGCCCCGGAAGAAGAAACCTCATCAAGTTTTCTTTTTAAAACTGCGGATATTTGCTCACTCATATAGATAGATATTTTTTAACCATTGAATAAAATTTTGACTGCTCTTCATCGCTCATCTCATCAATATCGATTCTTAGATCATCGATCATTGTCTTGATATTTTCTAACTTTATACCTCGGAACTGATCGGTTCTGAAATACAGCAGATCAAATAACGCCTTTGACGGGGAAGCTATAAAGAAATCAAATTTTCCTTTCATTAGAGAAAAATCTGAAAAGAAATCTTTGTTGATAGAATGATATGTAAAGTTGCCCGCTTTTGTCTGATAGTCTCTGGTTACCTTAAGTGTAATCGAGGTTACAGAATGGATTGCTTCAGTGGCTAAATTGTAATACTGAAGAGCCGCCCAAGAGCTCACATATGAAGGTGTTCGTATAATGTTTGCGAGGTAGAAAGAATAAGAAATATCATTTTTATTTTTATTGAAGAAATCAGCAGAGACATATATTCCGTTTTTAAGACGATAAATTTCTTTGTGCTTTAAAAAACGGCTGATATAAGTATCAACTGTTGAATCTTTAAGACCCAACTGTTTGCTCAGCTGAAAAACAGTGTTTTTGCTAAAGTAGGGTAGGGTATTTAGCTGTTCTAAAAGGTTTTTTTTGCTTTTCATAATTATGACAATAGTGTATCATATGTGAAATGCTAAGTCAAATATATTAATCTTCGGTCTTGAGGAGGGTAATCCTCACAGTGTCTAGGGAAACACATCTAATTATGCAAAAAATGACCTTGCGGGTGAGTTAAACTTGGTCTGATGACACAGTCTTTTAGAGAACCATGAATTGCGAGAGGATTAAAATGAATACCAAGGCATCTTATAATTTATATTTCAGAACTAATTTGATAAGATATATTTTATGGATGAAAAAACATTAAAATTATTAGTTGATTTACATATTGGCAACAAAAGACAAGGACCCGGTTCTGATGAAATAGTCAGGAAAATTTTAGGCATACTAAACCTAGATAAGAATTCAAAATTGGAAATTGTTGATATCGGATGTGGAACAGGTGCTTCATCTATTGAGATTTTAAAAAATACGAATGCAAATATTACGGCAGTAGATTTTCTGCCAGAATTTTTGGAAAAATTAAAGAAAAAAGCGAAAGATCTCAACTGCGCCGATAGTCAGGACGGAGAACCATCTCGGATTTATCCGCCACAAGATATTCCTTCTCAGTCCCTAGGGGAACACTCCTCACAGTGTCTAGGGGAACGCGTTTAATCGTATAAAAACGTTCAGATATAAGACCCTTGGAGGGGGCTCAAAACCTCAAATGGCTCATATATCCACTTTATAATTTAAGGGGCATTAAAACGCACGGGATCGCATATCCTCAAAAATGGGCCAAAATTGGTGGCTCTATTTAAGGCTCAAAAATCGTCAAAAATGACACATAAAAAGCTCGACATCCCTAAAGTCTAAATTTTTGTAGAAAATTTTTTGTCCCCGTTGTTTTCCAAAAACGAAGGGTAGGGGGGTGGCTTTTGATGGTTGATTCTCAAGAATCCCTATTTATCATTAATCAAAGAAAAATATTTGCTAATAAAAATTATCTCTGATAACCTTAGCTATAAATGATTTATATAACTAAGAAAAACAGCAATACTCTAATGATCTTTTCTAGCGTTACCTAGGCGTTGTTTACGTTGATATTTAGCAACAAAACAACCGATAAACAATTCGGTTGTTTTTAATTAATAAAATAAGACTATGGAGAACATATACATAACAAAGAACGATCACAAGAAATTAACTGACTTAATTATAGAAAAAAGAGTTAAAACAGATGACATCAGAGAACTTTCCAAGGAACTAGAAAGAGCTATTGTTATTGAACCTGAGAAGATACCAGGTAATGTCATAACAATGAATTCGCTGGTTGTATTTTCTGATATTGATTCCGGTAGCGAATTAAAGTATCAGCTCGTATTTCCTAATGATGCCGACATCATACAAAACAAGATATCAGTTCTTTCTCCAATCGGATGTGCTTTGTTGGGTTATAAGATTGGAGATGTGATATCTATCAAGACACCAAAGAGTGAAAAGAAATATAAGGTTGAAAAGATACTGTACCAGCCGGAAGCAGAAGGTAAGTATGAATAATAAAATAATTTTTCGCCCAAAAATCAAAAAATCCTACTTGCGCAGGACTCTTTGATAAGGTGAGATGATTCTATCGGTCTGTTGCAACCGAGTGGTTATGCCTCACGACACAACCTGTCAAACCATCAACCTTGCATACATTATATGAATTACAAATGGAAGGTGCAAGCAAAATTAAATAAAAAACACATAAGAGGACGCATTTTAATTTTTGGCAAATATGAATATGGTAAGTTTAGTGATTACATCAGGTAACAAGAAAGACGATGTCCCTAAATCTGATAATCTCTCGGCAAGCTCTCTTTGTGGCCAAATTCTGTAATTCTCACAAAATCTACTTTTTCCCAAAATTCTTGAATATTATTTGCTCCAGAATAACTCATCCCTGACTGGAAACCATCACGCAGACTTTGAATTATATTTTTTGCATTTCCCTTGTATAAAACCTTATAAGCGACGCCTTCGGGTGCCCTGTCTTTAAGCTCACTGACACCTTCTTTCAAAAAACGATCATAAGAAACCTCCTGAGACGCACTACCCATATACATTTTATAAACCTGTCCGTTCTCTGTAAATTTTTTACCTGGAGACTCAGAGCACCCCGCAAGCAAATTGCCCATCATAACAGAAGAGGCTCCTGCACCGATCGCTTTTGCAATATCGCCGGAGCTTTTTATGCCACCATCGGCTATTATCGGAACATCATATTTTTCGGCAACAGATACACAATCTAAAATCGCCGTAAATTGTGGAACGCCGGCCCCCGCAACGATCCTTGTGGAGCAAGCTGCACCTGGTCCTATACCTACTTTTACACCATCACAACCGGCCTCTATTAAAGCCTTTGTGCCCTCCTTGGTAACCACATTGCCTGCTACGATGTCTGTCTCTGGAAATTTTTCTTTCAATTCTTTGACTAGTTCTAGACACCTCTTATAGTGGCCGTGTGCAATATCTATAACAATCACATTCGCTCCCGCGCTGATCAGGGCACCTGCCCTCTCTACACCATCTTTTAAACCTATTGCTCCTCCAACGACCAGCCTTCCGCTATTATCCAAAGAAGCTCCATCGCCCTCTATTTTAGCTTCCTTAACTCTTTTAATCTCCTCCGCCTCTTCTTTTATGGTTTGAAATCTGTGGATGATACCCACCCCTCCAGACATTGCCATTGCTATCGCCATTTCACTCCCCGTGACTGTGGTCATGTTTGCACTAACGATTGGATTTTTTATAAAAACCCTTCTAGAAATTCTAGTAGTGGTGTCTATCGCTCTTCTTGATATTATCTCTGAATATTTAGGAACGATAGAGACATCATCATAAGAAAGAGCGGTTCTTAATTCTAATTTATTTTCTTTTTTTATTTTCATAACGAAAACAGTATAACAAAAATATCATTTAAGTGGTACGCAAAAAATAGTTAAATCTAGGCGTTATTGATCCAAGGCTATTTTTTGGAAAGCCTCCTGGGTGTTGATAAGTTTAGAAAAAAAAGATGACATCGAAATACCCTCCCCGGAGAAGATAGAGGAATATGCAGAGAAGATGGAATCAATAGTTCACAATTTGAGTTTTAATCAAAAACAATTTATAGTAAGGAACATCGTAGATCAGGTCATCAACGAAAAAGGGTTGCTAAATATAACTGGTTACCTTTCATTAAAAGAATTTAATCATATTCAATTACGTGCTATCGATAGGAATCGTAGGGTTGCCAAATGTCGGGAAATCAACGCTGTTCAATGCGCTGACGAAAAAGTGTGTGCCGATGGAGAATTATCCGTTCTGTACAATTGATCCTTCGGTGGGTGTTGTCGCTGTGCCCGATGAGAGAGTGGATAAACTTGCTAAATTTTCTAATTCAAAAAAGGTTGTGCCGACTGCGATAGAATTTGTTGATATTGCGGGACTTGTAAAAGGGGCTTCTAGTGGAGAGGGTTTGGGAAATAAATTTCTCTCAAATATTCGAGAGGTGGATGCCATTGCGGAAGTCGTTCGCATATTCGAGGATGAAAATATTGTTCACGTATCTGGCAAGCCAAATCCCATGAACGATATCGAAGTCATCAATCTTGAGCTCATCCTTGCCGACATGGAGACGCTTTCCAAGAGGATCGCTAATATCCAAAAGGATGTAAGGAGGGGAGACAAGATAGCCCTTTTTGAGGAGACTCTTTTAAAGAAAGTTCTCGTGGCGCTCGAAAATGGAAAATTGGCACAGACGGTTGGCCTTGTGGATGAAGAAGTTCATTTAATAAAATCAATGCATCTTCTTACAATGAAGCCGATACTTTATGTTTTAAATAGCAAGAGCGGAAGCAAAAAAGTGGATACGGCGGAGCTTATTAAATTTTTTGAAGAGTCTGGTTCTAAGTGGGTGGAGGTGGATGCTGCGATAGAGCAGGAGCTTTCTGCATTTTCGGGTGCGGAAAAAGAAGAATACAGAAAAGCTCTTGAGGTGCAAGATGATGGCATAAATGATTTAATTAAAAAAGGTTATGAGATACTAGATCTTATTACTTTTCTCACAACAGGAGAAGATGAAACCAGAGCATGGACAATAAAAAGAGGGTGGACTGCGCCTTTGGCGGGGACGGCGATACATACTGATTTTAAAGATAAATTTATTTGTGCGGATGTGATAAATTGGAGGGACTTGATAGATTCAGGGTCTTATGGTGTGGCGCGTGAAAATGGTTTGGTGAGAACCGAGGGAAAGCAGTACCTGGTTCGCGATGGTGATGTAATAGAATTCAAGATATAGATTCGGGCGGAGCAAGTTCTCATGTAAAAAATTATTTTTTTGTTTTGTATAAAATAGCCCCGAAATAAATTCGGGGCTATACAATTTTTCATCTATCAATATCAATAATTTTTGTGATTCTGGGATTTTTGGTTGTCATTGTTAAGCGTTCCAGTTTTACTATTTTGTCCTCTCTGAATACTTCATCGTGCACACTTGGAACGGCAAGAAGAAAGAAGATAATCCTCGATGCGTGGCCGTATGCGCTATCTATTTTTATTGTAAATAAATGGCAATCGCTTATTCGATACCTTTTTCCTCCCATCTCAAGGGTGATCGCAACTACGATAGACCTGTTTTGTTCTCTGTTTTTTGGAAGAATTTTTTTGAATGCATCTATATTGGACAAGATTCCAATCTTAAAATATGTTAACGGACAGTCAGACTTTCCTCCCAGGAAATCAGTTTCAATAATGTCTTTGTTTTTCAATGTACCCTCCTAATTGAAAAGATTTCTTGGCACAATACCGTATATTGTGCTTTGAGTCAAATATTATTACCGTGCTAGATTATTAAGCATGAGAGAAATATTTAGAATAAAAGGGTCTGGAGGGAAGAAGAGTTTGTCGGGTGTCATTGAGGTTAATGGAGCAAAAAACGCCGTCTTGCAGGCTTTCGCATCAACGATTCTTTTTAAGGACAAGGTTGTAATTAAAAATGTTCCAGAAATTGAGGATGTTAAAAGAATGGTGGATCTTCTGAGAACCATGGGGGGGGAGGTTGAGAAAGTTGGTAATAGAACTTATTCTGTCTGTTTTAAGAAAAAACCAGGAAGTGAAATATCCGAAGATATTTCAAAAAAATTACGGGCATCAATTGTTCTTACGGGTCCACTGCTTGCAAGAAATGGAGAAGTATTTTTTCCACATCCAGGGGGGTGTGTTATTGGGGCTCGTCCGATAGATTTATTTGTTGATGGTTTTAGCAAATTAGGCGCAAAAGTAAATTTTAATAAAGGAAAATATGAAATTTTTGCCGATAACGGTAAACTTCGTGGTTCTGAAATATTTATGAAAAATCAGAGCGTCACAGGAACTCAAACACTCATGATGGCAGGTGTTTTGGCAAAAGGAAAAACGGTTATTAAGAATGTTGCGTTAGAACCAGAGACGAAGCATTTGGCTGATTTTTTAAATAGTTGCGGGGCTAAAATAAAAGGTGCTGGTACATCAACGATCGAGGTTGTTGGTACGGGACTTTTGTCGGCAAACGGGAAGTTTTATAATACACCACCAGACAGGATAGAGGCGGGAAGTTTTCTGATTCTTGGAGCGCTTTGCGCAAAAAATCTTCTAATAAAGAATTGTGATCCAACATGGATAGAATCTTTAATAAATGAATTGTCTGCGTCTGGTTTAAAAATGAAAATAGGGAAAAGTAGTATTAAGATAATAGACAATGATAGGATTCCTAATAAAATTTTTAAAAGTGCCAACATTAAGACTCATGAGTATCCCGGGTTTCCAACAGATCTTCAGGCACCGATGGTTGTTTTTTTAACTCAGGTGTCAGGTGAAAGTTTTATTTTTGAAACTATATTTGAGGGCAGATTGAATTACGCTGAAGAACTAAAAAGGATGGGGGCTGATATAAGAGTTTGGGATCCTCACAGAGCAACCGTAAAGGGGCCGACATGTTTTCGCGGAAGAGAGATGGAAAGTCCTGATATAAGAGCTGGTCTCGCGTTTTTGTTGGCGGCAATTATCGCTGAAGGAGAATCTATTATTCACAATGTTTATTATATTGATAGGGGGTATGAAAAGATAGAGGAACGTTTAAGGGACATTGGTGTTGATATTAAAAGAGATAATTTGAAAGATTGATTATTGGAAGATTTGCTGTAATATACAAATCATGAGTTTCTTTACGAGAAAGCTTGGGATAGATTTGGGCACAGCTAACACGCTGGTTTATTTACCCAACAAGGGGGTTGTTTTGAATGAGCCTTCTGTTGTGGCGGTTTCTCAAAGAGATAACAAAATACTGGCGGTTGGTGCTGAAGCTAAGGACATGATTGGTAAGACACCAGATGATATTATTGCCTACAGACCAATGAAAGATGGTGTTATTGCCGATTACAGAGTAACCGAAGCGATGCTTAAATATTACATAAATAAATCTCTTCGGAAGTTTGATATTTTTAAACCAGAAGTCATGGTATCAGTTCCCGCTGGAGTTTCTTCTACGGAAAGAAGAGCGGTCATAGAAGCGACAATAAGAGCTGGAGCAAAGATGGCTTATGTTATTAAAGAACCGATATTGGCAGCGATAGGCGCGGGTATTCCCATACATGAGGCAAAGGGTCATATGGTGGTAGATATCGGCGGAGGGACAACCGATGTCGCAGTTATATCGCTTGGGGGAATAGTTACCGCTAATTCTGTTAAGTGTGCGGGTAATAAAATAGACCAAGCACTTACTGATTATATTAAGAAGACTTTTAACTTAGCGATTGGAGATCAAACAGCTGAAGAGATAAAAATAAGAGTCGGTTCGGCTCTTTTGGTCGAAGATGAAGAAAGAATGATAATTAAAGGTAGAGATTTTTTGTCCGGACTGCCAAGGACCGCCGAGATAACAACAAACGAAACAGTGAAAGCACTTGCAGAAGAAATGAAACAGATTGCGAAAGCAATTAAAGATGTTTTGCAAGAAACCCCACCAGAACTTTCGGCCGATATTATTGATCAGGGAATTATTATGACAGGTGGTACGTCTATGTTAAAGAATTTACCTGAGCTGGTATATCGAAAGACGGGTGTGAAGGCTAGGGTTGCGGATGACGCTTTATTCTGTGTCGCGAAGGGGACAGGTGTCGCCCTCGGTCATTTGGATGTATACAAACAATCTATCATATCAAAGAGATAATTGATTCATGATTTATGAAAAATTGTCATTCCCGCGAAGGCGGGAATCCATGCGTTTTTAAATCTCTAAATCCCCGCCCGAACGAATGAATTCGTTCATTCGGGCAGGCGAATTTCCAATTTATAATAAAATCCCAATTTATAACCTCTGTCTTCTCGTCGTCGCAATTCGCCTCGAGTGAATAAATAAGATATCTTCTTATTCGCTATAGTATTTCTTTGGGGGAAATAAAATAATTTTTCAAGAAATGAATTTTTGGTTGGAAATTAATAATTGAAAACTCTTGATTGTTTGCCCGAGAGGGTCCCCAGTTTCACTCAGAACGACAAAGATGTTATATTTATGTCATGCATAGAATTTTGGAGTTATATAAAGATACGGAAGTTCTCGCACACGCATATTTGATTGTGGGAGATGTAGAGATTGTTATCAAAAAAGTAGAAAACATAGCAGAGGAGATTATGGGTCTCCCAAAAGAAAAGAATCCCGATATTGTAATTATAAAGAATGAGAATTTTTCAGTGTCGGAAAGTCGAAAGCTTAAAGAGCAGAGTTCAAAAAAAAGTTTTTCTGGTGGAAAGAGAATATTCATTTTAGCGGGAAATATTTTTACTGAGGAGTCGCAGAATGCCCTTCTAAAGATACTCGAAGAACCGATCGCTGGTCATCATTATTTTATTGTTGCCAGAGATAATGACAGGATAATACCAACATTGAAGTCTAGGCTCGTAGTTCTAAAAGAAAGAAAGATCGGAACAAAGACAGAAGAGTTGTGTTTGAAATTTATTTCTTTATCTGTTCCTGATAGGATTTTTATGGTAGAAAATGAAATATTGAAGGATGACGATAATGAAAGTTCCAGAGGTTTATGTTTTGAAATGATATCTTGTTTTGAAAAAATTATTTTTGAGGAATATAAAAAGAACAGAAAGCCAATCAACTCTCACCTGGAAGGTTCTCTTATTATAATGCCCAAGATAAAATCATATTTAAACGGGGTGTCTTCATCTTCTAAGATGATACTGGAGTACCTCTCTTTTTTTATGCCGAAGATAGAATTATAAAATCGGACAAGTTCTCTTTTTTATTATAAATTGATATAGTAAACATATTAATAAATTTTGAATAAAGAAAGGGTTAAAATAAAGCTGAACATTGTTTGAAAATCGTAAATTAATAATTGAAAATTTTATTTTTTAATCAATAAAAATATATGGCATATAATTTAAATCAGTTTAAAGATAAAGCAAGCGCAACATCAAAATGGTTTATTCAAGAGTTGTCTTCTCTTAGGACAGGAAGGGCCACACCAGCGCTTCTCGATAACGTCCAAATAGAGTCCTATGGTTCTAAGATGCCAATAACTCACATTGCAAGTATAGGTATTGAGGATGCAAGAAGTTTAAAAATAACTCCATGGGACAAGGCTCAGATAAAAGACATAGAGAGAGCCATTGCTTCGGCAAATCTGGGTGTTTCGACATCTCCTGACAGTATTGGTGTTAGAGTTATTTTTCCAGAACTTACGGAAGACAGGAGAAAAACCTTGGTTAAGGTAATTAAGGATAAAATGGAGGATGCTAGGGTTGCCATAAGGCTTGAGAGAGAAAAGATCTGGACTGATATACAAGAAAAAGAAAGAGAAGGAGAAATCTCTGAAGATGAAAAGTTTAGGTTAAAAGATGAGCTACAAAAATTAGTAGATTCCGCAAATAAGGAACTCGAAAATATTACAGAAAAAAAGGAGAAAGAAATAATGGGGAAGTAATATCATAATGGTTAAAAAATAATAAAATGAGTTTATTTCTATTTGTTGTTGTTCTGGCGGTTTTAGTCCTTTCTCACGAATTTGGGCATTTTATAATTGCAAAATTTTTTGGGATAAGAGTTGATGAATTTGGTTTTGGTTTTCCTCCAAAACTATATGGGATCAAAAAGGGGGAAACCGAATATACTTTTAATTTAATACCTTTTGGGGGGTTTGTGAAAATATATGGAGAAGACACAAGCGAAGAACTTCTAAGCGGAAAAGATAAGGATTCAAAAAGAGCGTTGACTGGGAAACCAAAATTAGTACAGGCGGCAGTTTTGGTTGGCGGTGTTTTTTTTAATTTTCTTTTAGCGTGGTTTTTGATATCTACGGGTATTACAATTGGTGCACCGGTATCGGTTTCTGCTCTTCCCGAAAGACTCATCGTAAACGATGTCAAACTTACAATAACTAATGTTTTTCCTGATACTCCTGCCGATAAAGCGGGATTAAAGTCTGGTGATAATATAATATTTTTATCTACAGATGAGCAGGCTCTTCAGGATTCTGATCTGACGGTAGATAGGGTTAAAGATTTTATTGCCACACATGGTGATAAAAAAATATTTTTAGGATATAAGCGAGGCGAAGAAATAAATACTGTCGAGGTTGTTCCGATAAAGGGAATATTGGAGGAAAAAACAGCAATAGGTGTTTCTCTTGACATGGTTGGTGTTTTGAAATTACCTTTTTATCGTTCAGCGCTTGAGGGTTTTGTTATTACTGCTCGCTTAACGCGTGATATGGTCTTTGGTCTGACTGAGTTTATCTTTGGTTTTTTTACAGGCGAATCTTCGTTAAAGAGTGTTAGCGGTCCGATTGGAATAATAGGAATTGTGGGAGACGCTTCAAAAATGGGATTAGTTTATCTTCTCAATATAATAGCAATCATTTCTATAAATCTTGCCGTTTTGAATATGATGCCTTTTCCGGCACTTGACGGTGGAAGACTTATGTTTTTGTTTTTTGAATATTTAAAGGGAAGCCCAATAAGTCCAAAAGTCTTTAATGCTGTAAATATAATTGGTTTTATTGTTCTTATGTCTTTTATGCTCGTTGTGACTTATGGTGATGTTGTAAAAATTTTCTTTTCATAGTATTTTTTAATTTGGTAAATCGTTCTTCAAAGAACAAGAAAGGGAGAGGGCTTATATGCTTCATTTGTGTGTTGCGTTCGTGGCTTTTTTTATTTCTCTGTTTTGGGCCACTGTTTTTTTTCTGATTGAGAAAAAAATTTTCAATATTATCTGGGAGAAAACAACCTTTTTGTTTGTTGCGTCTGTATTCTTTTCTCTCATCATGAGTTATTATTTTTTTTCCTTTTGTTTAATCACTGTCTTCTGATTTTGTTTTTTAAAATATCATCCCTTCGGGGCTGGTATTTTTTTCTTGCCCACAGGTTTTTTTTAATGTAGTATTCCAATTATGAGACAATCTAGACTATTTACGAAGACCAAAAGAGAGGCCCCAAAGGACGAGGTTTCAAGGAATGCTTCTTTGCTTATAAGGGCAGGTTTTATAGATAAATTACATGCAGGCGTTTATAGTTATTTACCATTAGGTCTTAGGGTTATAAAAAACATAGAGAAAATAATACGCGAGGAGGTGAATAAGGTGGGCGCTCAAGAAGTTTTTATGCCATCACTTCATCCTAAAGAGAATTGGGAGAAAACGGGCAGGTGGAATACTGTCACTGATCTTTATAAAATAACTGATGTAAGTGGTAGAGAAAATGCCCTG
>CAZYTH010000002.1:81294-112116 GCA_964649715.1 uncultured Candidatus Saccharibacteria bacterium
CCCCCACACACGAAGAAGTTGTTGTACCTCTTGTCAGAGATTTTGTTCAGTCTTATAAGGACTTACCTTTTTCCGTTTATCAATTTCAAAATAAATTTAGAATGGAGCTGAGAGCTAAGTCCGGAATTCTTCGTGGTAGGGAGTTTGTAATGAAAGATATGTATTCATTCCACGAGGATGAGGCAGATATGCATATTTTTTATGAAAGAATGGCTGAGGTTTATAAAAACATTTTTAGTCGTATTGGCATTGGTCATCTAACATATAAGACATATGCATCGGGTGGAACTTTCTCGAGATTCTCTCATGAATTTCAGACGGTAACGGAAGCAGGAGAAGACACTATTTATATATGTGATAAGTGTCTTGTTGCCGTAAACGATGAAATAATAAAAGAACAGAATACTTGTCCAGAATGCGGAAATTCTGAATTGAGAAAAGAAAAGGCTATTGAAGTTGGCAATATTTTTGAATTAAAAACAAAATTCACCGTTCCTTTTGACCTTAGGTACAAAGACAAAAACGGAGAGAGTAAGATAGTCAATATGGGTTGTTATGGTATAGGATTAGGTAGGGCGATGGGTTCGGTCGTAGAAGTTTCTTCTGATGAATTTGGTATCGTTTGGCCAGAAACAATAGCGCCATTTAAATACCATCTAGTGGTTCTTGCTGGCAAAAACTCCGATCCTGAAATAAAAAATAAAGCAGAAGCTGTTTATGAAAAAATGATAAAAAGAGGGATGGAGGTGCTCTATGACGATAGAGATATCTCTGCTGGGGAAAAATTTAATGATTCAGATCTAATCGGAATTCCTCTAAGAATCATTATTGGAGCAAAGACTCTAGAAGTTGGAAAATTTGAGATCAAGGAAAGGAGAACTGGTAAGGTGGAGTTGTTGAGTGAAGATGATTTTTTTGGTCATTAATTTTTCAAAATTTTTCTGAAATATTAAATAAATTTTATGGTTAAAAAGCTATACAGATATTTGTCTAACGATATTGGAATGGATTTGGGTACAGCAAACACCCTTGTTTATCTTCGTGGACACGGGATCGTAATGAATGAGCCATCCGTTGTGGCCATGAATCAAAAAACAGGAAGGGTTGTGGCTATGGGAAATGAGGCCAAACAAATGATTGGCAGAACTCCAAATCACATTGTCGCCGTAAAACCTTTGGTGGAGGGTGTTATATCTGATTTTGAAATAACCGAAGAAATGATCTCTTATTTTATGAGAAGATCACAAGAGTATTCAGGCTCTAAGTTGCTGAGACCAAGGCTTTTGATAGGAGTTCCTTCTGGAATAACTAGCGTTGAGAGAAGAGCTGTTCGCGACGCTGGTATGAATGCTGGTGCGCGAGAGGTTCATCTCGTAGAGGAGCCCATGGCGGCGGCTATAGGCATAAGGCTTCCTGTTCATGATCCTATTGGCACCATGATAGTTGATATCGGGGGTGGCACTACAGATATAGCAGTTATCTCTTTGAGTGGCATTGTTCAGTCGAAAAATTTAAGAATAGCAGGAGACAGGTTTAATCAGGATATTATTTCTTATATAAGAGATGAATTCAAAATACTTTTAGGAGAAAAAACCGCAGAAGATATAAAGATAGCAATCGGTTCTGCTTGTGACATTGGAACACGTGAGGAGTATGTTGTTAAGGGGCGTGATTTAATTACAGGTTTACCCAGGGAGGTTGTTGTAACAGATCACGACATAAGAGAAGCAATAAATGGTTCTCTTAAATTGGTCGTTAATTCCGTAAAAGAGGTTTTAGAAATAACACCACCTGAAGTTGTCGCTGATATTATGCACAGTGGGGTTGTTCTTTCTGGTGGAGGTTCAATGATAAAGGGCCTTTGTGACGTATTAAAAAGAGAACTTAAGATACCTGTTAGCATAGCTGATGTTCCTTTAACGGCAGTGGCAAGGGGCACTGGTGTCGTTTTGGAGAATTTTGATTTTTATAAGGAAACATTAGTCGGGAATGAAGATGAAATACCACCAAGATAGAATTAGTCAAAGAAATAATATTTATCCTAAAATATTTCCATGGTTAATACTTATTCTTTTTTTATTTTTTTACCATGATTTTGTTGGCCCAATTATAAGAAATATATTTACAAAAACTTCTATACCTTTTTTGAGGGTTAGCCGATATTTATCGGAAGGTTTTTATAATTTTAATATTAATTTTGATAGCAAAGAAAATCTTTATAATGAAAACATTGCACTAAAAAAAAGGCTTGATATATTTAAAATATTTGATATAGAAAATAAGTTACTCAGAGAGGAAAATAACGAACTCAAAAATATTTTAAAAAGAAAAGATCTCGTTATGGGTAGGGGGTTGGGTGCTGATGTCTCTAATGGGCTTCATTCTTCAACGACAGTTTTTGCATCCATTCTTCTTCGGTCCGATGATTTTCCTTATGACGGGTATCTCGTAGATACGGGCTTAGAATCTGGTATAAATATTGGTAATATTGCATTTAGTCCAAGGGGTGTTTTGTTGGGAGATGTTTACGAGTGCGGATTTGGTTTTTCAAAGATAAAAAATTATTCTTCTTATGGTCGCAAGACAAATGTTTATCTTGGAGATGGGAAAGCGATGGTGGAAATAGAGGGAATTGGCGGAGGCGGTTTCTTTGTTTCTTTGCCAAGAAGCTTTAATGTTAATTTTGGGGATCCGGCGATTTTTCCGGGAGGACATTCTTTTGTTTTGGCTTTAGTAGATAAAATAGTTGACGAGGATGATCTTTCGTTTAAAAAGATATATCTCAGAATCCCTGAAAATATGTCTAGTTTAAAAAATATCGGAATAATTAAATGAATCCAGAGATAAAAAAGAGAATATTATTATTTTCATTATTATTTTTTTCTTCTATTTTTGGCCCTCAATATATTTTTTTTTCAGTTGGAGCGTTGGGAATGTTTAGATTTAGAAATTTCTATGAAGCTTTATTTATGGCACTTTTAAGGGACTCTATTTACGGTCATTCCGTTGAAGCATTTTGGGGTTTAGAGATATATTTTTTTATGATTTTGTTACCTATCTTTTTTTTCTTTAATTTTTTTAGGAGTAGATTTAGATTCTTCGCTAAAGAATTTTAGATGAATTTGGATAGAAAAAACAAAGAGATAGAGCCAGATGAGATATTTTTAGATTCCAGCAATCTGTCTTTCCTTAACCTTCAGCAGTTTGAGGGTTGGATTGAGAAGCCAATCAAAAGGAGCGTTTTTCTATATATTATTTTTTTCTTTTTGGTTATTTGCTTTGTTTTTGGTTTAAAATTATGGTCACTTCAGATAGATCAAGGGGGTCATTATGCAAAAAGAAGTGAACAAAATAGTTTAAAGAAGGTGCCATTTCTTTATGATAGAGGGGTAATTTATGATAGAAACGATAAAATTTTAGCATGGAATGAAATTGAAGGTAGAAAATATACAGATATTAATGGTTTACATAATACTTTGGGTTATTTGGGTTTTCCGTCTAGTGAAGAATTAAAAAAAAATACTTTAATGGATCCCAAGGAGCTTGTTGGAAAGGAGGGTGTTGAAAAAATATTTGATGACCCGATGAGGGGGAAGGAGGGATTTAAGATTATTGAGGTTGATGTTAACGGAAATATTCATTCTGAAAATCTTTATTCTCCGGGAGAAAGAGGGGTTTCGATTAAATTGTCTTTGGATGCAGAGCTATCTGGTAAAATTTTTGAATATATAAGAGAACTGGCTATCGAAAAGGGTTTTGTTGGTGGTGCTGGTGTAGTGATGGATATTCATTCTGGAGAGATAATTGCGATTACAAGTTATCCTGAGTATGATTCTACCGTCATGACGAGAAGAAAAGATAATATTCTTATCAATCGCTATTTTAATGATGCAGGAATGCCATTTTTAAATAGAGTTGTTTCTGGTCTTTACCTCCCCGGCTCAATTATAAAACCTTTCGTAGCGATAGGGGCACTAAAAGAAGGTGTCGTCTCGCCAGAAAAAGAGATATTTAGCTCTGGATCTATTTCGGTACCTAACCCTTATTTTCCGGAGAAGCCAACAGTATTTAGAGACTGGAAGGCTCATGGGTGGACTGACATGAGGAAGGCAATATCGGTTTCTTCGGATGTTTATTTTTACTCCATTGGTGGAGGACACGAAGAACAACGTGGTATGGGTATTTTAAATATTGAAAAATATAGTCGTCTGTTTGGTTTTGGAACATCAACGGGAATTGAATTGCAACCTGAGGCCACAGGAAATATACCATCGCCAAAATGGAAGGAGGAAAATTTTAAGGGAGATAAATGGACCCTCGGAAATACTTATCATAGTTCGATTGGTCAGTATGGGTTTTTGGTAACACCGATACAGGCGGTTAGAGCCGTGTCGTCTATTGCCAACGATGGTGAATTGATTGAACCAACTATTTTGATGGGTATAGGTGAGAACAAGAACCAAACCAGAAGTATTTTTTTAGATATAGAAAAAAGTTTTTTTTCAGTGGTAAAAGAAGGGATGAGAGATGCTGTGACAGAGGGGACCGCTCAAGGTTTAAATTTTCCAGGATTAAAGGTGGCTGCAAAGACTGGAACAGCAGAAATAGATACCGCCAAAAGGTTTGTAAACTCATGGGTTGTTGGTTTTTTTCCTTATGAAGAACCCAAATATGCTTTTGCTCTCATAATGGAAAAGGGGCCATATTCTAATAGCGTTGGTGGGGTATATGTAATGAGAAAGGTTTTTGAGTGGATGATAAATTCTGATTCAGAATATATTTCAAATTGACTTTGATTTTTAAAAAGGATAATCTATTAAATTATGAATCAAAATATAGAATATTTAAGTCAACAGAAGTTTGATGAGCTAAAGAAGGAGCTTGAAACACTAAAGACTATAAAAAGAAAGGAAATAACAGAAAGCTTAGAATTCGCTAAGTCACTCGGTGATCTCTCTGAAAATGCAGAGTACCAGGAGGCCAGAGAAATGCAGGTAAATGTAGAACAAAGAATATCTGAGTTAGAGACCATGTTAAAAGATGCAATAATTTTATCAGAAAATAGCAAAGATCTTGTGTGTTTGGGTTCGACAGTGACAGTTCTTAGAGAAAACGAAAAAGAAGAGAAAGAGTTTATGGTGGTTGGTTCAGAAGAGTCAAATGTTGCTATCGGTAAGATATCAAATATTTCTCCAATAGGTTCTGCTCTTATGGGCAAAAAGGAGGGGGACACGATCTCTGTTTTAACGCCTGGAGGAGTCGTGAAATATCAGATTAAAAAAATAAAATAAATCGTAACTAATTTTTTAAATGGCTTCGCTAGAAGAAATTAGAGATGAGCGTATAAAAAAATTAAAACTTCTTAGAGAGAAGGGTCTTGATCCTTATCCCGCTAGAGTTAAAAGAGATTTTTGTTTAAGTGAAGTGAACTCTGATTTTGATAAATTGACCAACGGCAAGAGTCTTAGTCTCGTGGGAAGAATTTTGTCTTTGCGCGGACAGGGGGCAATAATTTTTTTTGATCTTTCCGACGGCACGGCAGAATTACAGGGTTTATTAAAAAAGGGAGAAACAGAAGAAGAACATTTTAAATTATTCAAAGAGGTGGTTGATATCGGAGATTTCGTGCAAGTGGATGGTGTCCTTTTTGTTACAAACAGAGGAGAAAAGACGATTCAAGTCAGAACGTGGAAAATGATTTCTAAGAGTTTAAGGCCTCTTCCTGGTGAATATTATGGATTGAAAGATGAAGAAGAGAGATTAAGAAAGAGGTATCTCGATATTATCGTCAACAAAGATGTCCGTGAAATGTTTGAGAAAAAGTCAAAGTTCTGGTCTTCTTTTAGGGTTTTTCTAACAAGAGAAGGTTTTTTGGAAATAGAAACACCCACACTGGAAAATACGGCGGGGGGAGCTGAAGCAAGGCCTTTTGTTACACACCATAATGCACTTGATATTGATGTTTTTTTAAGAATATCGGCTGGTGAGTTGTGGCAAAAAAGATTAATGGTCGCGGGTTTTCCAAAGGTTTTTGAAATAGGTAGGATTTTTAGAAATGAAGGAATGGACTCTGAGCATCTTCAGGATTATACGCAGTTGGAATTTTATATGGCTTATTCAGATTATAGTCACGGGATGGGTATGGTGAGAGATATGTATCGCTATGTAGCCAATGAAACTTTTGGAACTTTAAAATTTAAAATAAAGGGTTTTGACATTGACCTAAGCAAGGATTGGGAGAATTATGATTTTTCTTTAATAATAAAAGAGAAAACTGACGTAGATATATTTAACACAAGTCTAGAAGAGATGGAGATAAAATTAAAAGAATTGGGTGTGGAGTATGACAAAAAAGGTTTTAATGAGACTCGAGCTATAGATAATTTGTGGAAATATTGCAGAAAGCAATTGGCAGGGCCAGGATTTTTAGTTAATGTTCCTGTTTTTATGGAACCGCTCGCAAAGAGAAAAGAAGACAATAGAGAGTTGGTTGAAAGATTTCAAATTATTCTTGCCGGCTCAGAAATGGGAAAGGGTTTTAGCGAATTGAATGATCCTCTGGACCAAGCGGAAAGATTTGAGGAGCAATCAAGACTAAGAGACGAAGGAGACGAAGAGGCTCAAATGTATGATCAAGACTTTGTTGAAGCATTGGAGTATGGGATGCCACCGACATTTGGTTTTGGTGTGAGCGAAAGGCTTTTTAGTTTCTTGATGGATAAGCCCGCTAAAGAATGTCAGATATTTCCTCTTATGAGACCTAAAGATTAATTACGAATTTTTAATTATCAATTACGAATTTGAAAAACAAGCAGGTACTTGTTTTTTTTGTCTGGTTTGATAGCTTTAGCTAAGTTAGGTTGTTTGAAAATTTAAGAAAGAAGGAGGTTGTTTGTGGCAAAGAAAAATAAAACCGTTAAACTAAGAAAGAAAGATTTTGATTCAATCAAATATTATGGTGTGATTTCATCTTTCTTTGAGACTGGTTGTGAGGGGATGGAGTGGTTTTTTTATGAAGACGGTAGGGTGGGTTACGAAGGATTGCGATCTATTGAGAACGGTGATCATCTTTTAATATTCGAAGAGGATGGCACTGTAATTTTTGATGATAAAATTGTTCAGGATCGTGAAGCGGGATGGAAGTGGCGTAGTAAAAAATTTAAAATTAAACAACCTTCCGCGCTTGGTTTTTGGATACACTGGACTCAAAAAGGGTGGAAACCTGATAATTGGGCAAAACTTTTTTTAAGGAAACCACATCTTCGTGCTGAATTGACGAAGAGGATTCCAAAGACAAAATAAAATTAAATGTTGTAACCGTCTAGAAATAGGCGGTTTTTTAGACTTTATAAACTTTTAACTTTATAACTTTTTACTTGCTACTTTTGCTTTTTGGGGCAAAAGTAGCTGTGGATAACTATGTTGTTGTATTTTATAAAGTGGTATATAATGTAACAACAGTGGTATAAAGTGGTATAAAATAAAAAATGTTAATTGGTGAACACAAACACACAGTAGACTTAAAAAAAAGGGTTTCTTTGCCTGCAAAATTTAGAAAAGAAATGGGCAAAGAAGTCGTTGTTGGTTATGGTCTTGATAAGTGTCTATCTGTTTACACTGTTGAGCAATGGGAAAAAGTTGCAAGTGAGTTATCGCAAATGTCTATGCTTCAATCTGATAAAAGGAGTTTTAACAGATTTATGCTTGGAGGAGCATCTCTTGTGGGGGTTGATTCATTGGGAAGGATACTCATACCCGATGTCTTGAAAGATTATGCTGGTATTGAAGAAAAAGTAGTGATAATAGGTGTTCATACAAGACTTGAAATATGGGATGAGAATTCTTGGACAAAATATAAATCAAAGGTTTTGGATCAGGCGGATGTTCTTGCAGAAAAGTTGGGTGAAGCGGGAATAATGTAACGATTATGTCCCATATACCTGTTCTTTTAAAAGAAGTAATATCCGGCATGGAGTTAAAAAACGGTATGACGGTTGTTGACGGAACATTGGGTGGGGCTGGGCACTCAAGAGAAATGTGTGAGGCGATAGGAAAAGACGGTGTGCTTGTGGGATTGGACAGAGACAGGAGCGCTATTGATAGATCAAGAAAAGTATTAGCAGGTGGTTTGTGCAAACAACATTTTTTTGTTTCAAATTTTAAAGATTTACCAGTTGTTCTCTCTAGTGTCGGGATAGAGGGGGTGGATGCTGTTTTGTTGGATCTTGGTTTCTCTTCTTTTCAGATAGATGGTTCTGGTAGGGGTTTTAGTTTTCTCTTTGACGAACCGCTTGTTATGACCCTTGAGGAAGACATATCCCACGAGAGACTTACAGCATCTGAGATTGTTAATGATTGGTCTGAGGAAAGTCTTGCGGATATTATATACGGTTATGGAGGGGAAAGGTATGCAAGAAGAATAGCTCGTTCGATTGTTGAAAAAAGAAAAATAAAGAAGCTGGAGACGACGAAAGATCTTGTGTGCGCAATAGAAGAAGCTGTTCCAAGAGAATACAAAAGAAAGAAAATACACTTTGCCACAAAGACATTTCAGGCGATCAGGATAACCGTAAACGACGAAATAGGTTCTCTAAAAATCGGATTAGATGTGGCTTGGCAGAAATTGATTTCCGGTGGGCGTTTGGCAGTAATATCTTTTCACGAAATAGAAGACAGGACCGTTAAATATTTTTTCAGAGCTAAAAAAAACGCCGGGGAAGGGGAGATAATTACAAAAAAACCGATAGTTCCTTCTGAAAAAGAAATAGAAGAAAACCCAAGATCTAGAAGCGCAAAGTTGAGAATAGCAACAAAAATAAATGCGAACATGTAATTTAAAAATAAATATAGAAAAAATATGGATGGAGTGTTTAATAAAATTCCTTGTTTTTTCTATATTTATTTTAGCTATTTTTTATGTATATTTTGTTCAGAATTCTGTTGTTGGCATAATAGATAGAGACAGGACAGAAGAAAAGATATTGAAATTATCAGGTGAAATATCTGAATTGGAATCAAAATATTTAAGTGTAAGGGGCGCTGTTAATATGAAGGTGGCATATAAAATGGGTTTCAAGGAAGATTTCAATAGGATAAATTTTGCAAATGCCAATGTAGGTAAATTTTCAAACAGATTATCTTATTTAGAAAATGAAATATGATCGTTCTGTAAGAATAAGATTTATTGCAATAATTTTTTTTCTGTCTGCGACCATAATCATTTCGCGACTTTTTTTTCTTCAGGTTGTAAGGGGGGAAGAATTCAAAGAAATAGCAGAGAGACAATACACACGGCCTCTTCCTGATATATTTTCCAGAGGTTCAATTTTTTTTAAGGAAAAAAACGGTAATCTTATTTCAACAGCGACCCTTAAAACTAATTTTATTATAGCAATCAACCCTTCTGTGATTATTGATCCAGAGAACGTTTATGAATCGCTGTCTCCTTTCGCAAAAATAAATAGAGAAGAATTTTTTGAAAGAGCCTCAAAAAAAGATGATCCATATGAGGTTGTGGGAAGCACTGATAGCGAAAAAAAAGTTGATCAAATAAAAAAGTTAAATATAAAAGGAGTTTCTCTTTATAGAGAAAGAAGTCGTTTTTATCCAGCGAATCGTTTGGGGTCTCATATTTTAGGATTTGTCTCAAGAAGTTCTGAGGATGGCAATAGTTTTATGGGAAGATATGGACTAGAAAGACAATACGAAGACACATTAAAGAGAGACAGTGAATCGGTATATATTAATTTTTTTGCTGAGATTTTTTCTAGTTTAGGAAAAACTTTTTTTGGTGTTCAAGATAATTTTTCAGGGGACATTGTTTTAAGTATCGAGCCGACTGTTGAAGATCTTCTGTCTGCCGAGGTTTCAAACATAATGGAAAAGCTGAAAAGCGAATCCGCCGGTGGCATCATTATGGATCCAGCAACCGGAAAGATAGTGGCGATGTCTTCTTTGCCGGATTTTGATCCGAATAATTTTGGGAAAGAAAGGGATTTTTCTGTATTTAAGAATCCATTAGTTGAGAGCGTCTTTGAAATGGGCTCAACGATCAAGCCGATTACGGTGGCTTCCGGAATAGATGCAGGAATTATAAGCTCAGATACAACATATAATGATAAGGGTTTCGTGGAAATAAATGGAAGAGTAATAAAGAACTATGATGGGAAGGCTCGAGGGGTTGTCGATATTCAAACAGCTCTCAGTAGCTCATTAAATTTGGGTATGATATTTATTATGCAACAGATGGGTAGAGATAAATTTTCAGAATATTTTCTTGATTTTGGTTTGGGAGAGAGGACTGGTATAGATCTTCCATCTGAAGCCAGAGGACTTGTGAACAATTTAAGTAGTAAGTATGAGGTTGATTATGCAACAGCATCTTTTGGTCAAGGAATAGCTGTAACTCCTATAGCTACGGCAAGAGCTTTGTCTGCCTTGGCAAATGGTGGCCTTCTCGTGAGGCCGACAATCGTTGATGAAATAAAATATCGAATTGGTGCGTCAAAAGTAACTGAACCAAAAATAGAAAGAAGGGTTATAAGCCCTCAGACTTCCGAAGAGATAACAAGGATGCTTGTAAGAGTGGTTGATGAAAAGCTTTTGGAAGGTTCTTTCAAGTTGAATAATTATTCTGTTGCAGCAAAGACGGGAACAGCTCTTTTGACAAAAGAAGGTGGTGGGTATCACGAAGACAGGTATTTACATTCATTTTTTGGATATTTTCCAGCGTATAATCCCAAGTTTTTGATATTTCTTTACACAGTAGACCCACAGGGTGTACAATATGCCTCCCATAGTCTCACTGAACCATTTTTTAATATGGTTAAATTTTTAATAAGTTACTATGAAATACACCCCGACAGGTAATATTGAACATTCATGAAAAAAATAAAAGAAAAAATAAAAATAATAATTACTTTGATTATTACTTTTGAGGCCAGATTGGTTCTTGGAAAATATAAACCGAAAATAGTGGCCGTTACCGGAAATGTTGGTAAGACATCAACGAAAGATGCTATATATACAGTTTTTAGTAATTTTTTTAGAGTTGGAAAAAGTCAAAAGAGTTTTAATAGCGAGATAGGTTTGCCTCTTGCTATTTTGGGACTTAATAATGGTTGGAGTAACCCTTTTTTTTGGATTTTAAATGTCATTAAGGGTTTTATACTTTTTATTTTTCCATGTAAGTATCCAGAATGGTTGGTTCTGGAAATCGGAGCAGATAAGCCTGGAGACATAAAGAAAATATCAGAATGGATAAGAACAGATGTGGTTGTCCTTACCAGAATACCAGACGTTCCTGTGCATATAGAGAATTTTTTAAATCGTAAAGAACTGGTAAAAGAAAAGAGTTATCTTTTAAAAACATTAAAAAAGGGTGGAGCGATAGTTTTTAATGGAGATGATCCCAGCATCGTGGACATGGTAAGGAATGAATCTTTTAAAAAAATTAATTTTGGTTTTGGTCCAAAGGCAGATATTTTATTATCGGATTATGGTTTAAATTACAAGGAACAAAATGATAACCACCCAATCGGTATTAGGTTTAAGGTGGGTTTTTTGGGTAAAGAATTTCCTGTAAGATCAGGAAACGTTTTTGGAAAGCAGAGTGTTTATTCTATTTGTGCTGCACTCGCCACTGGTTTGTCGCAGGATCTTAATTTCGTAAAAATGATAGAAGCTTTGGGTACTCATGAACCCACTCCCGGTAGATTCAATGTTTTGGAGGGGATTCGCGGTAGTTTGATAATTGATGACACTTATAATTCATCCCCAGCAGCTCTTGAAATGGCCCTATCTTCTTTTTCTGATTTTAAGGGTAAAGGAAAAAAAATATGTGTTTTGGGTGATATGCTCGAGCTCGGAGATTATTCTAGTGGTATCCACCGAGAGATAGGTAAAAAAATTCCGTCTGTTTGTGATAGATTGTTTGTCGTTGGTGAACAGGCATGTTTTTTTGCGGAAGGTGCTATGTCTGAAGGGATGAACAAGGAGTCCATTTTTTATTTTAAGGATGCAAAAGAAGCTATCTCGCTCGTTAGAGAAGAAATAAAAAAAGGTGATATTGTTTTGGTGAAAGGTTCCCAGGGAATGAGAATGGAAAGGGTGGTTTCAGAAATTATAAAAGATACTGAAAAAAGAGAAGAAAATTTAGTAAGACAGGATAGTCATTGGTTGTCAAAAAAATAACCGCAGGCTTTAGCCATGCGGTTTTGTTAGAGACCTTCTTTGAATTCGAGAACAATAAACCCGCCATATATCCCAGAGAAACCCAAAACCCTTTTTTCTGCATATATACCATCATCGAACCATTTATTGAATGGTATCATCTGGTTATCCAAAAAATGAACTTTTGTGAAGTTTAGTGTGCCCCATGAACTTTCAAAATAAATTGATTTGATGTTAAATTCAGAGAGGAAAAGATAGGTTTCTCTGCTGTCTTTTTTGTTGGATATTTTTTTAATCTTATTGACAATACGGCTAAAACCTTTAAGTTCAATAAGAATTCCATCTTTTACTTTTTTAAGCATTAAATCCTCCACATTTTAAATGTACGATTTTCGTTTTTATTATGGTCTTTTTTGAATAAAATATAAATTGACATATTTTGCCTTAAAGGTTAAAATTGCGAGAGTAAAATAAAAATATATGGAAAAAGAACAAGAAAAAAAAGATATAATTGGTGGCCCACCTGATGTTGGTGTGGAGGGGGAGGATATCGTTTTTGATGAAGAAGAAGGTGATTGTGCTAAAATAATCAAAAAGCTAAAGGATAAATTGCACTATTGCGAATTGGAAAAGCAACAGAACTTAGAGGGATGGCAGAGGGCTCGTGCTGATTATGTTAATGCTAGAAAGGCCGAAGAGAAGAATCTTTTGGAGTTAGAGCCGATGATAAAACAAAGAATATTGTCGGAAATGTTGCCAGTAGCTGATAACTTTGAAATAGCTTTTTCTCACAAGGAGTCTTGGGAGAAAATAGATAAAAATTGGAGAGTCGGAATAGAAAGCATTTATTCCCAGCTATTGGAAATATTTTCCTCATTTGGTTTGATAAGGTTCGGGAAAGTTGGAGAAAATTTTAATCCAGAAGAATATCAAGCAATCGGTACTATTGACGTATTAGACAAAGAAGAAGATAGTGTCGTTAAAGAGGTTGTGCAGAGCGGGTATAGATATCGCGACAAAGTTTTAAGACCATCAAAAGTTAGAGTCGGGGTCTTTCATAAGGAGTAAATTTTTTGAAATTTAAGTTAGGTATAATTATTATAAATTAAAAATAAAAACTATGGCAAAAATATTAGGAATAGATCTTGGTACAACCTTTTCTTCAATGGCTGTAGTTGAGGGTGGACAGCCAAAAATAATAGAAAACGTAGAAGGTTCAAGAACAACTGCTTCCATTGTTGCAATGTCTAAGACAGGAGAAAGATTGGTTGGTCAGTTGGCAAAAAGACAAAGTATTACAAATCCTCAGAATACTATTTCTGGCATAAAAAGATTGGTTGGGCATAGGTATGATGACAAAGAAGTTGAAAAAGACAGAGCATCTGTTTCTTTTTCCATTCTTAAATCAGATGATGGCGGGGTAAAAGTAAAAATGGGAGAAAAAGAGTATTCCCCAGAGGAGGTTTCTTCCATGATCCTTCAAAAATTAAAAGCGGATGCTGAGGATAAAATAGGAGAAAAAATAGACGAGGCTGTTATAACTGTTCCCGCTTATTTTAATGATGCGCAGAGAAAAGCCACGAAAGATGCCGGAGAAATTGCTGGTTTTAAGGTGAAAAGAATAATACCTGAGCCAACGGCAGCTGCACTCGCCTATGGTTTTGAAAAGAGAAAGAATGAACAGATTGCAGTCTATGATTTTGGTGGTGGAACTTTTGATATATCAATATTAGATGTTTCGGATAATGTTATAGAAGTGAAGGCGGTTGATGGGGATAGCCACATGGGAGGAGA
The DNA here is from genome assembly GCA_964649715.1 of uncultured Candidatus Saccharibacteria bacterium. Classification (GTDB taxonomy): domain Bacteria; phylum Patescibacteriota; class Minisyncoccia; order Phycocordibacterales; family UBA12445; genus UBA12445. Next base: position 95,260 of record CAZYTH010000002.1, read on the forward strand.
GGATATAGATCACGATATAATGGATTTTATTGTTAAAGAATACAAAAAAGATAGTGGAATAGATATATCTGGCGATCCTCTTGCAAAGCAAAGATTGAAAGAAGCCTCAGAAAAAGCTAAGCACGAACTATCAACAACAAAAGAAGTTGAGATAAATATTCCTTTTATTACGTCTGATTCCTCTGGACCGAAACATCTTCTTATGAAGATGACAAGGGCACAACTGGAAGATATCGCATCTAAATATATTGATAGATCCATAGAAATAAGCAAAAGAGCTCTTTCGTCAGCAGGTCTTAAGGTTGAAGACATAGAAGAGGTTGTTATGGTTGGTGGTCAGACTAGGATGCCCGCAATAATAGAAGCTGTAAAAAAATTATTTGGAAGAGAACCAAATCGTTCTATAAACCCAGATGAGGTTGTTTCTTTGGGCGCTGCTATCCAAGGCGGTATTATGCAGGGAGAAATGAAAGATGTTTTACTACTGGATGTTATTCCGCTTTCTCTTGGAATAGAAACCTTTGGGGGGGTTGCCACACGATTGATTGATAAAAATACTACGATACCAGCGTCAAAAAGTCAGATTTTTTCTACAGCATCCGATAATCAGACATCTGTAGAGATACACGTTGTTCAGGGAGAAAGACCAATGGCATCTGACAATAAAACACTGGGAAGATTTACCTTGGAGGGAATACCTCCAGCTCCGAGAGGTATGCCTCAGGTAGAGGTTACTTTTGATGTCGATGTGAATGGAATTTTGAGTGTTACTGCAAAGGATAAGACAACTGGTAAATCTCAATCAATTAAAATAGAAGCAAGGGGTGGGTTAAAAGAAGAAGATATAGAGAGAATGAAGAAGGAGGCGGAGATTCATGCCGAAGAAGATAAAAAGAAAAAAGAAACGATTGATATAAAAAACAACGCGGAGTCTTTAATAAATACGGCAGAAAGATCATTGAAAGACGCAGAAGGTAAAATAACAGAGGAGATAAAAACAGGAGTGACACTAAAGATTGAAGAACTAAAGAAAATAAAAGACAGCGAAGATATCGACGGGATCAAAAAGGCAACAGAAGCTCTATTTTCTGAAATCCAAAAGATCGGTGAACATATGATGAAGAATCAAAAAACCGATCAGCCTTCTGAAGAACAAAAGAAAGAAAATAGCGGTGAGGAAGAAGGTAAAGTGAGAGATGCCGAGTAGGTCAATTAGAAATTACGAATTATCAACTGCAAATTTTAGTGTGTGAGATAATTCGTTATTCGTAATTGTTAATTCGTAATTGATTTATGTCTGATTACTATAAAATTTTAGGAATTGAAAAAGGCGCGTCTAAGGATGAAATAAAAAAGGCTTTTCATAAACTTGCTCATAAATACCACCCAGACAAGAAGGGTGGGGATGAAAAGAAGTTTAAAGAAATAAATGAGGCCTACCATGTTCTTTCTGATGATGCCAAAAGGAGCCAATATGACACTTATGGTAGTGTTGGTGGTTTTTCGGATTCATCCCAGGGTTTTGGCGGTCAGGGTTTTGGTTTTGATTTCAGTGATATTTTTAGAAATGCCCAGGGTTTTGGCGGTTCAGGTGTTGAAGATATATTTGAATCTTTTTTTGGAGGAGGAAATGCTCATTCGGGGAGGGTAAGAGGAAGGGATATTTCCATAGACATACTAATAAGTTTCAGTGAGTCTATTTTTGGCGTTGAAAGAAAGGTGTTAATAAACAAGATCGGAACATGCGATGAATGCGGAGGAATGGGAGCAAAAAAGGGAACCACTATGACTAAGTGTAAAAATTGTAATGGTTCAGGGAAGGTGCTGGAGAATAAAAGATCTTTTTTGGGAAACTTTACAACCAAGAGGATTTGTGAAAGTTGTATGGGTACAGGTGAGATTCCGAAGGAAAAGTGTAATGCCTGTTCTGGTGAAGGGGTTGTTAAAAAAAGCGAAGAGATAATCGTAAAAATACCAGCAGGAATAGACAATGGTGAGATGATAAGATTTTCGGGAAAGGGAGAGGCCGTGCCAAGGGGTTCTTCTGGAGATCTTTATGTTAAGATTCATGTAGAAAAACATCCTGTCTGGAGAAGAGAAGGTTTTAATTTAACAACTGATATTGAGCTTAAGTTGTCTGAGGCGCTTTTAGGATCGGAACGTTCGATTAAAGGATTGGACGGGGATGTTGAGTTTAAGGTTCCTGCAGGAATATCTTTTGGGGAAATTTTAAGAATAAAAGGAAGAGGGGTTCCTGTTGATAGAACAAAGAGAGGAGATGTTCTGGTGAAGATAAATATAAAAATACCCCAGAATTTGTCTAAAAAAGAAATTGAAATAGCGAGTAAACTTAAAGAGAGCGGACTGTAGGCGTGTCATATAAAATAAAGATACACAATATTTCATTTTCAGTATGATAAAGACATATAATGCCCGGTCAATTTTTTTTGAAATGAATTTTCTTTTTTTAATTTTGATTTAGTTTGTGAAGTATAAATTATATAATAATACAGAGAAGGCGTGGGGAGGTATGTTCGAGGCAATAAAAAATGCCGAAAGCTCTATCTATTGGGAGAGTTATATTCTAAGCAATGACACTAGTCCTTATATGGACTTTTTTTCCGTCTTAAAAGAAAAGGCGAAAAAGGGAATAAAAATAAGGCTTGTTTTGGATGGTTTCGGGGCACTTTGGTTTGACAATATAGACAAGAAAGAGATAGAAGATTTAAGGAGTCTTGGGGCGGAAATACTTTTTTTTAATAGTTGGTTTCATAGAATACACAGAAAGATACTGATAGTAGACGAAAAACACGCTTTTATTGGGGGGGTAAATTTAGCGAATCGTTACAGAAAATGGTTAGATCTTCATGCCTACATCGGTGACAGAAGGGCGGTAAAAAATCTCTTGAGAACTTTTGCTAACTCTTATTTTTATTCTGGTGGTAAAAACACATATCTTCTTTCTTTAAAAGAAAATTCTCCGTTAAGAAAAACACAAATGTGGCTTTTGGAACATTTCCCTAATACAGGAAGACTTTTGCTTAAAAAATATTATACAGAAAAAATCGCGATGGCTGAAAAAAGTATAATAATAATAACCCCTTATTTTGCGCCAAGGGCGTGGTTGATCAAGTCTTTAATAATGGCATCGCAGAGAAATGTTAACGTGAGTGTATTGATGCCAAAAGAATCCGATATTGGTATTGTGAATTGGGCAAATTATTTATTTGCAAAAACTCTTTCTGAGTATGGAATTAAATTTTATTTAATAGGTGAGATGAATCATGCAAAGGCCCTTTTAATCGACCAAAAGGAGGGAATGATAGGTTCTAATAATCTGGATTCACAGAGTTTTGATTTTAATATAGAGGTTAGCCTGACCTTTAAAAATAAAAATATGGTTGAGGATCTGAAAATTATTACAGAGGAATGGATGAGAGACGCCCTGGTATTTGATGGTAAGGATTTCCAGACTCCTTTTTACTTAAAGCCAATCGAATTTGTTATAAAAAAAATAGCTCAAAGTTTTTTTTAATTTTGTTTTTTAAGAGTAAATATAGTATATTTCGCTTGGTTGTTGTGGAACTTTAAAAAAAGAGGAGAGGTAAATGGAAATTAAACGTTGTTACTATGTGATGCTTATTTTCTTTGTTTTTTTATCGCCGCTTGTTTTATCTCAAGAAAAAGAACCCCAAAGAATTCGAGTTTTGATAGAGAGTGAATATTATGATATTTTCTTTACAATTCATTCCAGAAAAAATTTAAATGAGACTCATGAGTATCGCATTCAAGACGAAGAGACTCTCGGAACTCTTTTTTATGTTTCAGGATACAGAAGAAACGATGGGCGATCTGGGGGGTGGCGGTGGAATGTCGAAGTGAATAATATTCCAGAAGAAGATAATGGATCAAGTATTCTTGTTTATATTTATAAAAACAAAACAAGACAAGAAGCAAGTTCTATTTACAAGGAAATATTTTGGCAGATATATGAAGCACATGGATTGCCTGAATAAAAAAGAAGGAGCCCGCAATAAAGTGCGGGTTTATTTTTTTGTTATTTTAAAACCCTGTGCTGTGTCTTGTATTGTGTAACCAAGATCGATTATTTTTTTCCTTATTTGATCCGCATCGGTCCAATTTTTATTTTTTTTGGCGATATCTCTTTCTTCTGCCAATACCAATAGCTCTTTTGGAATATTTTCAGATATTTTTTTCGTTTCTAAGGCTTTTTCAATGAGAGAAAGTCCGAATACTTCATCAAATTTTGCTATTGTATTTATTTTTATTTTTGCAGAAATATTTTCGTCGCCGAGTATTTTGTGGAGAATAGCTATCGCCTCGGGCATATTTAAATCATTATTTATTGTTTCTTTGAATTTTTCTTCATAAGCACCTGATATGTCATTTTTATCTACCTCGTCTTCTTTGAGGAGTTCTGCTATTTTGGAGATAATATTTTCATAAGTTCTTTGAGCCGAGTCAAGAGCTTTCCAAGTAAAATTGAGTGGTTGTCTGTAGTGGGCAGTCATAGTGAAGTAACGAAAAGCGATGGGATTAAAACCTCTTTTAACAATATCGTTTATCAAATATGCATTTCCCAGAGACTTACCCATTCTCCCACCATCTATAAGAAGAAATGCTCCATGCACCCAGTAGTTTACTGTTTTGTGTCCAAAAGTTGCTTCGTTTTGTGCGATTTCGTTTGTATGGTGTATTGGGATAAGGTCTGATGCCCCTGCGTGAATATCAAAATGCTCACCAAGATATTTTGTGCTCATTGCCGAACATTCTATGTGCCAGCCAGGGAATCCAACCCCCCATGGGGAGCTCCATTCCATCTGTCTTTTTTTGTCTTTTGGAGAAAATTTCCATAGCGCAAAATCAGTTTCGTTTCTCTTTTCAGGATTTTTTTCTACACGAGCACCTTCTTTTAAGCCATCTTTTTTAATATTCGCCAGCTTTCCGTAGTCTTTTTGTTTATTTGTGTCAAAGTATACTCCATCGGATGTTTTGTAGGTAAAGCCAAGTTTTTCTAGTCGCATTATCATTCCTATCTGTTCCTCAATATGTTCAGTTGCTCGGGCCACAATATCAGGTGTGTTTATATTTAATTTTTTCGAATCCTCGAAATATGCTTTTTCAAATATTTTTGCGATCTCCCAGGCGGTTTTCCCTTGAGCCCTGGCCCCTTTTTCCATTTTATCTTCCCCAATGTCTCCATCGCTGACCAAATGTCCCACATCTGTTATGTTTTGAACGTAGGTGGTATTTAATCCATTATATTTAAAAATTCTATTTAAAATATCTTCCATAAGGTAGGTTCTGAAATTGCCTATGTGTGCATAATCGTAAACCGTTGGTCCGCAGGCATAAATTTTTACAATATCCTGGTTGATTGGAGTAAAAACCTCTTTTTTCTTGGTAAGTGTGTTGTATATTTTTATCATCGTTCTATAACCATTTCTTTTTTTTAAAAATGGCGACCATTAGAGAGGCAACAACGACCATTCCTCCTATAAAGATAAAAAAATCATATTTATGTCCAATAAAAGGAATATTTATAGAATTTTGTCCAAAGTCGGCGATAATAGATAGGGGAATTGTTATAAAGGTGAGAACCGTTAGTGTTTTTACAACGCGGTTGGTTCTTGCTGTGAACAAAGAATCACTGGTTTGCCTTAGGTCTAGAAGGGTTTCTTTGTTGCTTACCAGCATATGCCAGATACGCTCATAATTACCCAAAAGGGTTGTTGTATAAAAAGAGAATTCTTCCCCAAAAAAGTCTTTGGATGATTTTTCGAGAGATTTAAATACGTCCCTGTGCATTCTCATCGTTCTTCTAAAGTCTATTAATTCTTTGTTTAATTTAGACAAACTCTCAAGCGCATCTGTTCCATTTTTTTCAAACATCAAAGTTTCTATGTCTCTGAGTCTGTCTTCGATTGTAGAAAGCTCTTCCTCCATGTTTTCGTAGATCCTTCTTAGAAGATAAAAGAATATCTTTCCCCCATGTTCCATATTCATTTTTTTGAGAACAGAGTCAGTTTCAAATATTTTTCCAAATTCAATTATAGGATTTATGGTGTCATAGTGAACAGTTACGAGAAAATCTTTTCCTATAATAAAATCTATCTCTGAAGAATCTGTTCCCTTTCCATTTTGTTTGTATTTTGGGAAGTGGAGTATCATGTACATGTAATTTTTGTACATATCAACTTTAGGTCTTTCACTGGGCAAAGAAAGCTCTTTTTTGACTTCGGGGTTTATTTTAAAATCCCTTTCAATCTCTAGGAGATCATCTTCTGTGGGAGATTCAATGTCAACCCACAACAATCCGTTGTTATTTCTTTTTGTTATCATTTTTTAAAGATGTTATATGTTTCTAAAGGCTTGTTTTAATTATAACACATAAGGCGTTGTTTTTGTTCATTGAAACTACTATTGACGGATGAATTTTTGAAATTTTTTAGTAGGAATAAGTTTGTACTATTTTGCCTTCCTTGTCTCTGATGGTTATTGTCTCGTATCTGTCTCTAAAAAAGTTTGTGGTTTTTTGCATCCAGACGTGCCATCTGTTTTTATAAAAATTACTTCTTTCTTTAAAGTCTTTTACACAACCTATATAGCTATAGTGTGTATTTATAAAATCATTGCAGGTGTGGTCCAAATATGTTTTTGTATCTGGCATTTTGCATTTTGGCATTAAACGAAGAGTGTCTCTGCATCCATCGCTAAAATTTAGCATCCCGATTGTGTCTATTTTAGGACAATCGTGTGTTAGTACTCCACCAAAATCACTATATTGGTCAAAATATCCCGTACATATGTTTTCTTTAAAATTAATTTTTCTTTCTTGCGTTCCAACATAAATCCTGGCCTCTTCTTGCGGATTTAAGATAATGTCATCCTGCATTATGGCGCCAAAACCTGGAAGCTCGTGTCCTTTTGGAATAGTGTAGGTTTGGTATTCTCGGGTTTCTATTTTAAAGTCAGTTATATTTATTTTTTCTTTTGAACTTTTGTTTCTTAGTACAATGTATTCTTTTTGGGGGTTGCTAGAACCTCCCGATATAGATGAAACAATTATCTTGTTCTTGTAGACAGAAACGGTCGGATCTTCGTTACTTGTTTCTTTCGTGTCAATAACAGAATCTGGCGTCTCTGTTTTGTCGTTATTTGTTGCGTTGTTGTTTTTTGGGGTAATAATTTTTGTTTCTGTGTTTTCTTGATTTTCTGTGTTCACTTTTGATGGTTTGCTATCATCTATTGTTGTATTTTTGTTTTTAAAAAGAGCGGGAATTAACAATACAACTAAATTTATTATTAATAATAAATTTGTGCTTCCTGTTTGTTTTTTATTCATGATTAAATGATAACATTTTTATATTTTTTAAATAGTAAACAAAAAATCAGTAGTCTTTACATATATTATTTTGTATGTAGTTTTATCTTTTGCTCTTCTTTAATTTTATCATTTTTTTTGCTATATTTACTAACACTATGGTAATAAATTACATAAACAATTTATGTGTTAAGGCGCAGGTTGGAGATGTGACGGTCTCCTTTAACCCTCCTCTTAGGAACGATGGTGCAACACCACGCTTTTCTTCAAATATTGCTCTTTTTAGCACAAAAGAAAAAGAACATAACTTTGGAGTGGTTGGGTCCAATGGTGATTCTTTTATAATAAACGAGCCGGGAGAATATGAGGTCGGAGGAATATTTGTTCGTGGGATCGGTATTGAGCAGAATGTAGGAGGTAAAAAGAAGTTTAACACAGTTTATTCTGTTTTGTTTGACGATATAAATTTGTGTCATCTTGGTGCTATAAATATTTCAGATATAAAATCTGACGTTGTCGCTGGTTTGGGTGGTGTAGATATTCTTTTTGTTCCAATAACAGGCGAAGAAGTTTCAGATCCCATGATTGCGAGTAAATTGGTTACGATGCTTGAACCGAAGATTGTTGTCCCTCTTTATTCCAATTCCGAAGGTTCTAAAAAGGAACTTTTAAAAACATTTTTGAAGGAGGAGGGTGGTGAAGGTACGGAGACAACAGATAAACTAACGATCAGGAAAAAGGATATAGAAGGGAAAGAGGGTGATGTCGTCGTGTTGTCTACAAGCGCATAGTTTTGATATATGTTTAATTTTTGGGATTTTTTGGATAACACCAGGCAAAAGCCAGAGACCGAAAGGCAAAAGATTTTATTTGTCTTGTTGGGCATATTTTTTCTGGTTTTTTCATACATTTGGCTTTCGGGAGTTCGTCAGGCGATAAATATTGTTGATAACAGTGAAAAAACAGAACAGATTGCTTCTGTTGGAAACCACAAGCCGTTTTCCTTGGTTAGGGACGGATTGGGATATTCTTTTGAATATGTTAGCGATCAAATAAGTTCTATTTTTTCCGGATCAGAGAAAGTTTTTATTAGGGAAAAAAAATCATTTTAAATTATTAATAAGGGAAAAATATGGCTAAGAAAAAAAATAACGATAAGGTAAACAAGGGCAGAGGAAATGACTCGCAAGATGATACTCTTTCTGATGCAATTATTCCTGAAAAAATAGTTGAAATGGATATTATTCCGGAAATGAAAACTTCCTACCTTGATTACGCAATGTCCGTTATTGTATCTAGGGCGCTCCCTGATGTGCGAGATGGTCTTAAGCCTGTCCACAGGAGAATACTTTACTCTATGCATGAACTAGGATTGACGAATTCGGCAAAATTTAGAAAATCAGCGATGATTGTCGGAGATGTTCTCGGTAAGTATCACCCACACGGTGATTCTGCTGTTTATGATGCGATGGTAAATCTCGCTCAGGGTTTTAAAACAAGATATCCCTTGGTGTTTGGTCAAGGAAACTTTGGTTCCATAGACGGAGATAGCGCTGCCGCATATAGGTATACTGAGGCGAAAATGTCTAAAATTTCTTCTGAAATTTTACGTGACCTAGAAAAAGAAACAGTCGATTTTGTGCCAAACTTTGACAGCACAAGAAAAGAACCTGCTGTTTTTCCTTCTACGATACCGACACTCTTACTAAATGGAACACTCGGTATTGCTGTGGGAATGGCGACTAAAATACCCCCACACAACTTAAGAGAGGTAATGGATGCCCTTGTCTATTTGGTTGACAACAAAGACTCCACAACAGAGGATTTGTTTAAATTTATTAAGGGTCCTGATTTTCCGACTGGCGGTGTCGTTTTCAACGAGAAGGATATTATCAGGGCGTCTGCCACAGGGAGAGGTGGTGTTGTTGTTAGAGGAGAGGCCGAGATAATTGAACAAAAAAGCGGAGCCTATCAGATAATTATTACATCAATACCATACCAAGTGAATAAAGCGGAGATGATAATAAAAATGGCAGATCTTGTTAAGGAGAAAAAGATAGAGGGAATAAGAGACATTAGGGATGAATCGACGGAAGATATCAGGGTGGTTTTGGATTTAAAATCGGGAACCTATCCCGAGCAGATATTAAATGCTTTATATAAATATACAGATCTTGAGCAGGTTTTTAATTATAATATGTTGGCCCTTGTGGATGGTATTCCAAAAACGCTATCCATCAAATCTGTTTTAGAGGAATTTGTTTCTCACAGAAATGAGGTTGTTAAAAGAAGAACTCAATTTGATCTTAGAAAGGCCGAAGAAAGAGAGCATATTTTGATAGGATTAAAGAAAGCGTTAGACCATATTGATGAAATAATTAAATTAATAAAAAAATCAAAAGACACCGAAGAGGCGTCTAAGAATCTTATTAAGCAATTTAAATTTTCCGAGATTCAGGCAACGGCTATATTGGACATGAAGCTACAAAGGCTCGCAGGACTCGAAAGGAAGAAGATTGAAGATGAGTTAAAAGGTATTCAAGAGTTGATAAAAGAATTAAAGTCTCTGCTCGCAAGCCCAGCCAAAATACTCTCCGTTATAAAAAATGAATTCATTGCGATAAGAGATAAATACGGAGATGATCGAAAGACAAAAGTTATGAAAAGGGGAGTGACGGATATAAATGTTGAGGATCTTATTCCAGATGATGAAAATGTTCTCGTTTTGACATCGGGTGGATATGTAAAGAGGACTGATCCTGCAGAATATAGAGCACAAAGAAGGGGGGGGGTTGGGGTTGTGGATCTAAACACAAAAGAAGAGGATTTTATAACAATATTTCTTACGGCAACCAACCATAGCGATCTCTTGTTCTTTACCGACAAAGGCAAGGCATATCAGATAAAGATGTATGATATACCAGAGGGCAAGAGGGCGACAAGAGGTAAGTCAATAATGAATTTTCTGTCTTTAAGCGATAACGAGAAAGTCACATCTGTCCTTGCAATGCCAAAAAGTCTTAAAGACATAGATCTTTCTTTGGTGATGGTTACAAAGTTTGGTGTTGTTAAAAAGGTTACGATAGATAGCTTTAGAGACGTAAGAAGAAGTGGAATTATCGCTATAAAATTACAAGATCAAGATATGCTGATGACAGCTCGATTCGTCGGTTCCGGGGATAGCGTTATTCTTGCGACAGAAGCTGGACAATCTATAAGATTCAAGGAAGCTGATGCCAGAGAAATGGGAAGGGCTGCCGCTGGTGTTAGAGCAGTGAAGCTTAAGAAGGGTGACAGTGTTATCGGCGCGGATATTATTGCAAAAGACAACAAGGAGGCGAAGTTTCTTATTATGACAGAGAATGGTTTTGGGAAGATGACAAAGATAAAAGACTACAAGATTCAGAAGAGAGGAGGCTCGGGAATAAAAACCGCAAAAATAACTAAAAAGACCGGCAAGCTTATGGTTGGCAAGGTTATAACAGAAAATGAAGAGGAGCTAATCGCTATTTCTAAGAACGCACAAGTTATTCGGGTGAACATTGGAGAAATACCTACACTCGGAAGGCAAACACAAGGAGTGAAAATAATGCGACTAAGAGAGGATGACAAGATTGCATCCCTGACCTGTTTGTAGTTTTTATTTATTGTGTTGTGGATAACTTATTATTGCTTTTGAATTTTAGGTGATATAATTAGAACCAATATGGCTTTTTCAGAACCATCAGAAAATATAAAAAACTTAACCTTAAAAGAAGGTTCTAAAGTTGTGGACCTGGGAGCTGGTAGTGGTCACTATACTCTTGCGGTTGCGAGGAGGGTGAGGGCACGTGGGCAGGTTTTTGCTGTCGATATTCAAAAGGATATGCTCTCAAAGATTCAGGAAAATGCAAGAAATGAAGGTTTGCACAATGTTCAGGTTATTTGGGGTGATGCTGACAAGGTTGGTGGTACAAAACTCCGCGATGGAATGGTAGATGCTGTTATCGTTTCAAATATTTTATTTCAGTCCGAACAAAAAACAGAGCTAGCAAAAGAGTCTTACAGAATACTTTCTCACGGTGGGGAGGTTATGGTTATAGATTGGACAGATTCTTATGGTGGTCTTGGTCCAATACCAGCCCATATAATTCCCGAAGAGGAGGGGAAAAGAATATTTGAGTCTGCAGGATTTAAATATGAAAGGAGTTTTTTTGCGGGAGATCATCACTGGGGAATTATTTTAAGAAAAATATAAATGAAACAAGGCTTTCAAACGATATTACTTTTTATCTTTGGTTTTGTCGGAATAATTGGAGTTCTTATATTTGCGGGTGTAATACCTCTTGGTAGCGATACTGCTAGTTTTGGGGGAAATGTTTCCCTTTGGGGTTCTGTATCTGAAAAGGTAATGGTCCCCATAATAAACGAGATAAATCGTGAAAATGAAAAAAAGTTTTCTGTGACATATCAATACATCGAAAGAGACAATTTTGAGGATGAGCTCATTGCCTCCTTGGCCAGAGGGCAGGGTCCTGATGCTGTAATATTTCCGCACTCTCTTCTGGTAAAACAAAATGACAAGATTTACCCGATACCATACGAAGCATACACTTCAAGAATGTTTACAGATAGGTTTGCTGAAGGTGGTGAATTATTCCTCTCTCCAAGAGGTGTCTTGGCTCTTCCTTTGTATGTAGATCCGCTGATTATGTATTGGAATAGGGATCTTTTTACAAACGCGGGTATAACAGTACAACCAAAGATTTGGAGTGAGTTTCTCAGTCTCCCCGAGCTTCTGACCAAGAGAGACGAGAAGGGAAATATTTTTGAAAGCGCGGTTGCTATGGGTTCTTACAACAACATCACAAACGCAAAAGATATTATTCCACTTTTATTTTTACAAACAGGCGAAAAGATTATAGAAAGAAATAGCACATTAGGAGGGAGAGACTCTTTCTCGGTCATACTGGGTTTGGCAAGAGGTGCCGCGGAATCATCTCTTAATTTTTATACGGAGTTTGTGAATCCAGCCAGAGAAGCCTATTCTTGGAATACGTCGCTTCCTTCTTCAAGAAAGTTTTTTGAATCAGGTAAACTTGCGGTATATTTTGGATTTGCTAGTGAATATGGTGGCATAAAAAGAAACAATCCAAACCTTAATTTTGATGTAGCGTTGATCCCACAAAGGGCTGAATCAAAAACAAGAATGACATATGGAGATATGTGGGGTGTCTCAGTGCTCAAGAGTTCAAAAAAGATTAATACATCTATCTCAGCTATGTATGAGATAGTTTATAATTATTCAGATGAAATAACCGAGGGGATATATCTTCCTTCTTTGGTAAGAGCATCACTCTCAGACCTAGGGACGGATCCCATAATGTCTATTTTTAAACAATCGGCGAACATAAGTCGTTCTTGGCTCAATCCAGACCCAAAGGCAACAGAAAATATTTTTTCTGAAATGATTAATTCCATAAATTCAGGTAAAAAAATGGTACCGACAGCCATTGAAGAAGCAAAAATTAGATTCATGGAATATGTTCAATAAAAAAATATTTTTTATATTTTTATCTTTTATTATTGTGCCTTTTTTTGCGTCAGCTAACGTAGAAATGTTTGGTGTTGAGATATGCGAAACAGATCCCTGCAAACTCGTTGATGTTTTTACCGCCATAGGTAAGTTTATTGATTTTGTTGCTTTTAGGCTATTGACGCCACTTGCGATAATAGCTTTAGCCTATGCTGGGATTTTAATGATTTCGGGTGCAAGTAATCCTGGACAAGTTGGAAAAGCAAAAGATATAATTTATTATACGATTATCGGGATTCTTTTTGTTTTTGGCGCGTATGTTATAATAAACACAGTGACTAAGGGGTTGGCCAATAGGGCAGCAGACTCTTTTAAGACAAAACAATAAAAAAATGAGAACACATACAAGTAAAGTCTTTTTATTTTTACTACTATCCTTAATTTTGATTACTCCTACTTTTGTAGTTGCTCAAAATCCCCCTGGAACTGGATCTTCTGGTGGTTTAAATCCCCTGGGAAACATAGACAAGCTTGAGCCACTTTTGACCAAGATATTAAAGGTCTTCATGGAATTTGGGATTGCAATCGCCGCCCTCGCAATCGTCTATGCGGGATATCTTTTTGTTACTGCGCAAGGAAAGGAGAGTGATATAAACAAAGCAAAAGACGCTCTTCTCTGGGCATCGGTTGGGCTTGGGGTTTTGCTTGGGGCTAGGGCTATCGTGAGTGTTATACAAAACACAGTAACTAATTTGGGGTAATTTTATGAAAAAAAATCTAAAAAAATTTATTATATTAGGAAGCGTTGTTTTTTATCCTTTTTTTGCTATGACTGCCAGTGCCCTTGATTTCAAGGGATTTATAGAAAACATAAAGGATCAGCTCGACATCATTCCTGGTTTTATTATTGGACTTGCGATTCTTTTTTTTATATACAATGTATTTCAATATATTCAAGCTGGTGACCCCAAAAAAACCGCAGAAGCGGGTCATATGATAACCTACAGTATAATTTTTATTTTTGTAATGCTTTCTGTTTGGGGATTGGTTGGGATACTTGTCAATACATTTTTTCCAGGAGGGTCCGCACCTGTCACCTTACCGTCCATTCCTAGTTAAAAAATTAGTAAAGGTCGTTATTAATAATTATTAGTAATTTATATGAAAAATATATTAAAATTTGTTCCATTACTTTTACCTGTTTTTGCTTTCGCTGCGCCAGCTAGGGTTGGAGATATAGACTCTGCAATTGGTGCTGTTGGTAACTTAATCAACAGTATCGTTCCGTTGATTTTTGCAATAGCGACAGTATATTTCATCTGGAATTTGGTGAAGTACATTGATGCAGGAGGAAAAGATGAGAAGACCAGGGGAGAGGCAAAAGACAGTATTGTTTTTTCTCTTGTGTTGATGTTTGTAATGCTTTCTGTTTGGGGGCTAGTTGGTATTCTTAAGGGTTCGGTTACTTTTACAGAGGTTACAGAAACCGACTTTCCGACTCCATGGAAGGGTGCAACAGATGCAACAGAGTAGTGCATGAAGACCCGCTAACGCAGGTTTATAATTTTTAGAAGATGAAAACATACGAACTTTTAGCTACCTTGCAATTTATTGAAAATCTTAAGAGCGAAATAATTTTTCCTCTGATGGGTTTTTTATTCTTTCTATCTTTCATTTATTTTCTTTATGGGGTTTTTGAATCGCAGTCAAGCGGAGACCTAAAGAAAATGGTAGATGGCAGGAAACACATAACCTGGGGTCTTGTTGGGCTTTTTGTTATTGTTGCATTTGCAGGTATTATGAAGCTCGTAAGCGATACCGTTGTGTCTTTAACGCAATAAGAAAAAAAAGAAAACCCCAACCTTTTGGTTGGGGTTTTTGTTTTTTGAAAAAACAAAATTCTAAAACTTTTCAAGAGAAATGAAACATCGATCTCTGTGGGAATCAGTCGTTTCTCCTTTCCACTTCTTAGGAGAGATAAATTGTAGCGTCCATCCTCCGTAATCATAATCAGGATCCCCTGGCACACCCTGGGACCATGTCCCAGAGTAAATTACTCCTTTTTCTTGAGGGACCCTTGTCCCCTTGGCCATTGATATTCTGTCTTTGCCTTGGTCTTTGTAGTGAATGACGAATTCCATGCTCTTCTCGTCTAATCTTAAGATATCTGCCCGAAGTTTTGCGGAAAGCACCTCTGGGGTGCGGTTTTTAGGGTTATAAGCCCTTTCCCAGCAGAACCACCATTGCTCTAACTTGGGAGGCATGACTTTGGTAATAGCGCAGATATCCTCTCCCCAGAAATACCCTGCAGAAAGGACAGCTATAAGAAAGATGAGGTTGGGTAGAAGAGACGACGACGGTTCTTTTTTGTCTGAACCCTTGATCGCCACCTTCTTTTCTTCCTTTTTCTCTTTTGGTTGTTCCTCTTGCTTGGCCGGTTTCTCTGAGCCCTTTGGTTCTTCTCGGAGCGAATAGATGATTATGACTATCGGGATAAGCAACAACATGAATACGACCAGAGGGAGCATTATCCCGATCTTTTTTATCGGAAATGCCGACTGGACAATGATGGAAAAAATTGAGAGGACAGAAACCAAGATAAAGAACGAGAACAGAAGTTTTTTCTTCTTCATATTTTATTCCTTTTCGTCGATTGAAAGTGTCGGAAGAACTCCGTTTCCAAGAATCAGGGTTTTGACCTTTGTCTCCCTGATAGCCCTTGCCATTGCCACTGAAGGATGATCTCCAATGGCGTCAGTCAACTTCTTTGCGGCTTCGGCAGCCGCCGAACCCAGAAGGCTTTTTTCGGTGGCTTTTGCTTCGGCTTTCACTTTGGTTGCCTCAGCTTCAGCCCGAGCTCTTACCTCTGTCGCAAAGGCGTCAGCACCTGCCTTTGTTTTGGTTACATCGGCATCGCCTAGCGCCTTAACCCGATTTCCTTCAGCCTCCTGAGAGGCAACATATTTCTTCGTGCTCGCTTCCCTGAGCTTCTGTTTGTCGGGACCGGAGATCTCAATAGACATCAGATTCGCCATTTCGATCTCGACCCCAAACACTTCCGGGAGACCGACGTTTCCCTTCGATGAATCGTTCAGATTTTTAATCGCTTCAATGAAGTCAGAATTTTCAGACTCATGTTGCATTGTTGTGATATCTTCGAGCTCAAGTTGCCCGACAAAATCACGAACAACAGCCAGAACCGATCCCGATACGTTTGAGAGCCACTCTCCGCCTGTCTTGAACAGGACCTTGTTGACATCTGTAGTCCTTATCGTAACCAGGACCACGATGTCTAGAGGAACCTTGCCCTTTGTTTCAATTGCCTTGAATTCAAAGGGGTATGGGTGTCTAAAATAGAGATATGAGGTCTTTTCGTGTCTTGGTATCATTTGAAAATCAGAACCGTTGTCTTTTTTGGTCCAATCGTTCCACTTGAAATCGTATTCATAAATGGATACAAAAGGCCAGATACCGATCCATGACAGACCAAAATACTCAAGGACTTCAGAGACCATTCCCGGATTTTCCATCTTGTTTTTTTGTTTTGGTGTTAGATTTGCTTCCTCGATTATCTCTCCCGAGTCCGGATCAACGTAAAAGTCTCGTATTTTTCCGATATACTTGATCGGTTTTTTGCCCGAGACTGCGACAATGACCTTTCCTTCCGGAGTTAGGGCAAAGAAGCGTTTGCGCTTCTTTGCAAGCCAGAAGGCAACTAGACCCACAAAGAGGATAAATGTCCCCGTTGCGAGTGCCCAAAGCAAGAACCATGCGACGAACATTCCTATGGATTCCATAATTATTTCTCCTTTTCAATTTTCTTATTTCCTTATAAATAATAAAGGTTTAAAAGCGTTTTGTCAAGTTATCTTATTGATAATATTTTTTCTTTTTGCTAATCTTAATAATCAATGCGCGGGTGGTGAAATGGCAGACACGCTAGCCTTAGGAGCTAGTGCCGCAAGGCATGGAGGTTCAAGTCCTCTCCCGCGCACAA
>CAZYTH010000003.1:0-69809 GCA_964649715.1 uncultured Candidatus Saccharibacteria bacterium
TCTCAATCTGATTAAATAAAGAGTTCCAATTCCATCCCCGTAGGGTCATAAAATAAAAAAACCGCCTTTTGGGCAGTTTTTAGTCGGTTGTTTAACCAAAAATATGGAAGCAACATTTCTTTTGTTCTTCTAATATTTCAAGTTTTTCAAAAGCTTCTTTTCGAGCTTTTTTAAGTCTTCCTATCTCTTCAAAAATTGCTTTGTGTTTTATAAAAAATTGAAATATCTCCTGATCTTTTACCATAAGGTCTTTTTCGGCCTCGTCCCATCTTTTTTGAAATTCTTTTTTTGCTTTAGCACAGCTTTCTTTAAAGTTATCTATAAAACCCTCCATTGCATGTCTCCTCTTTTTTAATGTTCTTAAACTCGAAATAGATTATCAAAGATGTTTTATTTATTCAATAACAAACTTCAAATTTCCAAACTAAAAAAGAGACCGGGGGCAATCTTTTTTTCTAGAAAAAATAATCATTTATCCGCGGAATATTTTTGTGTATTCAGGGAAAGTCTATCTTGCCCGATTAATCTATAGGCGGCGTATGTCTTTTTTATTATATCCATAGCTTCCTCGTTGTTTTTTACAACATGAATAACATTAAGATCTTCTTTATTCAAAAGCTTGCTTCTTAATGGGTATTTGATAATCCAATCAAGAAGAGCCTCCCACTGCTCACCAATCAAAATTATCGGCATTTGATAAACATGTTTTACTTGGATCAATTGCCAAACATAAAAGAACTCCAAACAAGTTCCCACCCCACCCAGCATAATAACCACGGCATGAGAAATAGAAACGAATGTATCAAGTCTTTTTGAAAATTTATCAAAATGTCTTTCCAGCTCAAGATATTGATTACTACTTTCCATTGGGAGTCTGACGGTTAAACCTATTGACTGTGCTTCATTTCTAAGATCGCCAGCTGCATGTCCCGCATTAGCAGCCTCCATAAGGCCTGGGCCACCCCCAGTGACAATATCAATACCTTCTTCCGCCATTACTTTTGCAAATTCGTAAACCTGTTTATACGTCTTGTCTTCGGGGTGAATCCTTGCGGAACCAAATATTGAAACCCTAAAATGATTTGGGTTTATCGATTTTAAAATATTTTCTCGATCATCAATCAAAATATCCGTCTCTGGTTGTGTTTTTTTGTCCATTTATTTTTTATTAACTTGTATATATCCTATCACAAAAAAGAAACATATTTAATACAAAAAAGCTAAGCGCCGTCACTCGACAGCGAACCGATACACTCAATAACTTTTTCTAAAACATCTTTATCAAAAATTATCTTATGATGTCCACTCACTGGAACTTTTATATTTTCAGCACCCTCCAAAAAACTACCTTTTTCCGCCCATACATGATTATCAAATTCAGGAATAATGGATATTATTTTCTTGTTTATCTCTTTGGCTTCCTCTAGCTCTTTAATTATATTGCTATTTTTACTTAATTCTTGAAACGGCTCAGCTTCAATAAATTCCACCATTCCCGAACCAGAAAACGGTGTTGCTATCGCGATAAGCCCCAGAATCTTAGCACCCATCTGTCTCATAAGAGAATATTTTCCGATTAAACCTCCTTTGCTATGAGCAACCAAAATAACGCCTTTTGATTTATTGATATTTCTTTGTTCTGCTTCTTTTAATAGAATTTTTTCTATTACTAAATCCAATTTTTTTGAGGAGGAAGGAATATCAAAAAGATTCAATCCAAGATCTGGAATTACAAAGACAGGATACCCCCTTGAAGATATCTTATCCCCCAAATCTTTCATAAAAGCCCATGTTCCCAAGACGCCAGGTATTAGAACAACAGGAACTTTATCTAAAATATTCCCTTCTGCGTAATGTTTTGGTGGCTTTTTGTGGAAAAACATTAGTTGAACTCCGTGCAAGAGATAGGCATAGTCCTCAATCCAATCTTCCAACATTTTTTTATTCATTTTAATTCTACGATTTTTTATATAACTTTTAAATTCTAGCATATCGGTAGATATTTTAAACATAAAAAAACTCGTGCCGAAGCACGAGCAAATATCATACAACTACCAACTATTATGACCAAAAGGCCCTTTCCCGACAACATACAATAGGAGCCCATAAATCATCATAGAAACGAACAAAACCAACCCCCCAGATATCAAACGAAGATATGGGTGAGAACTAGAAACAAACATACAAACGATACTTTCTGAAAAGTTCAAAACAGCTATCACGAAAAGCATAAAAAGAGCAATAAAAAAAGTTGTCACAAAGGCGAACAAGACAATCTTCCCCAAAACAAGAAAGAATAGTTTCATGATATTTAAATCTCCTTTTTTAAAAGAACTAACGACATCACCAAAATATCACAAATAGACTTTTTGTAAAACAAACCAACACCCACCCAACTGCACCACCTATCAAAAACCGCCAAAAATTTTTGGCGGTTTAAAATAAATTACTTATTGTGATTTTCCTCTGCGCCATCACGAAGGAAGAAAAAAAATCCACAAATACATTCAAAAAAACAGTATTTTATTTTTCCAAAGACAACCTTCCTCATTCTGTTATTGCAGACAGGACAAAACCACATCGCCATAACCTCCTTGGTCAAACAACTTTAACAATAACCTTTTTTACTTAAGCATATTAAATATCTTGTTGTCAACAACACAAAGCAAAACAATGCACCACTAATATTTATTTCAAAAACTATTTTTTAAAATCTTTTGGATCTATCTCGATTTGACTTCCTCCAGAAACTTCTCCCGATATTATTTTCCTCGCGATAGGCTCCTCTATTTTGTCCTGAATAAATCTAGTCATGGGTCTTGCTCCAAATATCTCATTTGAACCCATTTCAGCAACAGCAGAAGACACATTTTCTGTTATTAATAGCTCTATACCCTTTTCAGATAATCTCTTTTTTAGTTTTTTTAACATAAGACCCGCAATTTTTTTTAATTCAAAAAAACTGAGCGGATGAAAAATAACAGTAGCATCAAATCTATTTATTAATTCGGGCCTAAATACTCCAGTGTTAACTATTTTATCAATTATCTCTTCTTTTTGATCTAAAAGATTTTTGCCCCTTCTTACCATCTCAAAGATAAGTTCACTTGAAGCATTTGATGTAGCAATTATTATAATATTTCTTAAACTAACTTTTTTACCATTCATGTCGGAAAAAAAACCCTCATCCAATATCTGCAAAAAGAGATTGTGAACATCCTTGTCAGCCTTTTCGAACTCATCCAACAACAGTACTCCATAAGGATTATCCCTAATGAGGGTAGATAGCACTCCTGGTTTCCCTGAATCAAAAGAACCAATCATCCTCACCACAGAATCTCCTTTTTGATATTCTGTCATATCCAAACGAAGCATATATTTTTCATCACCAAAGAATATTTCAGCAAGAGCTTTCGCCGTCTCTGTCTTCCCTACTCCCGTTGGCCCCAAGAAAAGAAATGCCCCAACTGGTTTTTTTACATTTCTTATGTTTGCCCGAGCCCTTCTCATGGCATTACTTACTACAGTGATTGCCTCTTCTTGGCCGACAACTCTTTCGTGCAATATTGTTTCTAAATTCAATAATTTATCTCTCTCTGTAGTCTCTAGCTTTCCCAAAGGTATCTTTGTCTTCATCTCAACAAACTGAAGAATATCCTCCCTTGAAACATAATTATCAGTACTATAGGTTGTTCCCAGTATCTCAAATAGAATATCTAGGGCACCGTCTGGTAACACATTTCCTGGAAAATACTGAACTGAACTACGAACCATCTCTAGCGTAGCAGAATAGGAAAAAAACACACCCCTTTTTGATTCAATTTTTCTGATTGTGTTTTTCATTATCTCCATTGTTTTGTCTTCGTTCGCCTCCTCTACAATCATTTTGTCAAACCTTCTCATCAACGATGCATTCGTACTGATAATCTTATGGAACCTTATAGGATCACTTGTTGCAATCACTTGTAAACCAAAACCCAAATAAGGATCCATTATCGAAACAATATCAGAACCGATAGAATTTGCGGAAGAAATAAACCCCGGTAGGTCGTCTATTACTAAAATAACATTTCCCGAGTAACCAGACTCATTTAAAATTTTTATCATCTCCCCCTCAAAACCTGGTTTGGTTTTAGTAGTAGAAATTAAATCATTCCAATTCAAAAAAAATGCTTTTTTATGTTCTATGCGAGAAGAAACCTTACCTGCCTTTAATTTCTTAACGAATTCCATTATCATCTCAAAAACACCAGCGCCTGGCTCACCTACAATAATTACATTAGACTCCCTATCCTTAGAAAGTATTGATTCTAATTGCCTAACCTCATTCTTAAATTCTTTTACATCAAAATCATTTTTTTTATCCTCAAGCTCAAGAGCAAGATCTCTGCAATATTTCAAAACATAAAAAAGATGCCCAAACGACCAGTCTTTTCCAATCCCACTTATTTTTTGAAGATATTCAGGAGACCACCAAAGTTCCCTATTGTAGGATATTATAAAATCATCTAAAATCCATTTATTTATTTTATGAAAAGAATCTTTGTCAATAGATACCGATGTCATGAAATTATAAAATTCCTTATCTATCAAAAGTAGACGGTCCATAAGTTCCAAAATATCCGGAAAAACATCATCTTCGTACCCGTTTACGACTTCTGACAAACTAAAGTTTTTCCTCTCAGACAAAAATCTACCCACCTCCTCTTTAGATATTTCAGCTCTTAATAAAAAAAGATTGCCGAATCTAGAATCAAAAAAACTTTTAACAATATCTGTGTGTGTATTAAAAAGTATCATTCCTGCTATAAATTTAGATTCATTACCAAGATAAAGTGAATTAAAGAAACAGTTTAGCATTAAAAAAGAAACCAAAAAGGCAAAAAGAATAGCAAAAATTCCGACAATTATTTCTACATCCGAAACATGCCCCAAAAAATAAGCAAACACAAAAATAGTTCCCAATAAAATAGAAAATATCTTTAACACAGAAACTATCTTTTTCCTTATGTAAACAGGTAGATAACTCTCTAAAAATAAAATAGGATAAAAAGAAAGTCTTTTTAATAATTTTGCGATATCTTTCATTTATAAAAAATAAGATAAATACCGGCACTAAATAAAGAAATAAGAATAACAGGGAGAAACAACCACAATAAAATAAATATAAAACCCAGAGCAAAACAGAATACAAAAGATACTAATCCGATAAAAATTGTACTTATCCTAATACCAAAACCGACCACCCTCATTAACGTGTTGATTATAATAAAACCAGGATCAAAAAATTTTTTCTTTTCACCACCGAGCCTTCTCCATGGATGAAACAAAGAAAATAATAAAATTTTTACAGAAAAATATTCCAGAACAAAAAATAGAAAATTTTTCCAAATAAAAAAAACGTCCAGTAACGCTTTCGTATAGTGCCAAATAAAATAATTTATAAGAAATGAAAACAATCCCATTAGTCTATTGTAACACGACAGATGATTGATTCAAATCTTTAGAAGCTTCTCTGAATTTATAAAAAACCTTTTTTCCATAACGAAGATCTACATATTCAATAACACCTCCACTCTTTTTTAGATTATCTATAAATGTATCTGTTTTAAAAGTAATACTCATATTCCTGAGGACACGAACAAGTCTAGATTCGAAATCACCCATATCCTCCTCGGACTTAAGTATACTATTTTGCGCGCTAGCCAAAGAATCGTTCAAAACACCTTCTTTTCTCGTTGTAAATTTTATCACCCAATTATTTTTATCACTGTCGCTAATATACAAAGAAAAGTTATTCTCCGGAGTTACTTCAATGTGTGATATTTTATATTCCTTATTTATGTTTTCTCTTATTATCCCTTCTGCTTGAGAAATGAACATGGATATCTTTTTTAGCTTATCTCCATCCATCATTCTTTTGCCTAGTTTGTTATCTTTTTTTAAAATAGAAACCGTATCCTCTCCAAAAATTTTCAATAGAGATGTTTCTTTTTCCTTAACAATATCAAAAGAAAAACCATTATAATCCAAATAAAAACACTCGGCATGCGGGCACCATACATAGGCTGGTTCCCTCTCCTTTATTATTAATGCTATTTTTTTTAATTCCAAAAAATTTATTGTTACGTCCTCCGCTCTTAGATATTCTGACAAGATCTTCTCTTTTATTTTGTTTTTCGGATAAATAAAAAGGTTGCTCTTTGGAAAAAGATAAAAATAGAAACCCGACATTTCCTCTGAAACTACCCCAAAAAGTTCTTTACTTCCCAAAACCTTATTACCTGATATTACGACCTTATCAATTATTAGATTATCTTTTTGAAAAACATAGGCCGAATAAACAAATAATGATATTAGAGAAGCAAAAATAAGCGAAATAAATTCGAACGTCTTTTTTCGCTTCATCTTTTTTCTTGAATTTCTAACTATATCTTTCAAGTTATATTCTGCTTACAAACATATAATGATTACTGCTAATATTATAACACTTAAACCCCTTTTTAAATAAGGGGTTATATTTGTGATTTATTTTTTTTACTTTGAGATAATATCTTTTCCCCCCATATAGGGCCTCAATACCTCTGGTATTACAACGGAACCGTCTGCTTGTTGATAATTCTCTAATATAGAAATAAGAATTCTCGGTGTCGCTATGGCTGTATTATTCAAAGAGTGAGCAAATTTCAACTTTCCGTCATCGTCTTTGTATTTAATGTTAAGTCTTCTTGTTTGAAAATCATGAAAATAAGAAGCTGAATGAGATTCCCTGTATTTACTATCCGAAGGAACCCAGACCTCAATATCGTATTTTTTTACCTGACCCTGTCCGAGATCACCTCCACAATTCACAACAACATGATAAGGGATTTTAAGATCCTGCAGAAGTTTCTCTGCATTATTAGTAATCTCTTCATGTATTTTTACCGAAGCCTCATGACTAGCCTCACACAGAACCACCTGCTCTATTTTCATAAACTCATGAACACGATATATCCCTTTTACATCCTTTCCATGACTACCTATTTCACGTCTGAAACAAGAAGAAAAAGAAACGAATTTTACAGGAAGTTGTTTTTTTTCCAAAACTTCATTCATATAATATCCCATAGTTGGAACTTCTGCTGTACCAGCAAGATACATTTCATCCTGAACCTTATATAAATCTTCTTCCCCATGCGGCAAATATCCTGTACCAAAAAAAGATTCTTTTTTTACAAGTGAGGGACAAAGCATTGGGATAAAACCCCTAGACATCATTTGATCTAAAACATATCTCCAAATAGCAAAACAAAGAGTTACTCCTTCATTTTTCAAAAAATAACCACGAAAACCGGCGACCTTTGTACCTTTCTCAAAATCAGCAAGATCCAAATCCTCCATAAGCTGAATGTGGTTCTTTGGTACAAAGTCAAATTTTGGTATCTCCCCCCATGTCTTTAATTCTTTATTTTCAGCGTCAGAAGATCCCTCCGGAACAGACATGTCGGGAATATTGGGAACTTGAAGCATAAGTAATCTCCATTTTTTCATCACATCATTCATTCGCTCTTCTTTTTTCTGAAGTTCCTCTTTTAAATTCTTCATCTCAAAAATAAGATCATTTCTTGTCTGGAGGTCTTGAGCCCCACTAATCTTTGCATTCATTGAATTCTGCCTTGCGCGCATATCGTCAACTTCTTTTATGAGAAAAATTCTATCACCTTCTGCCTCCAAAAGTTCTTCTATTTTGAAATCTATGCGTTTCTTCCTCGCGGCCTCCTTTATGAGGTCCGAATTTTCTTTAATAAATTTAATATCTAACATAAAAAGAATATTAACAAAAAATACCAAAAAATGGTAGTATCTCTCTCAATGACAAAATTAAGAAAATTAAAGTCGGAGGAAATACCCAAAAGGATACTTGAAATACCACAACCACCGAAACAGCTATATATTGAAGGAACAATACCAGATGAAGATGAATATTTATTTTTGGCAGTTGTTGGTTCACGAAAATTTTCAACTTATGGAAAAGAAGCTTGTGAAAAAATAATCTCAGAATTGTCGGGTCAAAATATCGTAATAGTTTCCGGGCTTGCATACGGGATAGATACTTTCGCCCACAAAAGTGCAATCAAGTATGGTTTAAAAACAGTGGCATTCCCTGGGTCGGGTCTCTCCAGAAAAGTTCTTTATCCTTCAATGAACAGAAAATTAGCAGAAGAAATATTAGTGCAAAAAGGGGCCCTAGTTTCTGAATTTGAACCGGAACAGCCTGCTACAACCTACACTTTTCCACAAAGAAACAGAATAATGGCAGGTATATCAAATGCTGTCCTTGTGGTAGAGGCAATGGAAAAATCAGGAACCTTGATAACCGCAAGATTGGCCACAGATTACAACCGCGAACTTTTGGTTGTTCCTGGCTCTATCTTCTCTCCAAACTCGGCGGGTTCAAACAAACTTATTAATCAAGGGGCCACTCCTGTGTCCTCTGGCGAAGATGTTTTAAGACAACTTGGAATAGATATAGATAGAAAACAGAAAGAATTGAATCTAGATAATCCCGAATTCTCAAAAATCGAAAAAATGATTCTAGGGTTTTTGTCTGTGGAACCACTATTAAGAGATGAACTTATAAAAAAAACGGGGCTCACCATAAGCGAAGCGAACACAACACTTTCAATTATGGAAATAAAGGGTCTTATCAAAGAATCTATGGGACAAATAAGAATGGATTTTTAATTATTTTGAATACAATTTTCCCCACACCTCCCATGATTCAATATTTAATATATGGATAGTAAATAGGACTTGAAAAAGTAAACATAAATGTTAGTCTTTGCTTTGTCTTTGCTCTTTAAAAATAGACATTTTAAACAGACAAAAGGAGAACACTATTGAGAACATGGCATTCTTTGATCATCTTCCTTTTTTTCTTTAACCTAATAGCACAAACATCTTTTGCTCAAGAAAATATCTTCCAAGGGAGAATATTTACAAACTCTTTTAAACCAATTAAAAAATACGAAAGTGACTTTCAAAAAGCCACAAAAGAAAATCCTAAAATATTTGTAAATTTCTTAAACAAACTTTTTAAAAATTTTACAATGAAAGAGAAATTAAGGTTTTTTTTACTGATCGAAGAAGATCTTGTAACGAACAAAGTCGACCCAAAAGATATTTACAAAATAATAGATCTTGCTCTGGGCCCAAAAACAAAAAAGAAGAAAGAATAAATAACGAAATCAACACGTCTGTATAAGAATGAAGAATTTATAGAAACATTCAAGCAGGGCGGACTTCGGTCTGCTCTTTTTAAATTCACAAAAAACCAAATTTGACTTTTTTGTCAAAAACACATTACTATACTCCAATAACTCTTTGTTTAATTTTTACACTAAATGAAACTTTTAATAGTTGAGTCTCCGGCAAAAGCAAAAACAATCTCAAAGTATTTGAACAATGAATATAACGTAAAAGCTTCTGTCGGACACATCAGGGATTTACCGAAAAGCAATAAAGATGCCATCGACATAGAGGGTGGATTTATCCCCCGCTATGAAATCTCTAAGGGAAAAGAAAAAGTTGTCTCGGAACTTAAAAGTCTATCAAAAAAAGCAGAAGAAATACTTCTAGCGCCAGACCCCGATCGAGAAGGAGAAGCCATAGCTTGGCACATAAGCGAAGCTCTTAATTTGAAGAATCCCAAAAGAGTAACTTTCAACGAAATAACAGAAGAAGCTGTCAAAGAAGCTGTCAAACATCCCCGAAAGATAGATGACAATCTAAAGAAAGCCCAAGAAGCACGACGAGTTTTAGACAGAATTGTGGGGTACGATTTATCTGGGCTTATCTGGAAAAAAGTTCGCTATGGTTTATCCGCCGGACGTGTTCAGTCCCCCGCCCTTCGTATAATAATGGAGAAAGAACGCGAAATAAGGGCTTTTATCCCAGAAAATTACTGGGTCATCGAAGCCGACACAAAGACTGCAAAAAACGAACGAGCAACTTTCAAATATTCCGAAGAGCCCAAGACAGAAGAAGAAGCGGATCTGGTAGTAAAAGCGACCGAGGGTTCTGATTTAACGATCATCAACATCGAAGAAAGCAATTATGCAAGAAAACCCCGCGCGCCTTTTTCAACATCCACCCTTCAACAATCAGCGAGTTCGCAACTTGGCTTCTCTCCTTCTCGCACAATGAAGATCGCACAAAAACTCTACGAAGCGGGGCATATTACATACATGAGGACCGATAGCACGAACCTAAGCGATTATGCGATCGCCGGAATAAAGAATGCCATACTAAAAGAATACGGCGACAAATTCTGGAGTCCAAAAGAATATAAGACTAAAGTAAAGAATGCCCAGGAAGCTCACGAAGCTGTAAGACCTTCAAAATTTGAAAATAAAACAATAATGGGATCGGAAGAAGAAAAAGATCTCTATGAACTCATTTGGAAAAGGACGGTTGCAAGCCAAATGCCGGATGCTCTATTCATAAAAACAAGAATAATGGCCGAAACAGAAGATAAGACCATAAAACCATACCAAGTAAACGGCTCACGACTCACATCTCCCGGATGGCTTCTTTGTGACCTCGGTGCTAAGGGAGATGATATTATCTTACCTGAGATTAAAAAAGGAGAAAAATTAAAAGTGACCGCAGTAAATTCCGAAGGAAAACAAACCGAACCACCAGGAAGATACTCCGAGGCTGGACTAGTAAAAGAACTTGAAAAAAGAGGAATTGGACGCCCGAGTACCTATGCTTCTATCATTCAAACCTTGATTTCAAGGGGCTATGTCGAAAAAGAAAATAAATCACTCAAACCTACCGATACAGGAGAAGTTGTGAATAATTTCCTCGAAGAACATTTCAGTGGAATAATAAGCGATACATTCACAGCACAAATGGAGGAAGACCTCGATGACATTGCGAACGGAACAAAAGATTACGAGAAAACCCTGCGAACTTTTTACACGCCCTTTCAAAAGGAAATTAAATCCAAAGATAAAGTCGCAAAAGTTACCACACTCGGTGAAGCTCCAAAAGATATTAAATGCCCCACATGTGCGGGCAGAATGGTGATAAAACTTGGAAGATCGGGAAAATTCTTGAGCTGTGAAAAATTTCCTGAATGCGAAGGCGCAAGGACGATGGAAGGCGAAGCGATGGAAGGACCAAAAGAAACCGGCGAAGTTTGTCCCGAATGTAAAGACGGAAAACTTGTCGAAAGACATGGAAAATTCGGCACCTTTATCGCCTGTTCAAAATATCCTAAATGTAAATATATAAAAAAAGAGGACGCTGAAGGAAAACCGCTAAATACGACAGGTGTAAAATGCCCCGAGTGCAAGAACGGCGAACTTGCGGAAAGGCGCGGAAGATTTGGAGTATTTTACAGTTGTACAAATTATCCTAAATGCAAATTTGCAATCAAAGCGAAGCCGACTGGCCGAGTCTGCGATAAATGCGGAAGCTTGATGATGGAAGGCACAAAGACGATCCCAGAGAGGTGCTCAAATAAGGTTTGCGAGAACCATCGTCCTAAAATTACGAATTAGTAATTACGAATTTTCAACTCTTTTTTGCCTGCCCCGTAGCGAGCTATGCTCTGCTACTGGGGTCATTCCCGACCTGATCGGGAATCCATGGCTGTGAAAAAACATGGATCCCGGATCGGGGTCCGGGATGACAAGAGAGAGATGCTTCCCGTCATTGCGAGAAAAGCAAAGCTATCCAGTGTTTGAGTTTGTATGTCATTCCGAGCTTGACCCGGAATCCAATTTTTTATTCACTATAGTATTATTCCAATTGGAATAATACTATAGTGAATAAAAAAATAGAACGAAAAAAGCGGGGAATATCCCGCTTTTTAAACTTAACAAATTATCTTTGCGATGAGTTAATCCCGCTCTCAAATTGTTTGATGATTTGATCATAATTACCACAGATGCTGATTTCAAACAAATAACGAGCCAAGAAATAATTCTCCCTTCCTGTAAACCCTTTTAACGCGAGGTCCTTAAAAGCCACCGGACACACTTTTTCAAGCTCGCCATAAGACAAACCCCTGAACAGATAAATCAACTTTTCAATATACCTTCCCGGATACTTCCTGATTGTTTGACGGAAGGAATCGTTGGAAAAAATTTTATCGGCACGCGTAACCCAGAAATAATAATACATTTTTCCGGATTCGCCCTGCGTAGAACACTGGTATCCCAAACAATAACGACTATCCTTCTTTCCGTATTCATCAGAAGAAATCGGATCGTCGGATGTTTTTCCTTTCATCAATTCAATTCCCGCTAGTAGTTTGGCACGAAATTCTTCGTAGAAATATTCATTGAGCACGTGAATTGTGGCAACGACAATATTTTTTTCTTTCAGTCTCTCATACGCCGGGCCGGCATTTGCTGGCAAAAGCGAGAACAAAAAGAAAAGAACAAGCGAGAGACCAAGAACCTTTTTCATGGATTACCTCCCTATTTTGCTTCCTCGGAGACATCCGAGCCATTATCTGATCCGCTGGAAATTTCTTTTATTACCAGATCAACAATCTGTGGCCCATAAACAATGTCGCCATCCTCATTAAACCTCACCAATTTCATTGCCTCGCGAATATTGACCGAACCTCTTTTCTTGTTGAGCGTATAAACGAAAAGCGGACCGGACGGAGACTCTTCAACGAAGAAATTAAAGAAAACAGGCTTCATCGAAGTCAGACATGCTCGCATGAATTGCTGATGAAAAAGATATTTAAGAAATGATATGAACATATCCTCTTTTGTGAGTGGCTTTTTTGATTCCTCATTATTTCCTTTTTCAATTTCTTTACTCTTTTGCCAACCGAAACGGAATAAAGTGATGACACCAACAGATGACACCAACAAGAATGAGAGCAAGCAACACCACCAAAAACCACATCATAACCACCTCCATTTATGATTTTATCAAAGTCCTGAACCGCCATTCATCCTAACAGAAAAACGCAAAAAGTAAAACAAAAAAGATTCATGATTTAGGATATCTCTTAAAAATGTGTTTAATTTTTATTCATAGACAATGAATCGTGAATCATAAATCGTCTTACTCCCTCTTGTCACCATTCATCAATAAAAGTATTATAATAATCATATGGTAGCAGAAAAAAATACGGAAAATAACATATGTATCGATTGCTCAAAAGATGTACAAGAAATTTTGACATTAATGACAAGACCCACAAAAGAGGATGAGGCTTTAATTCAAAAATCTTACGATTTCGCAAAAGAGGCACATAAAACACACAAAAGACTTTCTGGAGAGCCTTATTTAGTTCATCTTGTTAGTACGGCAAAAAATTTAGCAAATATAAAAGCTGATGCTCAAACCGTAGCAGCAGGACTTCTTCATGATGTTCTTGAGGATACTGATACGGCAAGAGAAACCATACTAAAAAATTTCGGCGAAGACATCCTTTTTATGATAGAAGGCGTAACAAAACTAGGAAAAATAAAATACCACGGCCTAGAGAGACATGCCGAAAGCTTAAGAAAGCTTTTTATAGCAACAGCCAAAGATGTTCGAGTTCTTTTAATAAAACTTGCTGATAGATTAAACAATGCAGATACTTTAGAAAATTTATTTCAAGTTCGTCCAGACAAAGCAAAAAGAATTGCTGTTGAAACCCTTGAAATATATGCTCCAATTGCTAATAGACTTGGGATGGGACAAATAAAAGGAAAACTTGAGGATGACGCTTTCCCTTATATACAGCCCGAAGAATATAAGCAAACATTAAAACTTAGACAGACAAAAGCAAAAGAATTCTCCAAGAGACTTGAAAAAATAAGCAGGGATCTTGCAAAAAGACTTGTAAAATCTGGAATTGTTAAATTTAAAACAGATTTCAGAGTAAAGCACATCTATAGTCTTTTTAAAAAACTAGAACGATATAATATGGACATAGATAAAATATATGACATTCTTGCTCTGCGTGTAATCGTTCCTTCAACAGAAGATTGTTATCGTGTTCTCGGTATTGTTCATAGCACATGGAGACCTCTCCCAGAAAAACTAAAAGATTATATTGCCGTTCCCAAACCAAACGGATATCAAAGTATTCACACTGTTATTTTTACCGGAGATGGTGGTATCGTTGAAATACAGATAAGAAGTGAAGTAATGCACGAAGAAGCTGAGTTTGGTATCGCCTCACACCTTTTGTATGACGAACAGGGCAAACCAAAGAGTGGTGGAAATATAAATAAAGCCGACAAAAGAATACGCTGGATAGACCAACTTATTGAATGGCAAAAGAATATTCATGAATCAGGAAATTTTATGGAAAACCTAAAAACTGATTTCTTCAAAAACCAAATCTTTGTTTTTACACCAAAGGGCGATGTTGTTGAGCTCCCTGAAGGATCTGGCCCGATAGATTTTGCCTACATGATTCATACAGATATTGGAAACCATGCTTTTGGTGCTAAGATAAACGGAAAATTTTCTGCTTTTGATACCACACTCAAAAATAGTGATATTGTTGAAATACTCACAAAAGAAAATAGCAAGCCAAGTCAAAAATGGTTTGAATATGCCAAAACTTCTGAAGCAAAAAAAAGAATAAGGATTGCTTTATGCAAAAGTGAACCCAAAAACACTAAAAAATAATTTTTTAAACCGAAAAGTTACTTACAGCGTAAAGGTCGGAATCTGTACAATCCTCAGGGGTACTATCATCAATTGCTTCTTCCAATACAACCTGATTTTGCTCTGGATTATTAACATCTGCTATTTTTATATTTTGGTCTAACAAAGGATTAATCATCACCCCACCAACGGGTATCGAAAGCTTTCCCTTGGACACCATATCAAGGAGTGTTCTTAGATCATCTTTTGAGAAAAAATCTATCGTTATTTTACCACCAAAGTCCCTCCTCTCAATATGCACCCTTGTTCCAAGCTTTTCTGTTAGTTTGCTTTCCATATCTAAAATATCAGGATCTACAATATATTCCTTTTTTCTAACCTTATCTGAAGCAATGTGTCTTGAGATAGATTCGGCCTCTCTAACCGTTAATTTCTTATAAATTATCTCCTTATAAAGAGTCATCTGCTCTTCCGGTCTATCACCAAGCATAAGAAGCGGTCGACAGTGCCCTTCGGTTATCTTGCTCCCAAGAATTCCCTCTTGTATATCTGGAGGCAGAGCTAATATTCTTATACTATTAGACACATACTCGCGACTTTTTCCTATCTTGGCGGCTATCTCAATGTGTTTATAATTAAACTTTTCAGCAAGTTGCTGAAAGGCCTTAGCTCTATCTATTAAATTAAGATCTTCCCTTTGCAAGTTCTCGATTATTGCGAGTTCAAATTTTAAAGCATCTGACTGATCTCCGGTCCGTATAACCACTGGTACCTGCAAAAGACCAGCGAGTTTTGATGCACGCAGTCTTCTTTCTCCAGAAATTAATTCATACTCAACAGACAAACCACCATCGGGTGTTTCTATCTCTTTTCTCGTAGCCACAAGTGGCTGAAGAATACCGTACTGCTTAATAGAATCGGAAAGTTCCCTCAGTGACCTGTCTTCAAATTCTTTCCTGGGCTGAAACGGATTTGGCTTTATCTTTCCAACCTCTATCCAGAAGATAGAGTTACTTATACTATTCTTGCTTTCGATTGGTTCCATGAGAATTTTTGTAATTTTAATTGATTATAGATAGATTCTAACACCAAAAATATCTTTTGCAAAAAAACTTTTTTTACTGTATATTTACATAATAAAATTAAAAATTGTCGCGGTGGCGGAATGGCAGACCTGCCTGCCGGCAGGCAGGCGCAATAGACTCGATATGTTTTATGTTTACGCAATAAAAAGCATTAAGAGAAAGTATATTTACGTCGGATTGACAAATCATATAGAAAAACGATTTAATCAACACAATACAGGCAAAGAGAGGACCACCAAACCTTATCTTCCATACAATTTGATTCACGTAGAAGAATTCAAATTGCGAGTGGAAGCAAGAAAAAGAGAAAAGTTTCTTAAATCAGGGTCTGGAAAAGAGTATTTGAAATCATTATAGTAATATTTTGCCGCGGTGGCGGAATGGCAGACGCAATAGACTCAAAATCTATCGAGGGCAACCTCATGAGGGTTCGAGTCCCTCCCGCGGCACAACAAATCGCTGAAAAGCGATTTTTGTATACGCGGAGCAAGCAAACTTCTTTGCTTGCGAGGGGGACGAGAAGGGGTTGAGTATATTACGCCGAGCAATGCGAAGGCGGAATACGAAACCCGTACCGAATATGTAATGTTCGAGTCCCTCCCGCGGCACAAAAACAAATGGACCGAATGTGAAAACATTCGGTGATTTTGTTTTGTAGGCGTCGGAGGGGCGAGAAAACCGGAAGCGGGTACCGTCGCCGACGTAGCAAAGCGAAGTGGCGCACGGTCGCTGAGGCGTAGATCGAGAAATTTTTGTGTAACAAAAATATTCGTGATCGAATCCTCAACCAAAAAACGGGCAGGCCTCCAATGGCACAATAAAAAACATCTTTCTTTTAAATTTTGTAAACACTAAAAAATATCCGAGCAAGTGAAGTTTTTTTATGCTATTATTTAAATAATTAAGAATTAAAAGATAATAAAAAAATGCGAAGGAACATAAAAAACTTTTTCCCCATCATGCTCATTATCATGTGCACTTTTTGGGGAGTTGTGTCGTTTGCTCAAGAGACAGCAACCGCACCAAACGGGCCATCGGCGCCCGACATGGAAGTAGCGCAAAACCAAGCAAAATCAGAGGCAAGTAAAACGGCCGAAGATAGAGCCGCAGAAGAATCTGCGGGAATGAGGGCTCAGTTTAAAAGAGAGTTCGGTGCACCGCCGGAAGCTTTTCAAAAACACGAACCACAAAAACCACAATTCGAACAACCCCAAAGAGTTCCGGATGAAGCGAAAAAATATTTAACAGATGCAGAACTTATTCCGATATACTGTGCGATGACCAAATGGAAGACAGGGCAATTCTTCGGTGCAATGAATGCTCTTAAAGAAAACATGTTGCCGGCAATGCAAAAAGCCAAAGATGTTTTGGGCATTACGCTACCTCTGCCCAATATCGACAAAATGATCGAGGACGGAAAAACAAAAATAAACACTGTATGTTCCACAAAAGTACTTTCCGAGGCCGAGGACACTGTTATGTCATTCACCACCATGGGTCAAGATCTTGATCAGAACGGGATCGGTGCCTTCATGACCGAATTTGAAAATAAAATGAAAGCAAAAGGCAATGAAATAAAAACAAAGATCGAGGCGATGGTGTTACCTTTAGTGGAAGAAGAAAAAGCCAAAATACAACCGGAAATAGAAAAAGAGGCGCATTTCTATGTTAAAAATAATATAAAATTTGACCGAGAACCAAGCCCAGCCGATATTACAGCGGTCAGGACACAAGTTGAAAATTATCTCAAACCAATCATAGAAGCCAAAAAACAGGA
Source organism: uncultured Candidatus Saccharibacteria bacterium (assembly GCA_964649715.1). Lineage (GTDB taxonomy): Bacteria > Patescibacteriota > Minisyncoccia > Phycocordibacterales > UBA12445 > UBA12445. The sequence continues at coordinate 17,488 of CAZYTH010000003.1, forward strand.
AATAACCCAAAAGATCCAATCCAGAATAAACGAGATCAAAGATAAAGAAGTTGCGGAAATTGAAGGACTCGGAAAGATGTTCGAGGGAATGGATCAAAAAATAAACGATGCCTCTCAAAAAGGTCTTGAGGAATACGACCAGTATAAAAAAGAAGCGTTCAGGCTCAGGAAAGAAGTTGTCTTCAAAATACTCGATAAAAACTTAGATGAGGGACTAAAAAAACTGGATGAGGCAGACAAAGACATCGAAGACGCAAGAAAAGATGACCCTTCTTTAAAGTCTGTTAGTCAGATAAAGTCAGAGATAGCACAGGATAGAAAAAACTTGGAATCAAAACTTGAAGTCGCCATGGAGGCTGGAGATGAAATATCTTTCCAGCAGGCGGTCAACGATTTCAAGACAAAATGGGAAGCAGCGAGGGTTGAAAGCGAAAAAGCCGCCGAACAATCCATGACAAAAGCATGCAATATAGCCAAAGCTGAATTCGGAAAAGCAAAAGGCCAAATGGAAAGCAATCTCGCCAAATTGAACAATATACAAAAAAAATGCGAAGGTGTTTTTTCCGATGAGTGTTCAAGTATCGCCGAATTCGGAGACAGATTCGAGACGTTAAAGAACAAAATATCTGACATAAGATCAGAAATGGATATGGCCGAAAAAATGTGTGCGGATACGAATATGACGGACAAAGCGAGCATGGTCGCTCTTATGAGAAAGATCCAAAACGACGGCGAGGATCTTAAAACATACGGCGACTCCCTGAACGCCGAAAAAACAAGAGTTATCGCCGATTCTGCGGCCAAAGCGTGTTCACAAATAATTCCACAAATGGAAGCCGCCAGAACCGAAATAATCAAAAACGACCTCCAGATACTCGAAAATAATTTCAAAAAATGCGAAGGAAAGAACACCGACGATTGCGATATCATAAATCAGGCTTCGCCAAAATTCAAAGAATTTTCCAAAGACTCTTCTTCCTTCTCAGAAAAGATCACTGAAATAGAAAATTTCTGCAAGAACCCAACAGGGGAAGCTTTTGAAAAAATATCAATTAGCTGGAATATACTAAAGGAGGAAGGTAATGAACTTCGACTAAAAGGAAAAGAATTACAAAGCGAGATTGCCGTAACTTTGAGCGAAAAAGCAATCTGTAAGGCAATAGTGCCCCAGATCAACTCCGCAAGAATGGAAGTAACCGCGGGAATTAAAAAAGTTTCCGACACCCAAAACAACTGTTTCGGAAAGAATGACGAAAAATGTCTCGCAATAAACGCCCTAAAACCGAAACTTGAAGAAATAACAAAAAGATCGAATATTCTTCTATCTAGACTGGATGTTTCCCTTTCCGCTTGTGCCAACCCGGGAATCGTAAAACCGAGCCAAGATTTTCTTACCAAAGTTGAACAAAGCGGTATAAAAGAAGAAGCTACCGCCTTGATAAAATTGGCCAAAGAGTTAGCCGACCTTCAATCAAAAGCCACTCTTTTTGGAAAAGGAATAAAAATAGAAGCTGAAGACGAAATGTCTACGAAACTTCTTCCCAAAACAGAAAGTTGGCACTCAAGAGAAGAGACGAATCCGAGCTGGAGACCCCCCTTCTTCGGAACGGGTGTTTGGTATCTATCAAGGGGTGGAGAGTATCTTCAATACAGATTCGAAGCACCAATATCCGCAAACTATGATATTTGGGTAAGAGACTATGTGGATAATTTCCAGCCGGCCGGAGTAAGACGAGTCACATATTACATTAACGGCAACAAAGTGATCACTGCACCGGAAGTGACAATGAATAAAAATAAAATAGATGCGAAGATTGGATCATTTGGTTGGCACAAGATAGCCGGAGCATACAAAATAAATGGAGGAAGTAATATACTTAAAGTCGAAAAAGAAAAAACAACCTCCGGAGCAGCGATACTTGATGTATTCTATATAACCAACAATCCGAACGACATCCCCCCGGAACTATAACATTATTTTATTTTTAACTTTATAACTTGATAATATGAAAAAACTTAGAACTAATCGCGGAATCGCCCCCCTTATTATTCTTCTAGTAATTGCGGTTCTTGCCATCGGTGGAGGTGCGGTCTATCTCAAATCACAAGATAAGCCCATATCCGTTGAATCAGCCAGAGAAAATATTCTCGGTATACAAAAAGACGAGACACTTGATTCTTTGGAGATAGATACCGAGGGTTTTAATTTCTCTCTATCTTCACTCCCGGCCATAGAAATAACCGCGCTCAATCTCGAAATACCAAAAATGGAAGTCCCTAAGATTGGCGGATTTAACACCAAACTAAATGTGATCTCGCCCACAATAGATAAAAATAAAATAAACATATCGATGCCATCTCTCGCAAATATAACCCCAACGATATCCATTCCATCCAATCCAACAAACATCCCAACCGAAGCTCCCGCCAATCTGCCGCCGATTGACGTCCCCACAAGTCATACAGACGGGCAAGGCAGTATACCTTCAAGTGGCGGAGCTCCTCAGATAGACTGCTCTCAATTCCAAATGGTCCCTAGCTGTTCTTATGTTCCGGCAGGCCAAGCACAGGATGCATGTAAAAAATGCTTTCCAAGTAAATAAACCCCGTTAAGAAAATTTTTACTTAAAAAGACAAATGTACACTGAAAAAATATTTGAATTAAGAAATTTAAAAGGACTTTCTGAAAAACAAATTTCTGAACACTTAAAGCTTTACTCCGGATATGTAAAGAATACAAATAGTCTCCTGGAAAAAATAAGCGAGTTAAGAAACGAAGAAAATGGCGACTCTTATATGTTAGCTGAGCTAAAAAGACGTCTTGGTTTTGAATGGAACGGAATGAGACTCCACGAATATTATTTTAAAGAACTTGGTGGTGATGGTATTATAATGGAAGGCGCCCTCAAAAATGCGCTTTCAAACGAATTTGGATGCTGTGATTCATGGTTGTCAGATTTTAAAAACACCGCTATCCAAAGGGGTGTCGGATGGGCGCTTCTTTGCAAGGACACAGAAACAGGTAAATTATTTAACATATGGATTGGAGATCACGATGTCGGACATCTCACTGGAACAAAAATAATACTGGCACTCGATATTTGGGAGCATGCTTTTCTTTTGGATTATATTCCGTCTCAAAGAAAAAATTACATTGAAGCATTCTTATCCAATTTAAATTGGAAGGTTTTGGAGAAAAGATTCAATAAATAAAAAACCGCACGCTTTTGCGTACGGTTATAAGGTTTATTTTTTCGTCCTCAGCAAACCGCAGTTATCGTCATCATCGACAATGTTTTTTAAATTTTCACAATATTCTGCAAAAGAGAGTTTGATCATTCCCTCAGTCAAACCCACAGGCAAACCGGAAATACTTTCTGGCTCACCTTCGATCCTCAAGACATATGGCAGAATAAGCGGGTGCTCGTGATCGAATCCACCGGAATGAAGAAACGGATCACCACTTGCGATGTAATCATCGATCACACCTTCCGAAATATTACCAAACCATATCTTAGCTATATCGGTTCCCGTAAAACGCTTTTTGGTGGAAGTGTTTACGACGACCACAGAAGTTACCGTTTCCGCAGGATATTTGTTGTGAAGCAAAATAAATCGCTTCGCCTCTTCGGCACTTGTGGGTTTTTCGAGAATTGTTCCGTTGCAAACCACGACCTGATCGGAGGTGATAAGTATCGCATTTTTTCCGACCCGCGAAAGAAGTGCATCGGCTTTTGCATTCGCAAGGACCCGCGTCAATTCTACAGGATCTTCAAGGCGGATCGCTTTCTCGTCGATATTTGCCGGCATTACTTCAAATTGATATCCCATCGACTCCAAAATTTTCTTTCGGGCAAGAGATTGGGACCCCAGAATGATCTTCATCCTGCTAAAGCTCTTCACGAATTACGATTTGAACGTTTGGGGTAAAATACGGGCCTCGAAACAATGTCATACTTTCTCCCGAGCCTCATCTTGTATTGTGACCTCGTCAATTTCTTCTTTTTCTGAGGTGAAGGCAAGGTGATACGGAGATTATAGATACCAGAACAGTCAAACATTAAACTGCCTCCTTTTTTTATTTATTTTTAAAAGTCCCATTTACCCAAAAAGACTACATTTTCAAGCCATTTTTGTCAAAAATAGATACGCAGAATTTTTATTTATTTCCCTTCTCTCACCCTCCTTGTTTACGCGGATATGCCACCATCCCCTCGTCCTAACGAACGGGGTTTTATTGGGATTTATGATTTAGAAATTGTTTAAAGATTAGACCTGCCTACCGATAGGCCTGCCTGCCGGCAATGACGAAAAAAAATTACAATAAATCTTTTAATGCCTCTACATGCTTCACAAGCATATTCGCGTAACCCCACTCATTATCATACCACGCCATCACCTTCACCAATTCTCCTCCTACAACCCTTGTGAGATTAAGATCAGCAACGGATCCATGAGGATTCTGAAGAATATCAGAAGACACTATCGGCTTTTCCGTAACTGTAAATATCCCCTGCCACTCGGGTTTTTCCGAAGCATCTTTTAATATGTGATTTATTTCTTCGACCGATGTTTTATCCTCTGCAATAAAAGTAAAATCTAAAATTGATCCTGCGGGCACCGGCACTCTGAGTGCCATTCCGTCAAACTTCCCCACGAACGAAGGAAGCGCTTTTCCGACAGCCGAAGCTGCACCAGAAGTTGTGGGTACTATATTTTGGGCGGCTGCTCTTCCCCTTCTCATGTCTTTGTGAAGCTTTGGCATCGGTCCGTCAACAAGACTTTGCTCTGCAGTATACCCGTGCACAGTATTAACCACGGAATATTTTATGCCTGGTTTTTTACTCAATATCACCGCTATCGGCATTATAGCATTCGTTGTACAAGAAGCATTTGATGTTATCTTTGATTCAGACAATGAACTTACATTCACATTTGGGGTACACATAGGTGTTGTATCATCTTTTGCCGGAGCTGAGATTACAACTCTTTTTGCTCCCGCATCCAGATGTACTTGAGCCTTGTCTGCCGAAGTAAACCTACCTGTACACTCGACAACGATATCAATATTCAAATCTTTCCACGGAAGCTTAGTCGGTTCAGGTTCCTGAATAAATTTTATAATTTTACCCTCAATAACAAGATTACCTCCATTGATTTCAATCTTTTTATTATATCCTCGATACACAGAATCAAACTCGAGAAGATATGCTAGATTATCTAACTCACCAAGATCATTAATGGCCACTATTTCCATCTCAGGATTTTCAGAGGCTATCTTAAAAAACTGCCTACCTATTCTTCCAAAACCATTTATTGCTATTCTCATCTTTTTAATCCATTACATATTAATAAAATAATTATACTTCATTTGCACAATAAAAAAAATCCGCCCTAGGCGGATTATCTCAAGTATTTAAACTTATTTTCCTTATGTTCTTCAAAAGTAACGGCATAGTGCATGTTCCCCCCTTTATCAGATAGAAAAAACCAATACTTATTCGGGGTCGGGTAAATAGCTGCCAGAATAGAATCTAAGCCAGGATTAGATATAGGAGCGGGTGGTAAACCCTTATATTTATAAGTATTATAAGGAGAATCAACATCTATATCTCTCAAAGATACCTCTGCACTCCCTTTTCCCATTAAATAAACAAACGAAACATCTACTTGAAGAGGCATTCCCACATCTATTCTTCTCCACAAAATATCCGATATAATCTTCCTTGTCTTTTCTGTTCTCGCCTCCCCCTCTAAGATAGAAGCCATTGTGATTATTTCACTTAACTCTTTCCCTGAGGACAAAATGTCTGAATTTATCTCTTCAATCCTTTTATAAAAATTAGAATTCATTGCTTCTAAGACTCGTTCTGGTGTTATTTCTTTATCAAAAAAATAAGTATCCGGAAATAGATACCCTTCTCTATTTTCCGCTAATAACAAAAATTTACTGCTATCAAAATTTAAAAATTCTTTTGCTAATATTTTAGCAACTCCCCTATTGGTCAATCCTTCTGGTATCGTAACCTTCACAACATTCATCCCAAATTCCGTATTAGTCATTTTCGAAACAACATCAAAAATACTAGGTGGTAAATCAAAAACATATCTCCCTGCCACCACGCCCTTGTTGCCACGAGACCAAACAACTAAAAACCTAAACAAAAGAGGAGATCTTATGACATAATTTTCTCTTAAGTAGATACTGGCTTCTTTTATAGTCATTCCAGAATTTATTTCAAGAATTTTGTTGAGAGGAAATTTTGTAGGTGGAAAGAATAAATAATAAAAAAAGAAAACAACAAAAAACAGTAATACAGGAAGAAAAATTATAAAATTTTCCTTTAAATTTGATAGATTAAAAATGAAAAAATTGCCCGCTTTACGCCAAACAGAAACAGATTTATTACTTTCGTAATTTTCATTATTTTTCACGACAAAGCGCTTTTCTTTTTGAGATAACAATTTTTTGTAACTAAACAGGGAGGTTAACAGGTGCCTCAGATCTCTTAGACTCAATTCTTCCAAATGTTGGAGTTACTGCAACCGCACCCGGGAAGTGATAAATCGTAGCCAGTTCTTCGGTATTAAGAGTTATCGGATTATTATTAAGAAATGGCCTATAAAAATAACCCCGATTTACATAGGACCTAAATATCTGAGACTTTTTCCTTGCTAATTCACTTCCTATGAAAGGAAGTTTTATAGGGAACTTGGGTGGGCAAAGAAGTTCCTTCCACCAAACAAGACCCGTTATACTAACGGGCTTAAAACTATTCAAATTAGTTGAACCATATTGTCTAAAAGAAGCAAATAGAGAAGTTATGTTGCCAGCATTAAATTTTGTCCTCTTTGTGTTTGCCAAATAAATCGTTCTTATGCCACAATCGAACCCAATCTTAGAGATATTTCTTTCAACAGACTCAACAACCTCTCTTTCGCCAGCAGTCAATGATACTGGAGTTATTGGAGAAACACCCGGTATTCCTCTTTTTAATATTTTATCAATAACACTTTTTGCGTTACCCTTCCAATCTTCTTTTCCAAACCATGTTCCATTTTTATGGAATCTTGGTTGTGCAGCCATAATCATTATTTGTATCCAAACATGTTCACCTGAACCCACAGAACCCAAAAATTCTATAGTAGATGTTAGAGGGTCAACCTTTTGTTCCTCCTTAACCAGTTCACGATCAAGACCGTAATCTACATAAGTTTTTATCGGATAAGCATCTGCCCTTACCAAAACATGTTCCATTCCAAATAAAGCCCAATCGGAATTAGGCGCATCGTAATTAACAGCCCCTACATAATCTGGCACCTGATGCAATTCCGCTTCCGGATATTGTGAATATATATGGTTTTCAATAGAATTTCTTTGCCCCTTTGGTGTTCTTATAAAAAAATGTACATGACCCTCAATAGATACTATTTCTAAAGAAAACCACACAGGAACTTTTCCCGTCCACCAATAATCATAAAAAGTCGGGGGGGTCGGAAAATTATAAAAAGAACCAAGAACAACCTCCATGGCCTGAGGTGTTTTTTGGTGGTCTTTCGGCAATTTAACCTCAAGAAAGACCCAGTCTATCTTTGAAATAAAATCCCTAACGATGTAGTAACGCCACAAACGCCAAGAAGTAACGATTAAAATTACAGGCAAAACAAAAGGGATTAAACTCAAAAAAACCCCGAAAAGAGATTGAAATCCTGCACGATAAATATCCAAAATCATATTATCAAGTATTTTCCGTTTTTGTCTTTTTTAAAATATTTCTTATTTTGAAGATTGACCAAAACGGTATTTTCTTTTATATATCTTTCCCGCAAAACCTTTTTTAATATATCCTCTTTTGTTTGCGGACCCTTTTCTTCTATTACAAGTTTTATTATATCACGAACTGTCCCTTGACTGTAGCCCCACTTGGTTAGAGCGTACAAACCTCTTCCAACAAGAACAAATCTTTTATCTTTAATTAATTCGTTGTGACACGTAGCCTCATTTGCACTTTTTCCGAATGTTTGTTTTATCGCCTTTGCCACCTCCCTAAAATGCATAGGGGAGCCATGTTTTCTTAAAACTAAATAAGCAAGATCTCTTATACCACGAACTCTAACGTTTGGAGAATTAGAAACACCCCATTCTCCTAACGCATTCTTTCCTATCTTCTTAGATACGTAAATCCATCTCTTTGCGAGTTCCTCACTTCTCAGATCTCTCACAGTGTCTCCAAGATGGTCTAAAAACTTCATAATCATCTCGCTCTCGGAGATAAGATCGTCTTCAGAAAGACTTTGATAAAGTTTTTTGAGAGAATTTTGAACCTTTTCAGCTAATTGAGCGTTAATAGTCCATCTGTGAGAAAATTCATCATCTTCTTTTATTTTTATAAAATCATTTCCAAGTTCCAAATAAAAACTTATATGATTCTGAAGTTCTCGGTCACCTGTAAGATGACTCAGGAAATTACTTTCATGAACTATTCCTCCGTATTCATCGAGGTGTTTTTTAAGTTCCTCAAAAGTAGCCAGATTTTCTGAATAAACGTTTGATTTTCTAATTGAATTTAAAGCAAAATTTTCTATCTGTCTTACACGCTCTCTCGTTATGCCATAACTTTCCCCAATGGCCTCAAGTGTCATACCTCGACTCCCCAAATCAAGACCGTATCTCTTTTTTATTATATCTCGTGCTCTAACAGGTAGTGCTCCCAAAAGATCTTTTGTAACCTTCTTTGGATTAAAAGTTAATTTATGCTGTTTGGCCATATTTTCAAGTTATAACGTTTTGCTAATTTAGTCAATATATAAACATCCTACTCAAAATAATAAAAAAATCAACTATCTAATTACCAATCTTTTTTCTTGAGAGCATTGCTAGCGGCATCTTCTTGTGCTTCCTGCTTTGAATGACCTCGACCCTCAGAAAATAACTCTTCTCCAACGTAAAGACCAACAGTAAAAACTTTATTGTGATCAGGTCCACTTTCACTCAGAGTTTTATAGACTGGAGTTATGCTCATTTCTTCCTGAGCCTTTTCTTGAAAAAGACTCTTAGGATCCTTCCAGAGAGTTTTTTCGATTATGTTGTCTATCATTGGGAAAAGATTATGAGAAATAAATTCTTTTGCCTGCCCATAACCACTATCCAGGTATATCGCCCCAATTAAAGCCTCAAAGGTATTTGCTAAAATTACTTGTCTTGCCCTGCCGATATCTTTCGATTCCCCTTTAGATAAAAGAAGAAATTCATTCATACCCAAGTCTGCTGCATTTTTAGATAAAGTTACGGTATTTACGAGAGATGCCCTTAGACTAGTTAGCTCTCCCTCTTGCTTGTCCTTGTATTCCTTATATAAAAATTCGGTGACAACTAGTTCTAAAACAGCATCACCCAAAAATTCCAATCTTTCGTTGTGTGAACCCAAAGAAAACCTACTTTCGTTTATATAAGATCGATGCGTAAAAGCCTGACGAAGAAGATCCTTATCTTTAAAAGTTACCCCTATTTTTTGTTCGATTATAGAAAAATCAGGTACGCTCATTTTTAAAAAAAATAATTATTGTGAAATTGTTTTTATTGCTTCAGTAATAAGTGGAACAATATCATCGTACATCCTAAGATGTAATATTTCCGATATCTCAAACCACCTAGCATCATCCAATCCACCAGTATCTTTTAATTTTAATTCTAAGATATCCTCAGTTTTTCCAAGAAAATAAGAAACCTTTTTAAGTATCTTACCTTTTTTGGGATCAGAGGCTATATATTCATTTGTGCCTAATTTTTTTATCGGCTCGGCCAATATTCCAATCTCTTCCATAACCTCCCTGGAGGCTGCTTCGGCCTCCCTTTCACCATCCTCTATCCTTCCCTTAGAAAGGGTCCAATAACCAAAAATGTCATGCACCATGGCAAAATGAATATCTCCATTTTCATTTTTATGATAAACAACCATTCCCCCCAATTTTTCAACCGGAAGATCTTTGGGGTCAATAGGCTCTTGTGTCTTTTTTATTTTTGTAACCTCATCCTTTCCTGGCTCCCCCATCTCTTTGTATATCGTCCCCATAACACCATTGATAAATTTACCGCTATTTTCTCCCCCAAAAGTTTTTGCTAATTCAATAGCCTCATTTATTGCAACCTTCGCGGGAACTTCAGTTTTTTCCATAAATAAAAGTTCATATATACCTATCCTGAGAACATTTCTATCAACAACAGATATTCTATCCAACGGCCACTCTGGGGCAGCTTTTGATATAATTGGATCTATTACATCCAATTTATTTATCACACTCTCAAGTAGTGATTCCAAAAAAGAAAAATCGGTCAACCCAGGACCGAATTCCCCTATATTTTCATGAAGAATGTTTCTCAACTTTGAATTATCACGGCCATTAAAGTCCCACTCAAAAAGGGTTTGTAAAACGATGCTTCTTGCTAAATGCCTATTGGCCATATGATTATTTCAAAATAACAAAAACTAATCGACAAAAATCGACGAAGCAAGCAATCTTAAACTTAAGATCTCTTTGCTTCTTTTTTATTCTTCTTCTCGATCTTCACCATTGTATTTATCTTCTCGTTACCTTTATAATATCCACAAGCAGGACAGACTTCATGTCTCTTGGCAAAAGCCGAACACTTGGGACAGCTATAAATGGCTGCACTTTTTAGTGCGTGGTGCGATCTTCTATTCGCGGTATGTGCCCGCGTATGTCTCATTCTAACTACCATAGTAAGACCATATTACACTAATCTTATAAAATGGCAAGAGCAAAATAATGATTCATGATTCCATCCTGAATGAAATTATTTCAGGCAAATTAAGACTTAAAATTTATGAAATAATTTTCAATTTATAATTTTACAATTTTTAATCAATTTACAATAAAATAATTTTTAAAACAAAAGGCCCGCGATTTGCGAGCCAATCAACAACCAACGCAGCTATTTCATCTTGTCCCTAATTTGCCTCAAGATACTTTCAATTGACCACAAAGAAACAATGATACTTACTAGACCGAAAGTTATAACAAGTTCCAAATTCTTCCTCCTTTGAAAAAGTACTCTACCGCAAAAGATTCTATTGCATTTTATAAAAAAAACAACCCCTCACCTTTCAGTTTGGGGTTGTTTTAATTTCAAACAAAATTAAAGTTTGAGATCCTGCATGGCCTCATCAACCGTCTTTGAGGCTGATGATTCGTGGCTCATCCTTGTGCTTCCCTCCGGTTCGTTAATCTTGAGATTAACTCTAGCATTGTGCTTCATTCCCACAACGCGAAGAAGGGTTCGGATCGCCTTCGCTGTATTTCCGCTTCGGCCGATTATCTTGCCCATATCGGCAGGATTAACATCCAAAGAAAGAAGGACTCCCATCTCATCGACGGTCCTATTTACTTTGATGTCATTCGGATTGTCTACCAAAGCTCTTACAACTGCTTCTAGAAATTCCTGATCTTTTTCCATTTTCAATTCATTTTCTCTTGTAAAATTGCAGTCATTCGACCTCGTACTGCTTGGTAGTATTTATATCACATTAGGCACACATAAAGCAAATATAAAAAACAAACCATAATTTTAATGGTTTGTTTTTTTATAAATTTAATTCAGAATTTTATACTTTAAGGAAACAAATTATGCTTTTGGTGCTTCTGCTGTTTCTGGTTTTGCAGCCCCAACCTTCTTCTTGGGTAAAACGTTCACTTTCTTATCATTCACTAATTTATTTTTTACCAATATATTGTGAACAGTTCCACTAGCCTTAGCACCAACAGACAGCCAATGACTTATTCTTTCTTTCTTTAATTGTGGCCTCCCCCCCCTTGCATCATAATGACCCAAGACCTCAGTAAACCTTCCACTCTTAGTGCTGTTTTTGGAGTCGGTAACAACTATCCTAAACGAAGGATCGTGCTTTTTCCCAACTCGTTGTAATCTAATCATTAACATAGCGGATATACTAACAAAACGTTATTTTTTAGTCAAATTGCCAAAAGACAGACTGAGCAATTATTGGTGACTTGATATACACACAGAATGGATCGAACCTTCGACCTTTCCTAAGCGAACGGAACACTCTATCGCTGAACTATGTGTGCAGACCCATAAATCATAGAGCAAAAAAACACAATAAAGAAAACCCGACAAAATGCCGGGTTTAAAAAAACAAAGACTACTCTTCCTTGAAATTATCAAAAAGGAAGCGTATGCCCTCGTCGGTGGCAAGAAGGCAAAGCCCCCTCGCGAGAAGAAAACTCTTAAGACCATGGATATCCTCCTTTCCTCGCCAACTATTGACGAGAGAACTAGCCCCAAACACCCACCCAATCTCCAGACAAAGAACTTCTAGTCGATTGAGTTCCTTATTGAGTTCCCTGAAGAATCTCTCCTCCTTGTTCTGCATTCAAACACCCCCCTTCTTTTTCTGTTAATGTTCTAAATACGCCAGTCTTATACACCTAAAAAATTAAAAAGTCAAACAAAAAAAGAACAAACACCACAGAACATCAAAAATATTGATTTTAATTTATCTTTTGGTTAGTATAGATATCTAATGGGCCTATAGTATAGCGGTAGAACGCATCCATGGCATGGATGAGGTCGGGGTTCGACTCCCCGTAGGTCCATAAATAGAGGCAAAACGGGTTTCAAGAAATTGAAATCCGTTTTTGCATTTAAAAATAAGGCTACTATCAGAAATAAAAAGTTCGGAAAAGATAGTTCTAGCAATTAGCTCTTTTTCTTGTAAATTTGCATTTAAGTAAAAGAATAGGCCATCTTTTATGAGTTCGGAAAGAATTACGACATCTCTAATAACTTCCCCCATTGAAACGTCTGATGAAATCTCTTCGTTTTGTATTTCAAGAATCTCAGCATTAAGATTGTCCTCTTCTTCCATGAACGTTTTTGGAGAATATGCTCCCGTCATAAGCAAAGATAATTTATTAGTTCTCAGATATGATAATTTTTCTCTTATTCTTTTCTTTCTACCCTCTCCTTCTTCAATATTTTTAATCCTTTTTTCTTCAAATAGCGAGACGTCTTCACTTGTCACAATATTTAAGTTGTTCTTTTCTTCGTCTCTCAACTTTAACATAGACATAAAATCCACAATTTTTTCTTCCAGAAAATTACCGTTAAAATTTTTCTTAGAATTTTTACAACCTTTAATGCATCTAGAACCATAATACTGGATACCCTTCTGAACATATGGTGTATATGCACGCCCACACTCAGAACAACGGGCAACGCCACGATAAGGTAACTCTAATTTATTTGTATAACGCAAGCTTACATTCTTCTTCGAGAGTCCTTTTTGAACTTTATTAAAAAGTTCCTCTGAAATTATGGCCTTGTGACTTTTGCTTGGTATATAAACACCATCACTATTTAAAGTTTTTCCTGTATAAAATTTATTTCTGAGTATTTTTTGAACAAGAGTTGCAGTAATTGGTCTGGTGACTTTTTCGATCTTACTCTCGACATCAGTTTCTTCATTTTCCAATATCTCCCCCTCTGTTCTTCTTCTGCGCATTGGTACTGTCGTCATGCCATGTTCATTAGCCCACCGAGCCAAATCAGCAACGCTCCACTCACCGGTAGTATAATATTCGAATAGTTTCTTTACAAAAGGACCCCGAACAGGATCTACCGGCTTATTTTCTGAATTTCCTTCATTTAAATAACCTATCGGAGCCCGATATGTGCAAATCCCGTCTGCTCGCATTTTTTGAGTAGTAAGCTTAATTTTCTCACTTGTTACCCGAGAATAATGTTCTGCAAACATGCCATCTATGTCCATATGGAGAGCACCCGAGCTACTTTTCTCATATTTTGCTTGAACAAAACGGAAATCGCATCCATTTTTAATCAACTTACGAATCAAAGTATCATCTGCTTTATTTCTACTGATGCGATCCCAACAAAGACAGATAACACCCTTAAAAAATTTCTTACTCAAAAAATAAGTAAGTCTCTGAAATTTTGGTCGGTCTATTCGATATTGGACTAAACCCTCTTCTGTGAAATTGATATCTTCATCTTGTTTGTAACCAGATTGTTTCTCTGAAATTATTCCGTTATGACAAAAACCTTTTATATCAACGGGGGCAATGGGCAATTTTTCTTTCTTTGCAAACTTGGAATTTTCGAATTTCTGGTATTCCAAAGAATTTTTCTGTGAATCGGCCTCATCTGTACTCTTTCTGTTGTAAATTAAATAACCATCACGATACTTACCGCTCAATATTTCCTTCTCGATATCTTTTTGTCTTTTGTTTATTTGTGTTTTATTTTTTGACATTGTTTTCTTTTTTAACTCGACTTTTTGGTATCTCGACGCCTTCAGAAATAAGTCTTTTGCGAATAATCATAAATATTTTACCAAGTTCTCTTAAAGAATTAACATTTTCTAAATTAAGTGTGATATCTGGGCTATCAAAAACAATATCTAAATTTGGACGAATACTTGCAGTTACAGAGGGGTCTAAAAGCATCAAGGGAGCCTTTAAGGGAACATTCTCTAATTTTTTTTTATTTTTTTTATACATTTTAACTCTTTGTTAAAAATTATTAAACTTAAACTTTAATTATATTTATCAGTTGATGGTACGAAACCAGGATATCTTGAAAAAATGAAATTTCGGGACTTTTTATTGTATCCTCATAACTTCAAATCAAAAAACCTGGAGTGTTTCGCTGGTTCATCCCCTAATCTATAATATTTGTGAATTTTCACGCAATTATCACACACACTCCTAACAGGTTCATCGGCTTTCATCTGTGAATTAACCTGGAGTGCGTTAAGGCAATCAAAGCAAAACCTATTAGAACACTCAAAGCAGATATCCATGGGATTTTGATAATTTCTGGGACTTTTACACTTATGACATTTTTCTTTAAAATTCTTAAATTTATTATTGTTACCATTTAACATGTCTTTTAAGCTTAGATGTGGACAAAATTTGAGGAGTTTTTCCTAAAGTTGAGGTTTTACTCATTAGGGAGTTTTTTGTCTCATTTTTAATAATAATTTTCCTACTTTTTTCTTTCATATTTTTAATTGTTTTATTTTTTCTTGTAAGAAGAACTAGCCTAAAAATACAAAGTAATATCCAAGAGATATTTCTAACGATTTTGAGGCTGACAACTCGCTATATATTTTCCATTCTGTTAAAATTAATTTTTAATGAAAAAAATAAAAATCACATTAATATTTAAAGCTAAAATAAAAAATCTTAATGACGAGTTGCTAAAATGGTAAGTTGGCTAAATAATGCCTGAATCCTAAAAGCTTGAGTCTAATAGATTGAAAATAAATGCTATTCTGCTATATGTGGTTTTCAAATTTCCTCTGATTTCAAATCAGTAACCTGAGTTTATCAAAGCCATAGAAAAATAAAAATAAAAACGTGGATAACTTTAGTTTCAAATATTATTATGTTAAAAATAATTAATTGCTGGTTAGTCTACATAACATTTTTGCCATATTTCACGCAAAACATCTCTCTGAATTGATATTTAAACCGAAACATAAGTCCACAAAATTGGGGTTTTTTGGCAATCCAGTGGTAAAATTTTTTCACAACACACTTGCTACAAAAAGTTAAGTATTTGAATTGGCTATTTTTTTTTAGACTATGTTAATATTAGAAGGTTGGTTCTCCATCTAAAAGATGGAGTTGAGACAAATAAAGGCTTTGACTTTGCCCAGCTACCGAGGAAGAACAACTTTCTTGAAAAACGGTAAAAACCACCAAGGTGGAAAGGTGAAATAATAAAGTTTTTATATTTTGTTCTTTTATAAATAGGTTGGTTATTATCTAATCGCAAGAATACCAACCTCATGCACAGCTGAAGAGACGATTAGTTAGACGTGTTTTGTCGAACCTAGGAGGCCGTCAATACGTCTATAAACAAAAGATCCATATTGGTATCGCAGATAACAGGTGCTCCGTCTGCGGGAGATACGAAAGCCAGTATGGAGATAAACCATCCACTTGGGATTGGTTAAGACAACCGAGCATTGGGTTAACACCCAGACGTTAACAAACTGTGGTATCGTAAAATATTTACCACTGGAAACACCCGGATTTTTTTGAGTCACATTCTTTTCAATCATATTAACCTGTAAAAGAAAGCGGATAAAAACAATTCTTCAGCCAAAAAGAACCGTGGGGGGCCCAGGCCAAACACCAGTTTTTATATCAGGACCAGTATGGTTTCAATAAACCAATTTGGTCCAAAATATAATATTCTGTTGTTTGGTTAAAAAAAGGAGGCCGGCCCGAAGGGGACGGCCTCCTTGTAACTAGTTAATATTTTAAACAAAGTATTAACGTATTTTGCGAAATATTTTGTTCTTTGTGTTTAAAGTTTTTTTCAATAACATTTGATAAGAATGGTATCTGGTATCCTTTTGTTTTTTGGACCTTAATGGGTCCTTTTTTTGCTATTGACCCCGGCATCAGGCTGGTAGCAAGAAGATAACAAAAGTTTTTTGGGTCGCTGACAAGTTTTTTTATTTTTGTGTGTGAATATAATCAAAATATTGAAAGTCCTTTGAAATGCTGGCGAGATGGTCTGGGTGCAGAATTTTGTCCTCTATGGGGTCAACTTATCCTCCCTCCCCCCTTTTTAGTGTTTTTAAAAAGAACATTAAAACGGGGCGAGAGGTTCGATAAGCCCTTAGATTATAAGAATTAAGTACACACTGCGATGGCTAAAATAAAAGTCAAAACAGGTGGTGTCGCTCCCAATTCGGGGCAATATCAAGTTTCGGGAACGAAACACGAGATTACCCTGTCTAAAGGTGAGCGTGTTCCTCCTTATGGAGGAAAGGCAAAAGCTTTTGTTCTTGTCGATAAGACAAAACATAAGTAAGTAGCCGATCACTGAACTTTTCTCGTCAGCATTTTAGGGGATTTTTTATTTTTTAAACATGTACGACCAAAATGCTGTAAAAATATATACAGATGGTTCTGCCAAGCCTAATCCAGGCAAGGGTGGTGTTGGTATGGTTGTGGAGTTCCCAGACAATTTTAGCCTTGAAAATTTAGAATTAAATGAGGGTTATTTCATAAGCAATAATAATCGTATGGAATTGAGAGCGTGTATACATGCGCTTGAGTGGCTTTAGGGATATATATTCACCAGGGCCATTATCATAACCAATTCCGAATATGTCTGTTCAAATCACAAAAACGCTCCCTTTTGGAAAAAGAACCACTGGACCACCTCTGAGGGGAGGCCCTATGAAAATGTTGACCTTTGGGACACGTTCCTAAAAAACCGACAGAAAATAAGGTTTCCTGTCGAGTTGGTTTGGGAAAAGGGCAAAAAAAGGCCAATACTTATTCGCGTAGATGAACTTGCAAAAACGGGGGCCGATAGCCCGACAAAAATAGACCATGGTTTTCAACCTGGTAAATTTACCTCATCCAGAACACTGGGCGGAAAAACCGCCACGTTATATTCTTCGATGGGTGAGGAAATATTAATTCGTGTATATAAAAAACGTATCTATGGCAAAAATGAAAACGCGATATATAAAATAACCTTCGATATTTATGATGAAATTAAGGGTATTTATACGGAAAAACGCTATGCTTATCTTAAGAATAATACCGTAGACCTAAAAAGAAATAATTGCTATCGCGTGGTATTTAATGACGATCCTAAGTTTCCGATGATTATTAAGGCGACAGAAATCGAGTATCTGAAAAATAAAAACTGAGCCAGCACGCTACTTCTCAAAATTTATTCGCTTATAAATGGCCCTAGTGGTTTCCACATCTCTTTTGCAGTAGTCGCAAATCTCTTTTACCTTGCCCGCTTTGTAGAAGTCATAGACTTGTGAACCATCTATTCCATCCTTTGGTGTAGGAATACCAAGCGCCAAGGCAACGTGCTCCAATCCGGCCCCTTTTGTCTCTGTCCATTTGGACCATTCGTGCATAGTGTCGTATATAGGATCATGCCTATATCGAGCAAAATTAAGGTCTCTTGATGGTTTTATACCGAGAACAATGGATCTCTGATACAGGAATTTAAAGTCGAAACCGAAGATATTGTGACCAATAAATAAATCTGCGTCTTTCACAAGATCCCAGAATTTTTGGAGTGTTTCCTTCTCGTTCTCTGGGTTACAGATAACTTCCGTCTCATCGTCATTTATTGCGTAAGCGATACAAAGAACACGGCCAAAGCCTCCATCGAAAGAGGTTCCTCTTACATAGTCATCAAATTTTGCCTCCTCCTTTTCTGGTAAATATTCCTCTACGACGACCTCCTCGGACATTTCTTTTCTTTTATTCTTCTTTTCTAATTTCTTTTGGAAGAGAAATCGGAGCGCCTCGTGCTTGCTCTCATCTGCCGGCAGTGTTTCTATATCAAAATATATTTTTTTCATTTGTTATTTTATTAAATTCCATTTATCAAGGAAATATCCCATTTCGTGATTTCTATTGCCAAGATATATTTTTTCATTTTAATTTTAATGCTAATAAATTACTTTTTTTATTATACGCCCATTGCGTAAATAATAAAAATAAAACAGGCCCGAGATGAGCCTGTTTTTTAGAAACTTGGTTTAAGAATTAAAGAAACACTTCAATTGCACCCTCCCCTCCGTCCTGAATCTTGGATGGTCTGTATTTTATTCCATTCTTATTTAAAAAACTCTCCACAAAAGGTTTTAAGATTGGGCCATTTTCTCTGTAACTTGCCTTACCTGTAATAATTCTTATGTGTCTTGGTCTTTTATCCGCCAATAATTCATGAAGAACAATTTCTGCATCCCTTCTGGTGTGGCCATGAAAATCTATTTCCTCACTGGGGATTTGTTCGTATTTGTTCATGAATTTATTTATTCACAGAAAACACTTCTCCATATTCAGTATTCAATTTTTCTGCAAATTCGTATATTCGATTATATGACATGCCAAAAGAAACCGACTGAGGAATAACACAAAAAGAAGTTTTATCTGTCTTTGTAAAATACATTTGTCTTGTTATCCCATTGGGCGTTTTTCCAATTATTTCTGCCCAAGTTCCATCGTTTAAATATCTTAAGGAATAAAAAATAACCAAAACAGGAGCGTGCTTCTCTATTAAATGTTTTAATTCTTGAATTCGCTTGGGTTTATAAGTAGTGAGATACTCCTTTCTGGAACTCAGCCCTTGCAATCCATATTCTCTATATAACCATGTTGACTCATCGGCTTTTTTCGACGGTAATGGCATAAGCTCGATAGCGGCGCTTTCTTTTATTGCACTATCACCAAAGATTAGTCCTTGGTGTTCACGAATTTCCTGTTGAGATGGTATTCGGCGATTCTTTAAATATAGATAGAGAGCAATTGGATATCTCCATGTTGGTTGTACGGGAAAGGGTTCTTGAAACCACCTCATAAATTTCGGCAAATGAGATAAATCCTGACGTAAATCTACCATTGATTTTCCATCACAAGCAAGCATGAGATCTTCAAGTTCTGTTTCTGTAACGTCACCAAGACCCTCTTCCATTCCAATAAACCACACCTTTGCATCAAGGCTTCCATACCCCCAAAAGTTTTTTATTCTATTTTGTAAAATGTCTGGTGTGATCATAAAATATGTAGGTAATTAAGAATTTAATGTCGGCCATTCCAATAATGAAACTATATGAGATTCTACTTCTTTACTGTTCTGATCCAATATTAATATTCGCAGACATTTATCTCTCCCATATCCACGCCCAGGATATCCGCTAAATATTCTTTAACTTCATATAGCCCTCCGATCTTGTCTATAAGGCCCGCCTCGATGGCTTTTGGAGGGATAATTGTTGATCCGTCAGCAAACTTGGCGACGTCTGAAATATCCAGTCCCCTGTTTGTGGCAATATCTTTAACCATAACTTCATGAAAATGTTCGAGGTCTTTCATTATCATTTGTCTTTCTGTATAAGTTAGAGGCCTGTCACCGTTAAACATGTCTTTATACTTACCTGATTGAAATTGATTGTAGTTGTATCCTTCTTTTTTGCTTTTCTCAACATCGTCAAAGAAAGATTGTATTATTGCAATAGAACCCAAGTCTGAAAATTCAGAAGCGAAAATTTTGTCTGCTCCAGTAGCAAGATGATAAGCGGCGGAGGTTCCTTGTTCTTTTATCAGTGCAACTGTTGGCTTTTTAACTCTTTTTAACGCTCTAGATATTTCTTGCCCAATCACTGGGCTTCCTCCTCCTGAATCTATCTCAATGATGATTGCCTCAACTTCTGGGTCTTCGTCTGCTTCTTCTATCAGGTCATAAATATCTCCAGCGACCGCTTCATCTGTCCAGTCTTCGTTTCCCCCATTCTTATAACTTACGATCTCACCTCTTACTGGTATCTTTGCAACGTTGCAGTCACTGGAATAATCTTCCGGCTCAATTATTACGTATAAAACAGAGACAAGAACTAAAAGGAGAAAGGACATTGCGACAGTGTCGAAGAATCTTCTCCATGTTATTTTTGAGAGGATGTTTTTCATTTGATTATCAATTTAGCTTTTAAATTAAAATGATGCAAGAAACAGGCCCGAGATGAGCCTGTTTTAACAAATCTATTTTAAAATTAAAATCCAAACCAAGACCAGAAACGAGACCATACACTTTTCTTCACAACCGGAGGTTCTGTGTGTGTTGTGCTTGCGGTAAGTGTGGGCGTGGTTGTGGTACTAATAATTGGCACAGGAGAGCCCGTTATCCAAGAGGCCAGACGACTAAACCAGGATAATTTCGATTGCTCCATTCGTGGAGGTGTCCTTTGGTCAGAAAATTCTTTATCTAAATCTTTTGATTCAATAACGATCGATTCCTTAACAATAGACTCCTTCATTGGTTGAGCTTGCTGAGTTTGTTCTTCTGTTTTTTCCTGTACCTGAATAGCTTTTGGCTGTTCTACTACTTTCCCTGTAATTTGTTCTTTAGGGCTGGTAATTAATTCTCCTTTTTTATCTGTTTTAGCAATAAATAATTTTAGGGATTTAAGCTTATTCGCATCCATATTTTCTAAGGCTGAAAATTTAGAGTTAATATTGATCGGAATACTAGATAATGCACCCAAATTATTAAACCAATTATTTATTACATTCATAGATAATATTAACCCCATGGTATTATCTTCTCCAACATACCCACCCGAAGGTATTCCTATAAACTTACCGTTCTTTAAATAGGCGCCACCGCCAGAACTTCCGTGCTCTAAAATAGCAGTAGTTTTAAAATAATCTCCACTGTCGTCGATTCCACTAAAATCACCACTTGTGTACGTTAACTTTTTACCGAAAGCTGCAGGGTAACCGTAAGTTAAAATCTTTTCACCTAAAGCAATACTTATATTGCCCCTTGTGATATCAATGGGTGTAAAATTTATATTTCCGGAATTTCTAATTTTTAATAAAGCGATATCTTTATCCGGTGATGTCTTAACAACGTCAGCCACAAACCATCCATAGGGTTCATCGTCAAAATTGTTTATAAATCCAACATAACAGCCTACGGTCTCAGAAATAACATGTTTATTGGTCAGAATAATTCCGATCGCATTAATTATCGTACCAGACCCCTGCGATGCAGATTGCGCATCAACCGGACAAATAAGTTTTACTGTGGCCTTTAAAATCTTATCCTGGTTTACAACTTCTATAGACTCATCTGGTGGAGGTTGTGGCGGTCTATTTGGGGGTGTGCAGTATCTATCTGTAATGGGTGGTGCTGTTTGAACGTTAGGACAATCATAGGTTTTAGTACAAGTTCGGCTTTGTATTCCAGAAATAGAACATTCTCCCCAATAAGAACAGGTCCATTCATCAGCTGTACAAGATGGAATATAGGAACAAGATTGGGTCGTTATTGGCGAAGCAACTCCACCTTCACAATTTGATATCTTATTACATGTTCTTGATTGTGTTCTGTTTGCAGAACAAGCAGACCAACCACCACAGGACCAATCGCTAGAAGTACAAGGTGGCATATAAGTGCAATTCTGACTTAAAATTGGACCACCACCAACACAACCATTCGGCAATGAAGAAATTATTGTTCTTGTTTGGGTTCCGTTAGAAGAACATGTGGACCATTCAGAATATGTCCACGAAGTACATGTGGGTGGAATATATGTACAGTTTTGAATTATCACTGGCTCATATGTTCCGGTACAGATATCTGAATTTTTATTACATACTCTGGTTTGTTTACCACTAGGATTACACGCACCCCAAACACCGCAAGTATAATCATCAGCGTCACATGCTGGGCTACAAGATTGGGTTGTTGCCGGAGAGGGGGTATCGATTAAAGAACAATCATTTGTCTTTGTGCATGTTCTATTCTGAGATCCACTGCGAGAGCAGGTGCTCCATGATTCGCATGTCCATGTGTCAGATATACAGGCAGGGGTACATGCTTGGGTCGTAATTGGGGGAGGAGTTGTTATTCCAGGACAATCCAAAGACATGTAGCATGATCTTGTTTGCGAACCGTCTATTGAACATGAATTCCAATCATTACATATCCATGTATCAGCAGTACAAGTAGGAACATAGGTACAAGACTGCGTTGTGGCTGGTGATGGATCGTTTGTAAGCGGACAATCATATGTCCTCGTGCATGTTCTGGTCTGGGTGCCATTAGACTGACATCCGGCCCAGCTTCCGCAAGACCAAGTATCAGCAGTACATTCTGGTGTGCAAGATTGAGTCGTTTCCGGCGACGGTGTATCTACCGCAGGACAATCTAATGCCTTGGTACAGGCTCTAGATTGATTACCGTACAGAGAACAAGAACTCCATGACCCACAATCCCAAATATCTTGAGCGCAATGATCCTTAAGGAAAAAGCTACCCGATAGATAAGATGATGGCTGAGCGGTATTGTAACTCACCTCCCTATAACAAGTATCTGTGGTGCATTTTTGTGCACAACTATCAACTTCACAAATTGGGGCCCTACCAAAGACTGTAGGAATTTCAATTTTCAGATTAACCGCCTTATTGTCGTAGCAAGATGGATCGGCGTATAATGAAGAAAAATAATTTAATGGGACTTTTAATATTATCTGGGAATCACTCCAAGAAATAACATTACTGTTAGATACTTCGGGAATTGAAGCGTTGACATAACTAACCCCGCAGCTATCGTTGATATACGCATACCCACTAACGTAACCCAACCCACTACTGTTGCGCTGAAAATGCGTAAAACGCCAAGAGCTATTAAAATTACCACCATTTATAGTAATGGTATCACCAGGAGAAATAATACTTGGGGTAATAGATGTAATAAAAGGCTCCCCGACTGCTAACGACGTGCCACCAAAAACGAAGAACAACGTAACCACAAACAACAGAATTTTTTTCATTTTTTTTTAACTACTAACAATTTAATTATTTTTTAATTATACTCCTATCAAAATAATAATAAAAATAAAGGTGGCCCGAAAATGGACCACCGTTTATTATCCCCCATCATCCCCTCTCTACACCTCAAAAGACTGTATATACTCCTCCGCCTCAGGATAAGACAGGGATTGAATGTATGAGAGACTTTGTTCCCTGTCTTCTTGCTCGTGGACATTTCTATAGATGAGTTCTGTGAGTTTTCGTAACTGTTCCCTCGTAATACCTCTTTCATTTTCTTCTCGTAGATATTTGTTGTGGTAGTAGACCCTACTATCTAGCGTATTTTTAGACATATATATTTTTTAAGTTTGTAATATCTAACGAAGTCCAATGTAAGATGAAATGGAATCACTAGCTTCAGCTTTCGTCATGTGAGGGATCTCTTCTAAAAGTTTCTGCTTTTCCTCGTCGTGATAAACATGACGCTTTATGAGAACGGCAAGAAGTTCTTTTTGTCTTTCTGTAATGGGAACTTCTTTTGGGGTATTTTCAGCCTCAGAGGAAACATTACTTGTCGGCATATCCTCAAGATCCTGAGTGAATATATCAGAAAGGCCCGTCGTGCGTATCACGGCGCTAACAAAGGCGCGTTTTTCTGCGAGCTTAATTGTTGTATTGGGATTGTTTTGATGGTCTTTTAGTTGTGATGATCCTCGGCCCTCGCCAACTATTTTATTATCTCGACCCAACAGACACTTATAGGCAACTAAACCCTCCACACCCGGAAAACATGCCATTGTATCCGAGTCTTTCTCGAAACGAGACACGAGTCCCCAGACCGAGGCCAACTTCTCGGCCCCTCCCTTTGCTAAACTCTTCTTACCTTTAATAACGAAATAGTCTTGGCCCTCTCGGAGTAATGGCATTACTTGCGAGATAAAGTAAGATCGTCTCAAAAGTAAATCATCCACCCCCTGTTTAAAGCTCTGGAGCGCTTCTGTATTTCCAAGGCGAACCATACCTTTATCTATTGTTTCTGTATTCATTTGTTTTTAATTATCTTCTTTTAATAACTACGGCCCCGTCTGAATAATCGATATCTATCTTCTGGCCCACACGGAAGCCAAATCGATAAAGGATGCTATTAGCTATCCTTATCATTGGCTTCTGGATGCCAGATTTTAGGCGACAATATTTTCCGGTCGCATAATTGACTGTCATATGTTTTCTCATTTGACTGGCAAAGGGGTAACTTGTAGATAATAGAAAAGGCATATCTTGCGAGGAAAACGTTTGATAACTTTCCCGTCCTTATCTTTCTTCTCAATAATGACAGTAGATCTGATAACTCCTTTTTCACCCTTGCGAACTTTGTAACCGTTAGCCAGCCATTTCTCATATGTAAGGCAATTGGTGTAAGGGTCAAATATTTTTCCCTCTTCCTCTCCCCATATGGAAATTATCTGCTGACGCACATCTTCATAGGTCTCTTTTGATCCTGTATAATTGGATTTTTCTTTTATTTCCAACATATTTTTTCTTCTAAACGAATAATAAAAAACCAGTGACTAGCTGGCTTGGACATAACATCCGAGAAAAGGGTGATAATCATAAAACCAAAAAGTAATGATGATGTAGGGAAAATAAAAGAAGGAAGTAGCTATATTCGTCTGTTTCTAAATTGGTCAGGGGGGGTTGTTTCATTTGGGACCCCCAGACGACAAAAGACACTGTGGGTAAGGAACTTATCTCTGTTTTTTATGCTTTTTAAAAGTTGGACTATTGTAAAATGTATGTATGGATAGAATATTAGTTGAAAGCTGTTTTTCGCTTGATATAAGCCAGTTTAAGGGAGATATTATGCGCTTTAAGAGCTCATGTGAAAGTGTGGCTGGACTATATGCCACAAAGCATGATGAAAAAGAGATAAAGATAGATTATGTCATTGAAGATGATGGACACGATGGGATAATCCGGTTATCGATTAATGGTGCCAGTTCGCAGGGCATTGTGCTCTGTGACAAGGTGCTGACTTATGGGAGTAGAACATATTTTACCTGTGAATGTGGTTCTTTGTTCTCAAGGCTGTATATGGTGCCAAATAGCACAGCCTTAAAATGCCGAAAATGCCACCATTTGAAATACGAGATAAATTCATTCAATAGGAATAGCAAACATGGGAAACTTTTCCTAGCTATGCACTTTGCGCTTAAAGCCACAAAGGAAAGAGAGACTGTGAAAAGAATGTTTATTAATGGGCGTTATACAAAAGCTTTTATTCGTAGCCTAAGAACAGCTAACAAAGCTGGGTGGACAGGTTACAGTAGGGAGGCCAGGAGGCTTCTGAGGGCTATGTGGTTTACGTAGAGGGTTTTTATGTAGCACAGAGCATTTTACACAGGGTTCAGTGCACAGGGCGAGGAGCACGGAATACAGGGCACAGGGCATAGAGCATAGAATTCCGTAAATGGTTTGAGTGGGGATGTAGAGACCCTTCTTAAAATTAAATCTTGCCCTGACGATACTGACGATGTTTTTTGAATATTTATACTAAAGAAAGGAGGTGTTTTATTTCTTTTTTGGTTAATTGTGGGGGGGGTAGCTTCCCGAAAAGATTACTATCTAATGATTTTAACTGTTGAATTTTCAAAAATTTGCTTCAATTCTTTAATGCTTAATTTAATAGAATCAGAGTGCTTACAAAGTTCTGAAATCCATTTTTCTAGTCCACAAAAATTATCTTATCACCCCTCCGCCTAAACATATTTCTCCGTCATAAAGCACAAGGGATTGTCCCGAGGCAATAGACTCTTCCGGCTCATCGAAAATAATTCTCGCTTTCTTTGTTCGAGAATGAACTTCGCTCAAAATACATGGTTTCAAATCTTCCCGATACCTTATTCGTGCTGAATATTTTTTATTCGAATCAGGAAACTCTCCTTTTATCCAGCTAACATTCTCTATCTCTATTTCGGTTCTTGAAGAAACTTCTTCTTTTTTATTATGAGAAACAACTAATATATTTTTCTTTATGTTCTTATCTACAATATAATATGGCGCATTGTCTACACCATCTGGCGAATTTTTTGTGATACCAAAACCATGCCTCTCTCCTATTGAATAAAAAGGAGATCCATTGTGTTCACCAATAATTTCCCCCGCTTCGTTCAAAACCTTGCCCTTTTTAAATTTTATATATCTCTTCAAAAATTCCTTCGTATCTATCTTGCCCAAAAAACAAAGGCCCTGACTGTCTTTCTTGCTAGCTGTCGGCAAGCCAAATTTTTCTGCCAGTCTTCTGACCTCGCTTTTTTCCAAATACCCGACAGGAAACAAAGTTTTTGATAACTGCTTTTGTGTAAGTGTCCACAGAAAGTAAGATTGATCTTTGTTCTTGTCTTCTCCTGCAAGCAAGTTATATTCTAATTTTAAATTTTTATTTGAATTTTTGATTTTTGATTTTTGATTTTTGATTTCACAGACACGCGCGTAATGTCCCGTTGCAACAAAATCGGCCCCGTTCCTTATCGCCCAATCAAAAAAAGAACCAAATTTAACCTTCTTGTTACACATGACATCTGGATTTGGAATCCTGCCAGCCTTATATTCTGATATCATATAATCAACGACGCCTTTCTTATATTCCTTTTCAAGATTTATAGTAATGAAAGGTATCTGAAGGACCGCAGCACACCTCATCGCATCTCTTCTCTCTTCTTTCCAGCCACAAGGAAGCCATTCTGGTGACCAGACTTTTATAAAAACCCCCGTCACTTCATAGCCTAATTTTTTAAGTAATGCAGCGGAAACAGAAGAATCTACACCGCCAGACATTCCAACGAAAACTCGACCTTTGTTTGCTATTGTTTTGTTCATCTTTTTATTTTACAGAATATTATAATGATATTTAGAATAAGACATAAAAATAAAAATGAAAGCCCCGAACCAAAATTACTTTATGGCACGGGGCTAAATTTTATTTAACCTTTTCGGCTAATCCACCTCTTGGTGTCGCCTCTTTTACAAAGTCTTCAAAAACATCCCGCTTCTCTACCCTCTTGTACTTGAAAATAAGAGGAGGCAACTCTTTTGAAACAAAAGCCACCAGACTGTTGTTTCTTTTCTTTACGATAACCGGAAATGCTTTTTCTCCACCATCCAAAACAACAACACCGGAAGAAACCACCTCATAGATGTCATTTTCTTCCAAAACCGAACTTGCGTCAACGACAGTTCCGACACCACAAGCAACGAAGGACACGATCATGAGGAAACCAACTAATGTTACAAAAAAAAGTTTAAGAAATCCGTCTTTAATAGAAAAATTGTTAGTCATTTGAACAAAAACAAAAAGAGAAAACAAACCCAACAAAAACATTTCCATTAAAATTCCCCCTATTATTTTTCAAAGTCCAAACGAATAATATATCAAAAAAGGATAAAGTCAATAGTGTTTACGGCGTTTCTTTTTGCAACAATGAATGCATGTCCCAAATAAAGATCGCAACGGTTATACCAATATCTGGTGGTATTTTTAAAGAATCATTAACTTATTTCACGAACAAAGACATCGAAATCGGTTCGCTTGTCTTTGTTCCTGTGCGAAAAAATAAAATCCCAGCAATCTTGATATCTCAAAAACCGACCGAGGAACTAAAAATAGAACTAAAAAACTCCAATTTTGAACTCAGGAAATTAGATTCTGCAATAAATGGTAAAATCCTTTCTCCTGAATTCATAAGGGCAACAGAAAAGACTTCTGATTATTTTGCCGCAAACACGGGGCAGGTAATAAATAATTTTATTTCCAATTCTTTTTTAAAATCCTTAGAAAAAACAAAAGGTGATGGTTTTTATCGAAACGTTAAAGGTGTAGAAAATAAAAAAAATGTAGCTGAGTCTTTTTTGGTGCAAGGCGAAAATGACGAAAGAATGGCATTTTACAAAAGTCTTATCAGAGAAGAGTTTGTAAAAAATTCTTCCATCTTTTTATTTTTCCCAACAATTCACGAATTAAATATTTTTAGCGAATTACTCAAACGAGGGATAGAAGACTATACCATCATCTTAAAACACGAGGACTCTTCAAAAAAAATGCTTTCTAATTTTAATCGGATAAATTCAACAAAACATCCTCTCCTTGTCATGGGAACTCCGACTTTTGCATTTATGCTAAATGAAAAATTTGGCACAATAATAATAGAAAAAGAAAGCTCTCCTGCCTATAAATGCATAGGAAGACCCAACGTGGATTCAAGATATTTCCTTGAAGAAATTTCTAAGCAATATGGAATAAAAACTTTTCTGGGGGATGTTGTATTGCGAATAGAAACACTCTTTGGCAGAGACGAGAATACACACCAACCGTCTTCTCTTTTTAAATTTAAATCTTTCAACAATACCGCCAGAAAGATCATCGATATGAATAAAGAGGAAAAAGGAAAAACAATATTAAGCAAAGAAGTCTTATCTATTCTCAAAAGAACAGTTGAAGAAAAAGAAAACACACTGCTACTATCAACAAGAAAAGGACTTGCATCAGCCGCTTGTTGTCACGATTGTGGAACATTGATTGATTGTTTAAAGTGTGGAGGAACAACTGTTCTTCACAAAAAAATGGGATTTAATATTTTTACCTGCCACAAATGTGGACAATCACATAAAACCGATTCTCTTTGCAAAAAATGTGGCAGTTGGGATATAAGAACTATCGGTTTTGGAACCGAAAAAATAGAAGAAGAGGTGAATAAAGTTATCGATCAAAAAGCAGTAAAAAGAATGGATGGAAATAACGTCAAAAACCACAAAGAAGGGAAGGTGTTAATAAATGAATTTTTATCCAAAAAAGGAAATGTACTTATTGGAACAGAAATGGCACTTTTTTACCTAACTGAACCAATCGATAATATAATAATTGTGTTACCTGATACATTGTTTTCTATTCCGGACTTCAAAATGAATGAAAGGATTTTTAGCTATCTAACAAATGCAAGATTGATGTCTACAAATAACTTCATTATTCAAACGAGATTACCCGATATAAATATTTTTGAAAAAATTATGCAGGGAGATTTACTTCAATTTTACAGAGAAGAATTGAACGAAAGAAAAATATTCGGCTATGGACCGTACAAAACAATCATCAAAATAACGCTTGAAGATAAAAAAGACGTGGCTGAAAAAGAAATGGATTCTATATTTGAAACATTAAAAACATGGAACCCAGAAAAATACAAAACCAAGTCCCGTTCTTCAAAAGACAAAATAATGGCTAATCTTCTAATTAAAATAGACAAAAAAGATTGGCCAACCGGAGAAAATAAAAAATTATTGAAATTTCTTCGTTCGCTTCCTCCTAACTATATCATAAAAGTAGACCCCGATAGTATAATGTAAAATAAATAACTTTTTGATTTTTTTATCCATTTTTATTAATATGACCTTTATGTCAAAAATAAAAATAGTTCAACATGAAGATTCTGTTTTGAGACAAATTGCAAAAGAGGTCCCAGTAGAAGATATTGGGGCTCCAAAAATTAAAAAAATAATAGAAGACATGAAAAGCGCCATGGATGCTACTTATGACGGCGTAGCTATAGCCGCTCCGCAAATAGGAATATCACTCCGTATTTTTATGATATCTCCAAAAGCTTTTCTAAAAGAGGGAGAAAATTTTAACGAAAAAGAATTATCAGAAAAAGAACATCCTGTTTTTATAAACCCCAGGATAATAAAATTATCTTCAAAAACCACAAGGCTAGACGAGGGGTGTTTGAGTGTTCGTGGTATATTTGGAAAAGTAAGAAGGGCAGAAAAGGCAACGATTGAAGCATATAATGAAAATGGTAAAAAATTCACACGGGGGGCAAGTGGACTAATAGCAGAAATATTTCAACATGAAATTGAACATCTTAACGGTGTACTCTTCACAGACACCGCCACAGATTTATACCAACTCACCACAGAAGAAAAGGTAAAAAATGAAAAATAAAAAAACTCAAATAGTTTTTTGGGGCACATCTAAATTTAGTGTCTTTGTCTTGGAGGAAATGGAGAGGTGCGGATTTTTACCAGAAGCCATCGTCACCACACCAGATAAACCAAGGGGAAGAAATCTTATTATTAATCCCCCTCCAGTAAAGATATGGGCAGAAAAAAGAAATATAACACTATACCAACCAATATCACTAAAAGATTTTACCCTACCTGGCAAATACGAAGTCTTTGTTCTTGCTGCATATGGGAAAATAATACCGAAAAACATATTGAACATCCCAATGCACGGGTTTATTAATGTGCACCCTTCTCTTCTCCCTAAATGGAGAGGTGCTAGCCCCATACAATCAAGTATTTTGGCAGGTGAAAAAGAAAACGGTGTTTCTGTAATACTGTTGGATGAGGAAATGGACCATGGCCCGATAATAAAAAAAGAGAGAAATATTATTGCAAATGAAACACAAACTTATGTTGAACTTGAGGAAAGACTAGCTCGTATTGGAGGAAAAATGGTTTGCGAAATAATTCCCGAATGGATAAATGGGCAAATAAAAACAATCCCGCAAGCAGAATCAGATGCAACTTATTGCAAAAAGATAGACAAAAAAGATGGTTTTATACCCCCGGAAATTATATTAGGAAAAGAAAAAGATCAGGAAAAAATAATTTTAGCCGAAAGAAAGGTTCGGGCACTAAACCCAGATCCCGGCACGTTTACCATTCTTAATATTAATAAAACAGAAAAACGTATTAAAATTTTGAGCGCAAAAATTATCGAAAATATATTCGTTCCGGAAAAAATTATTCCCGAAGGGAAAAAAGAAATGAAATGGGAAGACTTTTTAAGAGGCCACAAAATATAAAAGTGGAACCATTCCCATAAAATACTTTTTTAAATACTAAAAGCAAAAGCCCCTAACAAAGGGGCCTTCGTAGAAAACAAATTAAAAAATTATCTTCTATTTTATGCTTATGCTTTCTATTAAAACATCAACCAAGGGATGATCACCTCTTGCCTTATCTGTATCGACTCCTTCTATTTTCAAAACAACATCCATTCCTTCCTTAACTCTCCCAAAGGCTGTATATGCTCCATCTAACCATGGCGTGGATTCAGCAGTAACAATAAAGAATTGACTCCCGTTTGTATTTCGACCAGCATTTGCCATTGCCAAGACACCACGAACAAGGAGGACATCGTTTATCTCATCCTGAAACTGGTAACCAGGACCACCCATTCCATGAGTAGACCAATCATCTAATTTAGTATTTGGATCACCTCCCTGGATCATAAAATCTTTAATTACACGATGAAACTTTGTTCCATTATAAAAACCTGAATTAGCAAGTTTTATAAAATTACCAACAGTCAAAGGAGCTTTTTCTCCATAAAGCTCAAGAATGATATCGCCGTAGTTGGTTTTCATAACAGCCTCATATGTCCTCTTTTCGCTCATTTCTACCATTGTTTCTTCTTTATTTTCTAAATTTTCTAATAAAATTTCTTCGGACTCTTCGCTAGAACCACCCATTCCATAAAAAGCTCCGATGGCTAAAATAACCACAACCACCAAAGAAGCTACTATAGAAAAATTTTTATTTTCCATTGATTCGTGTTATCTTCTAGATTCGCTTATAATACTTCTATATTAAAACAGAAAAATAATAATTTCAATGGCAAAAGACAAGGACAAATATAAACGTTGCATAATATCTCTCACAAAAAAAGGAGAAGGTTTTGGGGTGTGTGATGGTATTAAAAAAGATATATTTATTTCAAAAGACAAGTTAAAAGGTGCTCTTCATGGCGACACCGTTCTTATACAAATTGAAAATGAAAAATATTGGGAAGGCAGAGTCACCAAAATCGAAGAACGTGCAAAGGAAGAATTTTCTGGCACCATCCAAAAAGATAAAGTTGGCTACTTTGTGATACCAAAAGATCAAAAAGCTCAACAAATAAAAATATTAATTAAAGATCTCGGCGAATATATATTTAAAGAAGGAGATGTGGTTGCTGTCAAAATAACGGACTGGAAAAACGGGAATGAGATGCCAGAGGGAAAAATAATAAAAAGACTCGGAGTGGCTGGCGACAACAATACCGAAATGGAAGCAATAGCTTTTGAGCATGGATTTCAACAAGGCCACGGCGGAGCGCTCATAAAAGAGGCAGAAGAAATAAATCATAACGGAATAGGAGAGAATGATATAAAAGGTAGGCGCGACTTCAGAAGCGTGGTCACGTTTACGATAGACCCCGACGATGCGAAAGATTTTGATGATGCGCTTTCAATAAGACCAACGGATGAAGGTAAATTTGAGATAGGCATACACATCGCAGACGTATCTCACTATGTTAAACCTGGCTCAGTCTTAGACAAAGAGGCTTTAAAAAGAAGCACTTCAGTCTATTTGGTAGATAGGGTGATTCCGATGCTTCCAGAAATACTTTCTAATAATTTATGTTCTCTCTTGCCAAATAAAGACAGATTGACTTTTTCCGCCGTGTTTATAATAGACACTTCAGGCAATATACATGACGAATGGTTCGGTAAAACAATCATTCATTCAGACAGAAGATTCACATATGATGATGTGCAAAAGATTATTGAAACCGGTTCGCCAGAAGATGGAGAAAAATTTAATAAAGAGATATTGATGCTTCAAAAGATCGCAAAGAAACTCCGCAAAGAAAGATTTGCCAATGGGTCTGTTTCTCTCGATTCCGTTGAAATAAAATTTAAATTAGACGAAAAAGGTAAACCTATCGGCGTATACAAAAAAGTCCAAAATGATGCCAATAAACTAGTTGAAGAATTCATGCTTCTTGCAAATAAAAAGGTTGCGGGAAAAATATTCAAACGAGGTGACGACGCCGGAAAAATTTTCGTATACAGAAATCACGAACTTCCAGACAGCGACAAGCTTGAAGGACTAAAAGAAGTTCTTGTTAACTTCAGATATAATATTCCACAAAAAGTAGGCATCGATTCAAAGGTTTTGAATAAAATAATCGAGGAATTTGAAGGGAAAATGGAAAGATCCCTTGTAATGTGGATAATACTTCGTTCAATGTCTAAGGCCGATTATTCTACCGAAAATTTAGGACACTTCGGACTTGCGTTTGATTCATATACCCATTTCACCTCGCCGATAAGAAGATATCCGGATGTTATGGTGCACCGCTTACTTGATGCCCACCTTCAAAATCAAAAAATAAAACAGGACAAGAAAGATTACGAAAAAATCTGTAAACATGCATCTGAGATGGAAAGAAGAGCAATGAATGCTGAACGAGAATCGATAAAATACAAACAAGTTGAATTCGTTTTAGATAAGATAGGAGAAACTTTCGACGGGATAATCACAGGGGTAACCGACTGGGGAATGTTTATTGAGGCACAGGAAATTTTTTGTGAGGGTATGGTATCCCTTCGAGACATTAAAGATGACCACTATTCAATTGACAAAAAAGGGTTCACACTTGTCGGTCAAAAAACGAACAAAAAATACCGCATAGGTGATGCGGTACGAGTTGAACTCATTTCTGCAAACCTAAAGAACAGGACGATTGACTTTCGATTAATCTAAAAAATATAGGTTCAATAAAAAAATTGACAAATTGCATAACGTGTTATAAGGTAAATTAGTAATAGAACTTTAAAAGGAGGTTTTATGATCTCAACGATTGGCTTCATCGTCTTTGGGGCACTGCTTGCATACGAATTCATCGCCTACTGGCTGGGGATCTTGGGCACTTATCTTTCGGCCACCAAAAGTATCCAAGAAGATGGTCTTCGGGGGGTCATCGGCAAAGCGGAAGACATCTGGGTCCGATTCTGGACGAGGTCTCTCGTTCCAATCCTGATGATTTGTTTCTGTTTCTACCTCCGAAATATCGGCCTCTGATATTTTCTTGGCCACACAGAAGCCCTGCACACAAAATGCGGGGTTTTTCTTTGCCCTTTTTATGAGCGAGGTTCAACCTCGCTCATAAAAAAAAGAAAACCCCGCACTTACGTGAAGTTGCGGGGTCGGTAAAGAACAATCAGAAGGAGGGGATCCGAGCAAACGGACTGCTCTTGGAGGTCATCGGGGCGCAACCCCGAAGTCGCCAGTCGGTCTCGGTCTTGGAAACTGGGGTGGCGGGTGGGGTCTTCGGCTTGGCGACCGGAGCATTGAATCCCGGATCTTCCCAGACAAGACCTCCTCGAGGCGTGGTGTCGAGAGGCACATTCGCCTCCTCGTCGACCTCGTCGATTTCCTGAATTTCAAAAGCCACCGTCGCGAAGAAGCGAGACTTTTCCTTCTTTTCCCTCCTCCCTTCGTCGTCCCAGCTCATCGGCCTACCGCGGGACTTGGCGCGAATGCGGGCGAAGTGCGACTTGATCGCCTTCTCCTTCACTCCGCCCTTCGTCATCACCACCTTCACCGCCTCGGCCAGATACTCGAACCACCAGTCGTATAATTCCCAATCCATATTCTTCTCCTTTCAAAAATTGTATTTTCAATTATCTATTATATATTATAAACCTATTTTATATGTTTTGTCAAGATTTTTGTTGTTTCCCCTTTTGTTTTAGGGCTATTTTTAAAAAATATCCTATCCCCCATCTGAGTCCGACAACCTATCTGAATTACAAAAAAAACGGGTAGTTTAAAAAAGCACCTTACAAAGGTGCTTCGTTTTCAACAAAAAAATTAGTTTTATTATTTTTTAAGTGGCCCAATAAGACCTTCGGCTTCGGCCAAAATTTTTGTCTTCTCCTCCTCAGACAGTCCAATAATCTTTTCCATTCCGATAAGCTCTCCGCTTCTTTTCAGATAACACTCGTGGTTGTGCGAGTCCCAAGAAAGAGGATTATCACCACCACTCTCTCTGGAGACACCACGAAACCAGCACAGATAAGCCAATAATTCTCTAAAATAAAAAGATTTAAGGGCATTAAATGTCTTATCCATCAAAACCCCCTTTTCTCATCATCATAAAAGAAAAAAATCAAAATAATTACCGATGCAATAGAAAGAAATAGGGCAATAAAAAAATCCATATTCTCCCTCTCTTTTTTTAAAGAACCTTATTGGTGACAAATTAACACAGTTGCAAACAACATTCAATAATAAAACACTTTCTCTAAAATAATTTGTTTTTTTTATTTAGCGATTGTCACAGCTTCATCAAACTTTATTGAAAGTAGCTTAGACACACCGTCACCCCCCATAGTTACACCATAAAGTATTCCCGCGCGAGACATAGTCTCTCTATTGTGAGTAACGACAATAAGCTGAGAGATTTTTGAAAGATTCTCGAGCATATCTCCATATTTCTTTGAGTTAGACTCATCTAGTGCCGCATCTGTCTCGTCAAGAACTAAAAATGGAGGCGGATTCACCTGGGATACCGCAAAAAGAAGAGCAATTGACGTAAGCGCTCTTTCTCCTCCAGAAAGCATCGTGAGGCCTTTTATTTTTTTTCTCGGCAAATTAACATTTATATCTATGCCAGCCTCAGGCTTCTTTTCGTCTTTTTCCATAAAATTTTCACTTTTTGGATTTTCAGCATTTTCTTCGAACAATCTCTCTTCGGTTGTTTTCTTCTTTTCGGGGAAATTAAGAGTGAGCTCCGCTGAACCTCCACCGAACATCGACACAAAAAATTCCTGAAATTGCTTATTTATTTTTTCCAACCCCTTTTTAAATTCAATGTCTATCTTTTCAGAAAGTTCCAACATCAAAGAACGCAAGCCTTCTGCACTGTCGACAAGATCGGCAACTTCTTTCTCTAAAAACTTTTCTCTCTCTTCGGTCTCATTATATTCTTTAAGGACATCTTCTCCCGCATTTCCCATATCTTCAAGTCTTATTTTTATTCTTTCTATCTTTCTCCTTCTTTCTTCCTGCATAATCCTTGGCTCGTTATCTATTTGTGTTTCGATTCCTCCAAAATCCTTATAATTAACAGCCTCCCTTCCAGCCAATACGACCGCCTCGGTAAGTTCCATCTTAAAAGCACCCTCTTCCAGCAAAAGTTTTTCTTCTTTAGCCCGAACAGCATTTAATTGTGCCAATATTTCGCTTTTTTCCGCACGCAAAAGATACAGCGCCCTCTCCGAATCCCTGAATTCATCCTTTTTATTCTCTAAACCAGATTTGATCGAGGATATTTCACCACCAACTCGCGATTCGCTTTCGCACAGAGAGACGATCATCTTCTCAAATTCCCCCCGCTTGGTTCTTAACTCCGAAACTTCCCTTTCTCTCTCTTTCCTAAGCTCATCTTCCCTGCTTTCATCTAATGTCTTCACTACCACTTGTCCGCAATAAGAACAGACTTTCTCCCCCTTATCATTTACTTTTATGTTTTTATTATGATTCCCCCTCTCCATGTCACACTTTATTTCTATCAAAGCATCTAATCTGCCAATCTCTCTTTCTAGGTTGGTTTTTTTGTTTCTAATTTCCAGAAGATTTACCTCTAAATCCTTCATTTTGTCGGAAGATTCCTTTGGCAAAACATTGACTTCTGCAAGCATCTGGCTCAACCTCGCTGTTTCCGCATCTATATTCTTTATTTGTTCTTCAGGTAAGGTTCGATTCTTTAAAATATCCGCTCTGAAATTATTCAGGTAATTATCTTCTCTTTTAAAATATTCTTTATATAGGTTTATTAGCTCGAGTCTCATCTCCTCCGCCTTTTTTACTTGCTCAATCTGTTTTCTGAGAAAACGAAGATGGGGAGCTATTTCTCTTCTTAAAGACTCTACCTCTTTTATATTTTCTTTGGTCTTTTGGAGCTTTTTTTCGCTTTCCTCTTTTTTATATTGATAAACCTTAAGACCAAGGGCATCTTCTATCATCTCTCGTCTCTCAAATATATTTGCATTCAAAATCCTATCAGCTTCACCCTGACTAATTATATGATGACTAGACACACCCAAAGACACAGCCGAGAGGAGTTCTATCACATCTTTTAAGCGAACCTTGCTCCCATTTATATAATATTCGTTTGTTCCATCACGATAGATATGGCGAGATATTGCGACCTCGTCGAACTCCAAATTGAATTTTCTCTCTTTGTTATCAAACACAACCAGAACGCTTGCGTGGTTCAGTTTTGAGTAACCGGCAGAACCGTTGAAGATTAGGTCTTCTCCCCTCTTCCCTCTAAGCGATTTCAGTGACTGTTCTCCAAGCGCCCAGCGAAGCGCCTCGGCTACGTTTGATTTACCAGATCCATTTGGACCCACAACCGCCGTTATAGAAGACTCAAAGTCTAAAACCGTCTTTTTTGCAAAAGACTTAAAACCAAGCAATTCTACTCGTTTTAGATTCACTTATGTATTATAGCAATTTTATAAAATACAGGAAACACAAAATTATTATGAAATTCTTTTACGTTAAAGCCAAAATAAAAAAACTCCCACCAAGGTGAGAGTAAAAATATCTTATTTTAGACAAAGAGACAAAGAATAGACAACGCAGATAAAATAATAAAAACAGTGGCGAAGATAACTTTTATATTATTATCATAAATGAAACTTTCATGATCTTCATTGTCATACTTGGTATCAATACCTAATTTCTGAGGAATGATTGCGTCTTCCTTGTGACAAACTTCACATTTGTCTAAAGAAACACAAAATGTGGATTGTCTTGGATCGCATGAAATACAAACCTTCTTTTTCATCCTAAAAACCTCCCTAAATAAATTTCTTTTAAATTTATTGCCAGGTCATATAACAAATTGCCAAAGCAAATAAAATTTGTTTCAAATGTGCTTATTTCAAGAAGCAAGATAACACAAGGGAAAAATAAAATCAAAAATCCATCTTAAAAAATATCAAACAAAAATTTAACCCCACCTTATTTGGGCGGGGTTTTTGTCTTTATTCCTCCTTCTTCACCGGGACATTGTCATTCCGATCGAGACCGAGGAGCTTTCGCTCCTGGTCCAACATCTTCTGGGAGACGACGAGGCCATCGGACGAAATCCAGAGTTCCATACTTCCTCCTTAAATTTTTGATCAAACTTGATTCCTATTTAACTATACACCTATATTTACGTTTTGTCAATACATTTATTTATGAAAAAGCTCCGAAGTTATTTCGGAGCAAAAAATCCTTATTTATCAAGGCTATAATAGGGATAACCACATTTCATCGGCAGTGCCTCAAGGAAGAACCAGTCAAGAGTTGGTGTATCCCTCTTCATAAAGATACCGGGGGCAGATGACTTACCGTAGCGAGAACCTAGGGCACCGACATTGTGCCTATTTAAGGTTTCGGTATGAATGCAAAGAGAGATTAGCTCCTCAACCACCATCGGTTTTTTTTGATTATTTCTGATAACCCTTTCCACATCCGAGGGAACATATCCTCTGCCCTCCCAACCGTCATTAACATCAAAAATGTAATACGGCTCCTTCGGTAATTCCCTTCCATTTTCAATCCCGGACACATCGATCTCGATAGTTCCAGTGGAATCATTTTTCTTTACCATTTCCATTTGTCTCACATAAGAAAGCCACGACTCCGGAATAACCGGAAGAAAAGGGACGTTCCCCCTTCTTGTCCTAATCCCAAGCGCGCGCTCGGCTACTCGCATTTTTTCCCGATAAAGCCTGTCAATAATAAATTCCGGACAACCCCGATCATCCAGACGGTCGATCTGTTCGTCAAAAAGATCAAGTAGTTCGTTCAATCGGCCCCATTCATCCTTCTCGCTCTGGCATTGAACCGAAAAAAACAGAACGAACAACAAAACTAAGATAAGGTATCGGCTTGCTTTCATTTATCCTCCTTTTATTATCAAAAAACTATTACAATGAGAGATGGTAGCAAAAAACCAAAAAAATTGAAATTGGGGCATCGAATCAAAAAATATGTTAAAATATCAAAGTTAATAATTAAGATAAAATTATGAAAAACACAGACAAAATGACCGATGATTTTCTTAAAAACAAGGGGTTCGATCAAGAAGGCAATCCGATCGAAGAAGGTACTGCAAAAGAAAATGAAAAAAAAGCCGAGGAAACAGTAGAAAATTTAATAAAAAAGATATCTGAGTTAAACAGTGAAGATTTAAACAATTTTAGAAATGCCTTGCTAAACAACAACATGGAGTCTGAAGAAAAATTAAACGAGGGACAAAAAAATCTTCTTCTTGAATTAAGGAAAAAAGGCCTGGATAAAATACTAAAAATCGAAGATTTAACTTTTTAAAATAGGAATACAAAAAAACCACACAAGATTACTTTGTGTGGTTTTTGTTGGTTGGAAATTACTTGTCAACCAACTCGGCTTCAGAAACCTGTTCTTTCTTCGCCCCAAAAACAGATTTTTCAAAATGCTTACAGTTCTTGCAACAATCCATCAGATTGTTTTGAAGAAGTCTTTCCATGTTCCGCAAAAAAGCCTCTTGTTCTTTTCTTGCGCGATTATTTTGAATATCAACATTTTCAATCATTCTCTCCAGAACACGACCGAACTTATCCGCCAGATTAGAATGCATATTGCGCCGAATGTTTTGTTCGGTAGCTTTAATAATAAACTCAGAAAAAAGTTTCGCAAAAAGTGCTATAAGAAAAATACCTGTCCAATAGTGCCCAACGGTCACAGCGTTCATGGCGGCCAAAAAAATACTAAAACACAAAAACAAACTCCAAAACATAGACGTTCCCTCCTTTTCAACGAACTTTAACCGTAAACAAGCTAACATAGATAAAAAAACCCGTAAAGACTGTGGAAGAATATTTAAATTTTGATCTTAAACCTTTCTGCCGGTTGACGAGAATTGCAACTTATTAGCCTCTTAATTAATTCTTTTTTGTAAAGACAACCAGCAGGTAAAAAACCACCCAAG
Organism: uncultured Candidatus Saccharibacteria bacterium; assembly: GCA_964649715.1. Lineage (GTDB taxonomy): Bacteria > Patescibacteriota > Minisyncoccia > Phycocordibacterales > UBA12445 > UBA12445. The sequence continues at coordinate 57,725 of CAZYTH010000003.1, forward strand.
ATTACTTTGTGTGGTTTTTGTTTTTCTCTTTTTTGCAATTTGTCCCGGAAAGACACTTCTTTAGGTATTTGGCTGTATACGAAGTTTTGTGATTTGAAACCTCTTCCGGTGTACCAGTAACAATTATCTTTCCTCCATCTTCCCCTCCTTCGGGACCCATATCTATTATATAATCAGCGCTCTTCACTACATCCATATTATGCTCTATTACGATCACGGTATTGCCCCTGTTGACCAAGCGGTGAAGTATCCCTATCAAATTTTTTACATCTTCATAATGAAGACCGATTGTGGGCTCGTCCAAAAGATAAACAGTCCTCTCTGTGTGCGGTCTATAAAACTCGGAAGCTATCTTTACCCTCTGCGATTCTCCGCCGGAAAGTGTTGTGGCGGATTGCCCCAGCTCAAGATATCCAAGGCCAACATCGAGAAGGCAATCAAGCCTATCGGATATGGCCGGAATGTCTTTAAAAAATACAGCGGCCTCTTCAACCGTCATCTTTAGAACATCGTATATATTTTTCCCTTTATATTTTACCTGTAAAGTCTCTTTATCAAATCGCTTACCGAGGCAAACATCACACGGCACATAAACTGTCGGCAGAAAGTGCATCTGAACAGATATCATTCCGTTTCCCTCGCAAGTTTCGCACCTTCCTCCCTTCACGTTAAAAGAAAATCTACCAGGCTTCCACCCTCTGACCCTAGCGTCTTCAGTATAGGAGAACATATCTCTTATGTGTGTCCATGCACCTGTATATGTCGCAGGATTGGATCTTGGAGTCCTTCCTATCGGAGATTGATCGATCAAAACGACCCTAGAAACGTACTCTGATCCCAAAAAATTCTTACAGTTTATTGTTTCTTTCGGACCGCGCCACCTCATCAACTTCGCATCTAAATTTTTGTGTATAATATCATACATTAAGGTAGATTTTCCGGAACCAGAAACACCTGTAATGCAGACGAGTCGGCCCAAAGGAACATCGGTGTTCAAGCCACAAAGACTGTTAACCTTTCCGCCGATTATCTTGAGACTCCCCTTTTCCTTATTTCTCCTTTTTTCGGGGAGCTCCACCCCCTTATCCCCCCTCAAATAATCCAGCGTTAGGGACTTTCCTTCGGGGTGTTTTTTCTTATCTGTTATAAGCTCTTCTGTGCTACCTTCAATAACGATATTGCCACCATGAACCCCAGCTCCGGGACCAATATCCACCAAATGATCGGAAGAAAATATTGTATCCTCGTCATGCTCAACAACAATAATCGTATTACCAAGATCTCTTAATTTATGGAGAGTTTTTACCAACTGCTCATTGTCTCTTGAGTGTAAGCCGATCGTCGGCTCATCAAGCACATAAAGAGCCCCCACAAGGTGGGAGCCAAGCTGTGATGCGAGCCTTATTCTCTGCGCCTCACCACCAGAAAGGGTTCCCGCCCTTCTGTCGAGTGTAAGATAACCAAGTCCAACATCAAGCATAAATTTTAAACGCGAGTTTATTTCTCTTGTAAGAACTCTGGATATCTCCTCTTCGCGAGGAGTCATTTTAATATCTCTAAAAAACTGATCGGCCTCTTTTATAGAAAGAGATGAAAGTTCAACAATATTCTTCCCGCCGATACGAACCTGAAGCGCTTCTTGCTTCAGACGAAGACCGTTGCAGGCTGAGCATATCTTTTCGCTCCACAAAGATTCTGTCCCTATGCCATGGCATTCTGGACAAGCGCCATAAGGAGAATTAAATGAAAAAAGTCTCGGCTCTATTTCGACGAAAGAAAAGCCGTCGTTCGGACAAGTATATCTGGCAGACATCGCAAACTCCTCCCATTTCTTTCCTAAATCTGATAACCGAAGCTTCCCCCCATCATAAGAAAATACGACTCTCACAGTGTCTTCGGCAAGAGAAAGCGCAAGCGGAACAGACTCAGATAGTCTTTCTTTTATTTTCTCCATATCACCTATTTCTATCTCATCAACAAGAATATCAATATCGTGTTTTTTGTTTTTATCAAGAACAATCCTCTCCCTTAAGTGACACAAATCTCCATCAACTCGAGCCTTGACGTATCCCTTTCCTAAATAATCATATAAGAGCTGATAATATTCCCCCTTTCTACCCCTTACAACCGGAGCAAAAATAAGAATACGAGAAATTTCATCCTTTCTCTCGGAAACATTTACTTTGTTTAAAATAAATTGAATTATCTCGTCGTTTGATAATTTTTTTATAGGCTCGCTACATAAGAGACAGTGTGGAATACCTATTCTGGCATAAAGAACACGTAAATAATCATATATCTCGGTTATTGTTGCGACAGTAGACCTTGGGTTGGCCGAGTGTGATTTCTGATCAATAGAGATAGCTGGAGAAAGACCCGTTATTTCGTCAACATCGGGCTTCTGAAATTGCTTTAGAAACTGGCGAGCATAAGAAGAAAGTGATTCAACGTATCGCCTCTGACCTTCGGCAAATATCGTATCAAACGCAAGAGATGATTTTCCAGACCCAGAAAGACCAGTGAAAACCACCATCTTTCCTCGTGGGATTTCTAGGTCTATATTCTTCAGGTTGTGGGTTCGTGCTCCCTTAATTATTATTTTTTCCTCTTTTTTCTTATCCATCTTTTTTAATTAAGCGACACAGTATACATTTTTTATGAATGACTTGCAAGTATGTCAATAATGTGTTTGTATGATATATAGTTCTTTCTAAAAAGGAGGTGATTCTGTGGGATTATTTTTCATTGTTGTGGCCGTCGTTCTCGTAGGCATTATTATCTCGTGCATCACAAACAAAGAATAACCTTGGTATCAGTAAGCCACCCTCTCTTGGGGTGGTTTTTAAAATTTGTTGCAACAAAACCAAATATATGTTTCTATTCTTTCAGAATAGGGCAATTTTAAATATAGAAGTTCTCATGTTTGTTTTAAAAAATTTAGCGCAAATCCATAAAACAAGGAGGGGAAATGAAATTTAATTTAGAACGTTCTTCTGTAACACTTAAAATATCGATTATAAAAATAAATGATAAAAATTTTTACCGAATATCATCTTTCAGGTGGGGACCGCTTCTGGTTCCAACAAACAAACTTGAAATAAAAATTGTTCCCGATGCATTAAAAAGCATAAGTTATATTCTTGTAGATGTGGTTGATCCGAATACCTCTGTTAATCACCCGTGCAAAGAAGCGATCATCGCAGGTGAGAAAGAAGAGGATTTGAGAGAGTACTTCAGGAATTCCAACGTCCCTTTTCCAGAACACAAAAACAGCCTGACAGAGATGCAGAATTCTCTTGTCTGTCTTGCGGGAAGAGAAAAACTTACACAAGAACAAAAAGAGAGCCTGATTGAAGAAATTCAAGGCCTTTGTAACCACAAAAATACAGTGTTCGCATTTGACGGCAAAGAACAAATTTTCACCCTTTGTGCTTTTTGCGGAAAAGAAGAAAAATTCCTCTTTACTAGATCAACGATAATCAAGCTAAAGAAGATGGGTTTTAGAACAATCGACATCAAGGTTCTCTTCTCAAGAAAAAAGCGTCTTTTTAAAAAACTTGGTATTGAGTAAGCAGTATCACCACCCCGCCCCACAAAGGCGGGTTTTTATTTTTTGTTTTTAAATTTTAAATTTTTGAAGCTCTTTAATCTCATCTCTCAAAATGGCGGCGGTCTCAAAATCAAGTATTTTTACCGCTTCGTTCATTTGTCTTTCTTTTTCTTTTATTAGAGCCCTTGGATCTTTTTGGAGCAACACGCTATCTATTTCGAGAAGCCTCCCAACGGCTTTATTGTGCTTCATCTCGAGAGTATCAGTAATATCACTGATATTTTTCTTTATAGTCTTTGGTGTAATACCATTCTTTTTATTATATTCAAGCTGTCTCTTCCTTCTTCTGTTGGTCTCATCTATGGCTCTCTTCATGGAGCCGGTCATATTATCTGCATAAAGTATCACACGGCCATTCACGTTTCTTGCCGCTCTTCCTATTGTTTGAATAAGAGCAGTCTCTGAACGCAAAAATCCCTCCTTATCCGCATCCAAAATTCCAATGAGCGATACCTCGGGCAGATCGAGTCCTTCGCGAAGCAAGTTTACCCCGACAAGACAATCAAATTTACCTTTCCTAAATTCAGTTAAAATCTTTATCCTTTCTATCGTCTTTATGTCGCTATGCAAATATTCAGCTTTGATTTTTTTACCCTTTAGATAATCAGAAAATTCCTCCGCCATTTTCTTTGTAAGAGTAGTTACGAGGACGCGGTCGCCTTTTGCAATGGTTCTTTTAGTCTCTTCAATCAAATCTTTGACTTGACCGGGATACGAACACGGATTCCCGTCTGCACGAGAATGACAAACAGAAGGCATTATCGGCTTCACAAAAAGCTCAGGATCTATCAAGCCGGTTGGTCTAATTATCTGTTCCACTATCTGAGCAGATTTTTCTTTTTCATACTCATCAGGAGTTGCCGAGGTATAAATTATCTGACCGACCCTTTCGCTAAATTCATTGAATCTAAGAGGTCTATTATCAAGAGCGGACGGCAGTCTAAAACCAAACTCAATAAGTGTTTTTTTTCTTGATTGATCACCGGCGTACATCCCTCTTATCTGAGGCACGGTAACATGTGACTCATCTATTATTGTAAGAAAATCAGGTTTTCCTTTTTCATCTTTAGGAAAATAAGAGAGCAAAGTATCTGGAGCCTCCCCGGCTTTCCTACCAGATAGATGTCTTGAGTAGTTTTCTACGCCGTTGCAGTATCCAACCTCATTTATCATCGCAATGTCATAGTTGGTTCTTCTTTTTAGTCTTTCTGCTTCAAGTATTTTCTTTTCCTTTTTAAGCTGTCTTAATCTTTCGGCTAATTCTATCCCAATATCCTTAATAGCTCTCTCTCTTTCTTCTTGCGGAATTAAAAAGTGTTTTGCGGGAAATATGAAAACAGAACCCTCTTCTCCGATTATTTTTCTTGATATAGGATCTATTAAGTGTATCTTTTCTATTTTTTGTGTCGAACCACCAGAAAGTTGAATACTCCAAATATTCTTCTCTGAAGATGGCATTATTTCAACAGTATTTCCTATCGCACGAAATGTACCCGGAGACAGATCCGCTGTTGTTCTTTCAAAGTGAATAAAAACTAATTTCTTCAACAAAGAAATCCTCTCTACAACATCCCCCTTATTGATCATTAAATTTTCCTCTTTGTATTCCCTTGGGTTTCCCAGGCCGTAAATACAAGACACAGAAGCAACAATTATCACATCCTTTCTCGAAAGAAGTGCTTGTGTTGAGGCGTGTCTTAATCTTTCTATCTCCTCATTAATTTTAGCGTCTTTTTCTATATAGGTATCAGTTATTGGCATATAAGCCTCCGGCTGGTAATAATCATAATAAGAAACAAAATAATGAACAGCATTATTTGGGAAAAATTGCCTGTATTCTTCTGCGAGCTGAGCAGCTAGGGTTTTATTGTGGGCAATCACGAGTACTGGCTTATTAAATTTCTGAATTACATTTGCAATCGTAAACGTCTTACCCGATCCCGTAACCCCAAAAAGTGTCTGATGAGAAGAACCTTCTTTTAGTCCCTTAAGTAAACTTGAAATAGCTTCGGGTTGGTCTCCTGAAGGTTTAAATGGGCTATTAATTTTAAAGTTGTATTTCATAATATTATTCCATATTTTATACAACTTATCTTAATCTTTGTAAACAAAGAAGAAAAACCCTAGAACGTTTTTCTATCTCAAATAAGGCTAGCAATAAAATAATTTTAATTTTATTCAGCAGAAGCGGTCTCGCTTATTTTTTCGTCTTCAACCAAAACCATAGGTGTATCAACTCTATTTATCGCAAGAAAAATACCCCCAAATAAAAACAAAAGGATAAAAGCCCACAAAAGTTTAATATTCATAAATATTTACTATAATCTTAATAATAAACCTACAGTGAATAAAAAACAAATAATTATAAACCAGGGCAATTAACAGCTTTTTGATATCCGGCGGACTCTGCCTCCTCGCGAGTTGAAAAACTTATTAAATTCGCCGATAATATTCTTCTTGCACCAATACAGTCCGACAAATAATATTTTGTGCCATTTCTTGATGCCACAAATATTTCTTTTTTATTATCGACTGCGGTCAAAACACCTTCCTCTCCGTCCCCAGAAAAACCATTTGATTCGGGTTTCGTTGTATCTTTGATGGTAATTGGTGTTTTTCTCTCTGTTATCACCGAAAGCCTACCTATCCCGATTCCCAAAAAAATAGAAAAAAATATCAGTAAGATCAAAAAAAATTCTTCTAGAAACGAATGCTTCTTTTTTAAAAATTCCCTGATAAAAAAGATGGTCTTGTTGCCAATGTGCCGAAAATATGCCATGAGGTTGCTTTTTTCTTTGAAATGCTTTAGTATTTCCATATCACAAAAGATTAATATATTTTTTATTAAAAGCAAAATCTATAAACTGATTTTCCAGTATTATCGTGGACTTTCTGTCTTTATAGATTTTATGAAATAAACATTATGGCACATACAAAAGCTGGCGGTAGCGCAAAAAACCTTACCGACTCAAAACCAAAATATCTCGGGACAAAACTTTACGCCGGAGAAAAAGCTAAAGTGGGATCTATTATAATCAGACAAAGAGGCTCTGTTATTATGTCTGGGGAAAATACAAAAATGGGAAAAGATCACACAATATTTGCGATAAAAGAGGGAATCGTATTTTTTAATACCAAAAGAAAGAAGAGCTTTGACGGAAAAACTCATATAAAAAAAGTTGTGAATGTAAAATAGTCAAAACAAACCATGATTTTAAAAAGCTACCTAAGTTAGGTAGCTTTTTGTTATTATTCATTTCACTTTATAAGGACAATTAATTCTTGAATCTAAACGATCATTTTCGATTTGAGAAATAATAATACCAAACATTTTCTGACGATCTTTCCTTTTTGGCATCTCAATCAATTTTCTCAGAATACTTTTTTCACCCGCTCGTGTTATGGCGTTGGGATAATTATATCGTTGTTGTGTCGGATATCTTCCATTAAAAAAAGTCACAGAAACACTGACCACAAGAAATTCAGAATTTATTGTATCGTCATCCTTCAAATAATAAGCAACATTCTTTTCATGGCGATTCGCTCCGTCAGATATGCAAAATTCATCGGAAACGTAATAATATATATTATATTTTTCACCGTCGAGCACAACTTCAACCTTCCGATACTCAAAAGACTGAGGTGTTCCTAAAAAGTAAAAGATTAAATAACATATCAAATAGAGAACAAAAAAAAGGAAAAAAGCCAAAATAATTTGCATCTGCAACCGCCTTTCTTTTTAATTATCGAATTGATTTTATTTTAAAAAAACAAGTCTTCAAGTAAAATACCACAATATCATAGAAAACAAAAATGCCCCTTTGATTTACAAAGGGGCATTGATTTTGTTTTCTATTCTTTCGCCGCATTTATCTTCAATTTTACCTTATGGTTTTTGTTGCCAATTTTTATCAGAAAATCATGATCACCTTCTGTTTTTATTGGATTCTCTATATCTATTTCCTTGGGACCAATCACAATTCCCAAATCAACCAAAGATGAGATAATGTCTTCTTTTTTTATGGCAGCAAACAATCCACCATCTTTATTCCCCTTGGCAACTATACACAAATCGTTGATACCTTTTATCTTTTCTAGCAACAGTGTCTCTTTATTTTTCTGGTCTTCATCCGCCTTCTTCTTCATCGCGTCTATTTTTTTAATAATTTTTTCATCAGCAATCTCAGCCAATTTATTTTTCAAAAGATAATTCCTAGCATAACCATCCGAGACATCTTTTACCTCAAACCTTTTTCCAATCTTGGGAACATCATTTAAAAGTATGACTTTCATTAATATTACTTAACTAATTATTATTAAATCTAATTAAAAGTAATATAGTTTAATTAATTAAAAATGTAAATATCAAAAATCAAAATTACAATTTAAAATTTAAAATTATCTGGTCAACTTTGCGTACGAAACAGTTACTTTCCTTTCAATAAATATTCCACCGCCCTATTTAACTGAGGGTCAATTCCAGCAGAAAAATCTTCTTTCGTAAAAGGAACAACAATGTCGGGAGTTAAACCAAAATCAGAAATAGAATGCCCATTTGGAGTCAACCACTTAGCAACTGTTATCTTCAAAAAAGTATTATCTGTTACAGGAATCAACTCCTGAACCGAACCTTTTCCAAAGGTTTTTTCACCCACCAATTTCGCAATATCATGTTCCCTTAAAGCCCCAGCCAATATTTCGGAAGCGGAAGCAGAACCCATATCAACCAATATAACCATTCTTAAATTTTTATTAAAAATATCATAACCCTTGCTTCTGTGTACTCTATCGGGAATATTGCTGTTCTTGCCAAATGCCTCTGTTACAACAACTTTTCCTGGGGAAAGAAACCAACTGGCCATATCCACAGAAGCTTCAAGATATCCACCAGGATTACCCCTAAGATCCAAAAGTAGCTTGTCTGAGCCGGATAAAATAAATTTTTTCAAAGCCTCTCTAAAAAGATCTGCAGAAGGAGCAGAGAAATTAAAAAGTCTTATAACAAAAATACCATCATCTCGAAGACCATTACCTGAATTATTACCTCTGATGGGGTTTCCATCTTTAGCCTTACCATTACCTAATTGAATTGTAGGAATATCTATCGTGTCTCTTGTTATCTTAAAATCAATCAAATCTTCTTCCCCCTCTCTCGCAACCTTAAAAGATATTGATGTTCCTTTCTTGCCCCTTATCAAAGATACTGCTTCTTCTGTGCTCATTCCAAAAGTACTTTTGTCTTCGATAGAGACAATCTTGTCTCCAGCTCTTACTCCAGCTCTTTTGGCGGGTGTACCTTCAAGTGGAGCCACGATGGTTATAACACTATCCTTTATTCCAAGCTCCATCCCAACCCCCTCAAAAGTTCCGCTTATTTCACTCTGAAAACTTTTTGCTTGCTCTGGTGGCATAAAAACTGAATAGGGATCACCAAGCGAACCAACCAACCCAGATATGGCGCCCCAAACCTTATCTTGATCTGACGGCATCCTTTTGGCCAAAGTCGATGTAGCAGAGGACGTCGCAGTGATAGCAATATCTTCATTAAAAACATCGCCATTAACATATTTTTGATTTATAAGATTCCACGCCTTCCAAAAAGGAGCAAAATCAGTCTCAACGGGAATAATGGGTTCTTTGTTCTTTAATGTAATAGCTTTTTCTATTTCCGGACGAGAATCATATCCGACACCCATACCCAAAAGAAAAGAAACCCCGATAACCAAGATAGAAACAAAAAAAGAATTTATTTTTTTCCAATCAAACATAAACAAAATATAAAATTAAATTTTACTAGGATAAATAATTATGACACAAATCAACGGTTTGATACAAGCACCGATATCCAACGAGGGTATGGACTTATTTATTTTTTAGGTTATACTGTCTCCTATTATTAAATAACACTGTTCATTTCTTACTTTAAGGTCACGAAGTTGAACAGGACCCCCTTGTTCCATTAAAAGGGAATGTCCCAAATAATAAAACGGGGAAAATGGTAAAAAAATGTCAACACTTTTAGATAAAATTTCGAGTGCAAGAAATGCACACTTCATGGAGAAGGTCTTAAAAGACGCTCCTGTGGCCCTGCAAATGGGTCAGCTTGTAGAGGGAAGAGTTATTGGTCACGACAAACTAAGACTCTATATAGACATTAAACCTTTTGGAACCGCGCTTATCTATGGAAGAGAATATTTAAACGCAAGAGACGTAATCAAAAACACAAAAGAGGGTGATTCCATTACAGCGAAAATAGTTGAGCCAGAGACAGAAGATGGTTATATTGGACTTTCGCTAAAAGAAGCAAGGCAGGCTGTTGTATGGGGGGAAGCAGAGGACGCCATAAAAAACAAAACGGCATTTGAACTTTTAGTAAAAGACGCTAATAAGGGCGGACTAATGCTAGACTGGCAAAATATTTCTGGTTTTTTGCCTGCTTCACAATTAAAAGAAGAACATTATCCAAGAATAAGCGACGGCAACAAAGACAGAATATTAGATGAGCTAAGAAAACTCGTCGGAAAGAAGATTTTTGTCAATATAATCGGTGCTACTCCGAAAGAAGATAAACTAATTTTCTCAGAAAAAAATGTCGATCAAAAAGATCGAACTGAGCTTGTGGAAAAATACAAAGTCGGAGATGTCCTAGACGGAGAAGTCACTGGTGTCGTTGATTTTGGAATTTTTGTTAAAGTTGAAAGTGGACTAGAGGGACTAGTACATATTTCAGAACTGGACTGGTCTCTAGTAGAAAATCCAAGAAAATTATTCAGTGTCGGAGATAAAGTTAAGGTTCAAGCGATAGAAATAAAAGATGGGAAAATATCACTCTCTATAAAATCCTTAAAAGAAAACCCATGGAAAAATGCTGAGTCGAAATACAAAAAAGGGATGAAGGTTTCAGGGCTTCCAATAAAATACAATAAACACGGCGTACTTGTAAGCATTGAAGAAGGCGTTGCTGGTCTTGTCCATATCTCAAATTTTGGTACAGAAGATGTTATGAAGCAAAAACTCGAGCTTGGTAAAAGCTACGACTTTACAATAAACTTATTTGAACCAAAAGACCAAAGAATGACGCTCGTTCTTGCTGGACAAGAAACAAAAGAAGAAAAATCGGGAGAGAAAAAAGAAGAAACAAAAAAGAAAGAGGAATAGAGCGAGGTTTCAGTAAAAAGGAATATTTAATTTTAATATTCCAAATTCTATCCCAATACTCAACCAAAAACAACAAAACCCCACTTTTTTGGGGTTTTGTTGTTTTTGATAAAAATTTTTTTAATTATAGAGGCTCATAGCCTTCTCTCTACCCTCTTTTATCATCACCGTTGTAGCTGTGGCCAGTCTCTTGCTTATTTTTTTTAAATCCTCCATTTCTTTATCTCTAAATTTTCCCATAATAAGGGACGTTACGTCTTTTTCACCACTAGGCTTTTTCATCTTACCGCTCGGTGTAACAGGACTAATTCCCACCCGATACCTAACAAAACCCTCAGTTTTAATATTGTTTATTATTGACTCAACCCCCTTGTGACCACCGGATCCACGATTAAAAGTAATTTTGTATTTTCCAATAGGCAAATCCAAGTCATCGTGTATGACAATAAGTTCCTCCGCTTTTTTCTTATTTGTTACAAGATATTTTATACTCCCCCCAGAATTATTCATAAAGTTATCCGGCTCAATAAAAACAAGATTTTCTTTGCCAAATTTACCTTCTGATCTAAGTGCTCTTAATTTTTTATCATTTTCCCATTCAGAAAAATCAAAATCCTTTGATAATGTTTTTCTTATTTGTTCAAGAACGATACGTCCGGCATTATGCCTTGTTCTTTCATAATCTTCATTCGGATTACCAAGACCGCAAACAACATAAGACATAAATTGAAAGCTAAAACCCTAATAACATTCCAAATTATACAAAAAATAATCAAAAAAACATAACTTGCATATGGTCATTTTTTCTGGTATTATGACCAGATATTTATGGAAAATAACGATAAAAATGAGATTACAGAACAAAAAATCTCAGAAGAAAAAAAAGAAACATGGTGGGATTTCTTTAAAGAGATAGCCAGATTCACGATACTCTCTCTTATTATAGTGGTTCCGATAAGAATGTTCATAGCTCAACCGTTCTTGGTTTCCGGTAGCTCAATGGACCCAACCTTTGAGGACGGTCAATATTTAATAATTGATGAAATATCTTATTATTTTAATTATCCCGAAAGAGGACAGGTAATAGTCTTTCGTTATCCAAACAACACATCAAAGTATTTTATAAAGAGAATCGTCGGTCTCCCCGGAGAAATTGTTAAGATAAATGACAATAAAATAACGATCGTAAACCAAAAAAATCCCAATGGGATAATTTTGGACGAAGACTACGTTATCAACAAAGACAAAAGACCAAGGGACCTGGAAATAAAATTGGGAGAAAAACAATATTTTGTAATGGGAGACAACAGGCCGTCA
>CAZYTH010000003.1:69819-93229 GCA_964649715.1 uncultured Candidatus Saccharibacteria bacterium
GTTCTGATTCTAGAGAATGGGGACCCGTAGACGAAAAATACATAACTGGTCACGTCTTTTTAAGACTCTTCCCTTTTACAAAATTATCAATATACCCCGGAAAGATATAGCTTAATTAATTAATATTTTTTATTTATGGAAAAGAAAAAAAACAAAAAAGTTTTTCCCCAGGCCCCCAAGGGTATGAGGGATATCTTTGGGGAAGAATTTTATTCTTATCAGGGATTTTTTGAAAAAAGTGCTGAGATAGCTGAATACTATGGATTTAAACCAATAGAAACACCCATATTGGAAGAAACCGCCCTTTTTACTTCTGGAATTGGAGAAGAAACCGATATTATCGGCAAAGAGATGTATTCCCTAAAAACAAAGGGCGGTGACAACCTAACACTTAGACCCGAAGGCACAGCATCTACAATGAGAGCTTATGTTGAGAATGGAATGCAAAGCTGGCCACAACCAGTAATGCTTTATTATTACGGGCCGTTCTTTAGGCATGAAAAACCGCAAAAAGGCAGGAGTAGAGAACTAAGACAATTTGGTCTTGAGATACTTGGAACAGATAAAAGCATTGCTGATGCAATTGTTATAAAAACAACACTAACCGCGCTAGAAGAAGCTGGGTTGAAAAATCTTTCTGTTCAGATAAACAGTATCGGTGACAAATCATGTCGAGGATCATACAAGCGAGACCTTGTTAATTATTACAAAAAACACCAATCAGACATTTGCAAAGACTGCAAAATCAGAACCAAAACAAATCCCCTAAGATTACTTGATTGTAAGGATCCAAAATGCCAACAAACAAAAGAAGGCGCGCCTCAGTCTGTGAATTATCTTTGTGATCCATGCAAACAACACTTCAAAGAAGTTCTAGAGTCGCTGGAAACTCTTGGTATTGAATACACGATCAACAACAACCTTGTCCGTGGTTTAGATTATTACACAAGAACAGTTTTTGAGATAACTTCAAAAATCGAAGTAGAAAAAAATACAGAGCAAGAGGGATCTTCTTTCCAAAAAGAAACGATTGAACTAGCTCTGGCTGGAGGAGGAAGATATGACTATCTCTCTAAAACGATGGGAAACAAAAAAGATGTTCCCGCTGTCGGAGTAGGTATTGGTGTAGATAGAGTTTTGGCAACAAAAGATTTCAAACCAACGATGCCCAGAATCATAAAGAAACCAAAATTCTTCTTTATTCAACTTGGTTTTAGCGCAAAATTAAAAAGCCTCTCCGTAATAGAAACACTTAGAAAATCTAAGGTCGGAGTAATGCATTCCCTCTCGAAAGATAGCCTTTCTGCACAACTAGGAATTGCGGAAAGATTAAAAGTTCCATACGCAATGATTCTTGGACAAAAAGAGGTCATGGAAAAAACCATAATCGTAAGGAATATGGACAATCGCTCACAAGAAGAAGTAAAAATAGAAAAATTAGGAGAATATATTAAGAAACTAAAATAAATATTATTATTCTCAATAGAGGAAAGACAAAAGACCTATCCTCCTTAAACTTTATTGCATTAGTAATTCATTTATGATAATCTAAATTTCATGATTTTAGTCCAAGTAACAAAAACAAATAACGAGAGCCCATCGGGCTTGATTAGAAGGTTTACAAAAAGAGTTCAAGACTCTGGCGTTATAAGAAGAGCAAAAAGCCTAAGATACAACCAAAGAAAACTTTCTTATTACAAAAAGAAAATGGCTACTCTTAAAAAGCTAGAATCCAGACAAAAAATTGAAAAATTAAAAAAACTCGGAAAGATAAAAGATGGTCCTAGAAGAAAAAAATAAAACAAAACAAAATTTACCAAAGATCGGCTATCAAAAAATAGCCGATCTCGTTTTGCTGAAAGATTATGAACTTTCTCTAGTTTTTGTAAGCAAAAAATTCATAAAAGAAATCAACAACAAATATAGACAGAAAAATTACCCCACAAATATTCTTAGCTTTCCTTTCTCAAAAAAAGAAGGGGAAATTTTTATATGTCCAATAATTGCAAAAGAAGAAGCCAAAAAAAATAAAGAAAAACTCAAAGACTATTTAACCTTTTTGTTTATTCACGGAATCACCCATTTGAAAGGTTTCGAACATGGTAGTAGAATGGAGAGAGAGGAAGAAAAGATAAGAAAAATATTCCTCCCTTACTAGCTATCTTTTTGCCGGAGTGAAAAAAAACATCACCACCGGAATAGACGTGGGAACCTCATCCGTAAGGGTGGTGGTTTCTGAACACATCAAAGGGGAAGAACTCCCTCGTGTTTTGGCTATGGTCAACAAAAGATCTCGTGGCGTGAGGCACGGTTATATAACAAACATAGAAGAAGCAACCAAGAGTATCAAAGAGGCTATTTCTGAGGCGGAAAAAATATCTAAAATAAAAATAGAGTCTGCATACGCAGGTATCGGTGGTATGAGTCTAGAGTCTTCAGTGGCAAGTGGCATTCTTGAGATAGAAAGCGAAGACAAAGAAATAAAACAAGAAGACATAAAAAAGATAGCTGAGATAAGCGAGTCTAATTTAAAAAAAACAATAAATAGACACGTCCTTCAATCTTTCCCTATAATTTACAAAATAGACGGCAAAAGAGTACCCGGAAAACCCGTCGGAATGAAAGGAACGACACTTGAAGCAAAAACACTCTTTATCACGTGCCTTGAGCAACATCTTCAATTTTTAATCAGTGCCGTTGAGAATGCCGGAATAATCCTTGAGGATGTTATCTCATCTCCCATAGCAGCGAGTCACGTAACACTGACGAAGGTTCAAAAAACCGCAGGATGTGTTTTGGTGGACATTGGAGCAGAAACAGTATCTATCGCTGTCTTTGAAGACGGCATACCAATCTCACTGGAAGTATTTTCTATCGGCTCAACAGACATTACAAACGATATTGCTCTTGGATTTAAAATACCATTGGAAGAAGCTGAGCAACTAAAAGTACAAAGAAGGGACATCGGAGGAACAAAAAAGAAATTGGATGAAATAATAAACGCCAGACTTTCAGACATTTTTGATCTTGTGCAGGCACACTTAAAAAAACTAAACAAAAACGGGCTTCTCCCTGCGGGTGCTATAATAATCGGTGGAGGGGCGAATATGGAAACAATAAGCAATTTCGTAAAAGACTATCTTGAACTTCCCGCGAGAGCATCATCTATCGTAATACCGTCTGTTTCTTATGCTCCCCAAGCTCCAAATGACGGAATTGTTAACAAAAAAGTAGTCGACTCTTCGTGGGCTGTGGCTTATGGTCTTTGCACCATCTTTGATGATCTAGATAGCGAAGAATCTCTAGGAAGCCGTTTTGTAAAACAAACAAAAAGCAAAATAAAGGAATGGCTATACCAATTCTTGCCTTAATTTCGCTTTCTGCTAATATATAAGTCAATCATTTATAGTTAATTTTAATAACTTATTTTAAAGGTTATGCCAAAAATAAATCCCGAGATAGAGTCTTTTGCCAGAATTAAAGTAATAGGGGTGGGGGGTTCTGGCGGAAATGCTATAAATCACATGGTCAGCTCAAAGATCGGAGGGGTTGAATTTATTGCAATGAATACAGATGCGCAAGATCTTCAAAAATCACTTGCAACAAAAAAGGTACACATAGGCAAAAACCTAACAAGAGGTCTAGGAACAGGAATGAATCCTGAAATAGGAAAACGAGCCGCCGAAGAAACGATTGAAGAAGTTCAAGGAACAGTAAAAGGCTCAGACATGGTATTTATCGCCTGTGGGATGGGAGGAGGAACAGGGACAGGAGCAGCACCTGTTATCGCAAAAACAGCAAAAGAACAGGGTTCTCTTACCGTTGGTGTTGTTACAAAACCTTTTTTCTTTGAAGGATCCCAGAGAATGAGATTAGCAAACGAAGGATTAGAAAAATTAAAAGAAGAAGTTGACGCGCTTATTGTTATACCAAACGACAGACTCCTTTCTGTTATAGACAAATCCACATCTTGCCTATCTGCCTTTGCTATGTGCGACGAAGTCCTAAGACAAGCAGTTGAAGGTATTTCTGACTTGATAACAACCCCAGGTATCATAAATGTAGACTTCGCAGACATTAAAGCCGTTATGCAAAATGCAGGTTCTGCACTCATGGGCATAGGTTCTGCATCTGGGGAAAATCGAGCAGAAGAAGCAGCAAAAATGGCGATAAACTCTCCCCTCTTAGACATATCCATAAGTGGCGCAAGGGGTGTTTTGTTTGCAATTGCAGGAGGAGACGATATGACAATGCATGAGATACAAGAAGCAGCAAAAATAATTACCGAATCGATAGATCCGGATGCCAAGGTGATATTTGGTGCAATAAGAGATGCAAAGCTAAAGAAGGATGAACTCAAGGTAACAGTTATCGCTACAGGTTTTTCCGGAGAAAAAAGACAACAGAACACAGTAGAACCAAAAAAAGAAATTAACGAAGAACCCAAAACGAACGACAAGAAAATAGTTGAAGAAAAAAAAGAAACTTTTAAAACTCATGAAGTTGCTGAAGAAAAAAATTCCAAAAGAGAAACTATCATAGAGGAAGCTGAAGAGAAAGAAGAGGAATCGGATGAAGACAAGTGGTCATCTGTTCCCGCATTCCTAAGGAGAACCAAGAAATAATTTTTAAAACCTTAAACCATAGCAATATCATCTGGTTGCTATATAAAAAAGTAGACACATTTTATGTCTACTTTTAAAATCATCTACAGCAGGCAGGATTTTATTTGAATTTTTATCCAAGAAATTAATCCTGAAACAATTTTTTTACTTAACATTCTTCCATTTTTATTGTAATCATTTATCAAAGTTTCTGGATGGATTGAAACCAATACCCTTCTCTCTGTCTTTAAAACGTGGTTCGCAGAAGCAACAAACAAAAAATCTGCCCTTTTAACCAGCTTATTTTTAACCGACTCGATTAAAATTCTGATATCGGCATCTTTTATTTGTGCATCTTTTCCACAAGCAACAAACAAAACAGGAATCTCTACCACCCCTAAATTTTGCATTGGTTCGAAAAAATAAAGTTCAGACAATAATTCGAGATTTTGAACACTAAAAATGTCCTTAAAAAATTGTCTCAATCCAACTTCGTTGGACAATCCAGATAGTTCACATTTTTTTTCTTTAAGAGTGATTATCATGTTTTTATAAAAAATATCAAGATTAGTCTTTATTATTTTTTCGTCTACTGAATTTTTTTTCAGAATATCTTCTAGTTGATCCATTAGAAGTTCTTTCATCGGTCTAGCTGGTGACGCCAACATTATCAATCCCTTTATTTTCTTTGTTGTTTTTTTTGCAAAGTTTATCGCATGTAAACAACCTTCACTATGTCCAGCTACAAAAATCAAATCCGGATCAACAAATAAATTTGAGAGCAAGAAATCAATAGCCAATTCTTGTTCTTGCAAAAAATCAAACCAAGACAAACTTTTAGGAATTTTTGTATTCACACCTGAACCGATTTTATCGTATCTAAAAACGACAATTCCTTTTTTGCTCAATTCCCAAGCCAAAAGTTTTCCACTGCCATTTTCGCCTTTTAAAAAAGGACTGTTCCAATCTCTATCTGTCGGGCCACTACCGGCAATAAGCAAAACTGCTGGTAACCTTTTGGAAATAACCCTAGGAATCGTTATTGTTCCATTGATGGTTTTATTTTTATCAGAATACTCAACATCTTTTTCGGTAAATTCTTTAAAATCCATAAGCCTGCCCCCCTATTATTTTTCAAAGTTCAACAAAAAACTATTTTGAAATAGAATAACAAACCTAGAGTAAAAAACCAATACCAAATCTTTATTAACCAAAAAATTTATATTATTAGGGACATTAAAACTTCTCTGGCTATTTCATTAAATAATTCTTGATTATCAATTAACTGATCTGGGACTAACCAGTAATTCATATTAATTACCTTACCGTTCGGTTTTTTATAATTAAATTTAACCCAATCCAGAGACTTAAATTTATTAGCAAGAGAACCTTTTGCCTTAAAATAGAGTTGATTACCGATAATCGCTGCAAATGAAATTTTATCTGAATAAATACACCAACCACTCATCATTGGTCGTGAGGAAATATTAGGAAGTTTGCTCATGAGATCGTAAACAATAAAATCATGATAGGAAATATCTTTTTTCATACTTTGGTTAGCAAGATATCTTTTTCTCCCACTCAGAAATAAGTTCTAAAGATATATCCTCCAATTCAACAAGATGAATAATTTCAATTTTTTTCAAAAAAGCATTATTCAGATTTATAGTTTGGTAATTTCCTCCGTAATATTCAGCAGAAACTCGCATCTTACTACAAGCGTAGACTATTCTTCCAATTGATGCCCACATCGATGCCCCCAAACACATCAAACACGGCTCCAATGAAGAAAACATAGTTGCACCTTCCAAACTACAATCTTGCATATTCTTACATGCCTCACGAATAGCATTAACTTCACCATGACTCGTCGGATCATGAAGTATGTTTCCGATACTTATACCTCTTGAGACAACCTTTCCATCTTTAACAATTAATGCTCCTGCAGGAAAACCACCTTGTTTAAAAGATTCCCTCGCTTGATCTATTGCTTGAATAAGATAATTTTTATCATTCATGTTATTTGTATATCACAAACAAAATAAAGTATCAAAATTACAACCAATTACACCCTTTTTAAGTCTATTAACATATCTAAGATTCTTGTCTCAAATAATCAATCCTTGTCTTTGCACCACCTAAGAATGGGTCATCTAGCGAATACAATGGTTTTAAAGCACGGCCTGAATATTCTAGGGTCTTGAAAAGATAACCCATAAAAGTACCCGTATAGCGATAGCAACGAATGCAACTCACGATCTTCTCATCAATCAAACCTCCAAAACCACGCCACCGACAAAGTAGCGGGTATTTTTCAATCCAGTCATCAACAACAAACTTAATCCAGTGTATTATTTCCCGTTGTGCCAGAACGTTACCTTTTTGAGCAATTCTCACCAAAGAGATAACGATTCTATTTCTTAATTCTTTGTCTTTTTCACTCACTGGAACAATAAGAATATACAACTTGTCCCTATGTTTATCGAGTATTAAATCTACTTCAGATTGGTCTTCGTATGGTTTGGTTTGGTTATGCCGATATCGCACCCATCTTTTTTGGAACCTTTTCTGTAAAAAACTAGTAACGGTATCCCAATCAATATTATTATTTTCGGTTCTAACGTTTTTAAAAATGTAAGCATAGATATTGGGTGCATTTTTTAGAATCCATGTTGGGTTAAAAACAGTGGGATCGTGTTTCTTGAGAAGAGCATTAAGATTCTTAATTGCTTTTATTAGAGTCATTCAAAGAATTTAAAATGCATTGCTTCTCCGGCGCTCAAAAACTTCGTTTTTATCGCTACGGAGGTTCTCGAGTTCGGACTTTTTAGTTCCTTACCCAGTAAAGCTTTTTTAATAATTTCCATAATATCACAAATAGGCGTCTCGGGCACTAGGCAAAAAGTGACAAAAGTGACACGGGATTGAGTGTAAAAGTTACAGTCAATTGTAATCTTTTATAAGAAACTACTTATATATACACAGAGAAAAAATGATAGGAAAAATGACTTGTACAACTTGCCATGTAAACAAGCCCGTAAACAAACCATAAGGCAAGATAATAAACCAAGGTTTCTCCTTACTATTAATTTCTCTAATTTTTTTTAATCGCTCCGACACTTCCTTATATAAAGATTGGATAAATTCATATCCAATATATAAAATCCCGAATCCAACAAGAGACATAAGAGCTGCATTACTAGCATTGGTACGCATTGGCACAGGAACTTCACAATAACTCTGAGCAAGATATATTAGTAAAGATAATCCTGCGGCACTGACTCCAAAAAGCACTTTCATTACAGTGTGGCCTGCCATTCCCCATGTTATTGAGATAATAATTGTAGATTCTACAAACAAGACGATGTAGCCAATCTTTGAAACCTGTTCCCCATATTTCACCATAAAAAATGAGAAAAAAGATGCACCCAAAAATACAAAAAAAGAGATAACTTGTTTTCTGGTTAACTCGTCAAAAAATTTACCAATTTTTTCCATAATATGATTTTAATATACATTTCTTTATAACGAATCAGGGCAAAGGTTTTATGATTTCAATTCCGTCTTCATTAACTTTTATCGAATCCGGATTCAGTGATTTATAAAATCTTAAAACGACTTTATTTTTTAGATCTTCATTTTTTGAAACCTCTTCTCCCTTATTAATGATTTTATCTTTAATCCATCGCGTTACAATATCGCCACGATCATCATTTGAATTAGACAATCCTTTTATTTCCAAATGCATCGACTTATCGTCTGTAATATTTAGACTCAATATGTCTAATTCATTCTTCCACTTCCTTACACTAGGTTCATGTTCTTCTATTGAAAAAGAATTAGTCTTAAATAAAAAGATGACATCTTCAAAATTTTCCTGACCTTCAGTTTTATAAACCACAAATACTTTCTTGTTTCCAATTCTCCCCTTATAGTATGGTCCATTGCCGTCCTCAGATCTCCCTTCTAACCAATATGGCTTAAATAGCTTGTTTTGATCGTAGAGATTTAAGTCAAAATTTTTCCTAGTCCAAATAACAACAAAATTAAAATCAAGTTTATTATAAATATAATCAACCAAATGACTTAATTCTATTGTTTTTTGGGCAACTTTGTTAAAAATATTTTTAAGAATTTCATTATCCTCAGATTTAGCGAGCCCGGTCCCAAATTGATCATCGTGCACATAGTGTACATTTGTTTCTTTAACAAACTGGTTCTTGTTTAATATTGTGTTATATCCCAAAAATTTTTTATCAGGGACCGATTTCTTAATAAATTTTCCAATTTTGAACAACACCCTTGAATCTAAATAGGATTTTATATTTTCTTTGCCAAACTTATTAAATTTATCTTCGTCCAATGTTTGCTTTACAAGATTAGCTTTTTCGTCTTCGTCATATTTATCACTAATTATATTAAATAAAGAATAAACAAAATCTTTAACCACTTCAAAACTTATATCTTTTATTTCTGACAAAGCGACAAATGATGATGTTGTTCTGCTTACCAGAGGATCAAATTCTCCTCCCTTTTTCATCATTGATAATTCTTGGTCATAATTGCCGTAATCAATTTCAATCTTGATTTTAGGATTTTTAACAAATACAGAAATCATTCGGTCAACCAAAAGATTTCTTAGATCTTCTCTAAATGTGACTGTGTAGACAACACCTTCAGGCATTCCCCAGCTTTCCCATCCAAAAGTCCAATCCATATCTCTAGATTTATTATCAAAAAGATCTTTGGTTTTAATGTAGAGAGAAATATAATAATTAATAGGATTCTTGGCCTCAATTTCGGTCGGTGACAAGACGGTGAATAATTCCTTAAGAACATCTATGTGGAATTGGTTGGCTTTGTTAACCGCATGGTTTTTATATATCCACGAGGCAAAACCGAATATTACCGCCTTTTTAAACCCAATAATTTCTTCAATATCAAATTTCATCTCAAAATTATATGGATCTCTTTCAAACGCGGTATTTACAAGATTTAATACCGCACGGAAAGTGCTAATATCTTTCTTGTCATAAGAAAGCTTGAGCATATCATTGGCGATGGCCAACATCCCAATTGCGTAATTTTTATAAAAAGTGTTGCCTTTTTCTAATTGAGGCTGTATGGAATATTTGCAGAGTTCGTTGATCCATCTGAAAAAAGTTGTCTGAAGGTTTGTCCTAATTCCTATATCTTTTAGGGAGAAGGATTGATAAAAAGCTACATTTAAATTTCTTAAAAATATCTTAAAGCTGTCGTTCAAATTTTCATTAATAGATTTGTATATGTATCGCAATGAGAAAGACACAATAGTCCTGATTATATCTAAATCCCCACATTTAAAAGCGTGCTTTTGAAGTGGGTAAATGATGTCATTATTTAAAGATTCGATAATCTCTACCTGATTATTCGGCTCTGTAATAACGAGATCAACAAATTTTGATAACTCATCCAGGCTTAATTCTAGTTCCTTAAAATTATTGGATGATATAAAATTGAACATTTTTGGAAAATACCCCTTAATTTCAGCGTCAAGATAATCCCCGGGGTTATCCAAGTCATCAATAATGGATATCATTGATCTCATCTTCTCTATCAAAAACAAAGAGGGTTTATTATTTTCTTGCCGTTTTATACCGATTAGTATGTCATCAATCTTAACCCGTCGGCCGATTGCAATGTCAAAAGGTACATAATATTTATCATTTTTTTGTTCTAACGGAGGTGTTTTAGAAATAGTATCATTTGAAAAAAGATTCTTAATGTTAATATCATTAATATATCCTTTTTTGTTCGCACGAATAAGATCATAAGAAGCCATATGTTCATTAAGAACAAATCTATCCACTCCTCTTTGTTTCAGGAGGTCGTTAAGTTCTTTGTTTCTGGCGCTATTGTCCTTAAAACTACCCAGCTTTTCAAGTATTATCCTTTCTTTATATTCTCGGACTACCTTTTCACCAGAAAGCTCATTTTCATTAAATCTCCTAACTTGCCAAAAGGCTATGACTATTTGTTTAAATAAATATATTAACAGAACAAAATTAACTGTTTGGTAAAGACCTTCTGGTAGGGCAATAAAAGTAAAAGCAAAAAATATGAGAGAATCTTTTATAACATTACTTATATTTGAAATACTTATTAGAGCAGTTTTTTCGGTTTTGTCTTGAAGACCATAAACATAAACACCAAAAGATATAAGGATCGTAAATATGACCCCATATATAGATATAAAAATTTCATTTGCGCAAATAATACCCCAAAAGCATTGTTTATCGGGGAGAATGCTCTCAATAATTAAATCTAGTCCACGAAACATACGGCAATTATACGCATTTTATCTCGATATTCAAATCGTTTCCTAAGGATTATTTGATTTTACTTTTGGCATAACATAACATTAAAATTATGGAAAATGAGGAGAGAAAATTACAAATAGTGGAGGTATTACAGACGGAAGCTTTGCGGAATATCAAAAGATATGAACCAATGTTTTCGGAAATTCAAAAGGCGGTAAATAATATAAGCAGAACGATCGGACCGCATTTAGAAACAATTAAACGACTTAACGAAAGTATTGGCCCGATGATGATCGATGCAATTAAACATATCGAAAAATCTCGAAAACCTATTATCGATAATAATGAATTGTGTATAATACCGCCAAAAAGAGAACAGCTAACGAAAGAGGATTTTAAAGAAATTATAGAGGAGTTGATCACCGAACAATTAACAAGAGTGGGAAGATCGGCGTTAAGTAGTGGAAATGGTTATCCTTTGCCAAAAAATGCGGTATTAGAAAGATTAAGAATGAAATTTGTCGACGGTCATACTTTAAGGATCTTTTATCCTGAGATGCCGATAAAAACTTTCGACTACAAGGACATGGGGTTCAAAAACGGTAAAACACGCAACCCGGATACTTGTTGGAACTTTTTGCAGACAATTGCTGAAAATGGAGGATTTTTGACGGCTCAAAATTATGAAAGGAGATTTAGTCGAAATGTTAAATATAAAACATCGATGAGGCTAAAGAAATTTTTGAATATACAAGCTGATCCTTTTTATAAATATAACAAAAAAGACGGCTATAGACCGATTTTCGCAATTTTAAAGGAGACAGATATCGCCACCATTGATAACTAAAATCCAAAAACGTCTTCTTTAGATCTAAAAACAAAAAGACAATATTTATTGAAACAAAAAGATCGTTATAAAATAACGGTCTTTTTTCTTGTGTTATTAACAAATATCCACACCGTCATTAATGACTATATGTAAATAGAAGAGAACAAAATTATTAGTTTAATAAAAAAAATTATGAGTAAAAATAATTTAGTTTGGCATACGGAGAAGAAAAAGGTAGATGAACTTCTTCCATATTCCAAAAATCCTCGCTCTATTTCAGACAAACAGATGAATGATCTGAAAAAGAGCCTGAAGAAGTTTAATTTGGTCGAAATTCCGGCGATAGATATCGATGGGAAAATAATCGCCGGCCATCAAAGGGTAAAAGCACTTCAGATCCTTGGTCGAGGTGAAGAGATAATTGAAGTAAGAGTCCCGAATAGAAAACTTACTAAGGAGGAATATGATCAGTACCTCATAACAAGTAACGCTGTTACAGGAGACTGGGACTTCGAGAAGCTGAAATCCTTTGATTTTGAAATGCTCACCGATATCGGTTTTGATGTAAGCGAACTTACGAATATTTGGGATAAAGACAGCGAAACAAAAGATGATGATTTCGATGTAGAAAAAGAGAAAGCAAGGATAAAGAAACCCAAAACGAAATTGGGCGATATTATCTTGCTCGGAAAGCATAAAATAATTTGCGGAGATAGTACCGATCCGTCTGTATTGAAGAAATTATTTGGAAACGAGCGCGCCTCGGCTATATATTCCGATCCCATTTACAACATCAAGGTGGACTATAACGGCGGAATTGGAGGAAAGGCTAATTATGGAGGAACTGTAAATGATAATAAATCGTATTTGGAATATAGAGAATTTCTAAGAAAGAGTATGGTTAATGGTCTAGCGGTCACCAAGCCAGATGCGCATATCTTTTATTGGTCCGATCAAACCTACATCGGTTTAATTCAAGAGCTATATCGAGAACTGGGAATAAATAACAAAAGGGTGTGTCTTTGGATCAAGAACGGACACAACCCTACCCCAGGAGTTGCTTTTAACAAGTGCTACGAGCCGTGCACGTATGGGACGATCGGCCGACCATATATAGCAAAGAATGTTACAAACTTGAACGAAGTTCTTAATAAGGAAATTACCACCGGTAATAATCTTCTTGAGGAAACACTCGATGAACTCGATGTTTGGATGGTTAAAAGATTATCGAGTAAAGACTATACTCACGCAACTTCTAAGCCTCCTAGGCTTCATGATAAAGCAATAAGGAGGTGCACAAAACCAGGAGATATTGTCCTCGATTCCTTCCTTGGATCAGCCAGTACTCTCATAAGCGCGGAACAACTAGGTCGAAGAGTTTATGGAGTTGAGCTAGAACCCGTGTTTTGCGATCTGGCGATCGCTAGATACAAAGCGCTCACAGGAAAAGAAGCTAAGATAATCAGCTATGAAAAAGAATAAGGTAATAAAACAATTTATAGAAGAACTCCGCCGAATACCGATCATTCAGGTGGCTTGCGAAAAAACCGGGATTTCAAGGAACAGTATTTACCGATGGAGGAATGAGGATGAAGAGTTCGGTAAGGAACTGGAAAAGGCATTAGTCGACGGCGAAGCCCTGGTGAATGATATGTCAGAGAGCCAATTACTCACTCTTATTAAAGAGAAGAACTGGCACGCCATATCATTCTGGTTAAGACACAGAAACCCAAGATTTAAAGATAAGGTTGAAGTTACAGCAAAAATTGAGAGCAACGAAGCGCTTACTCCGGAACAGGAGGAAGTAGTCCGTGAAGCATTACGCTTGGCGTTACCGCAGGTGGAAACTAATAATTTAAATTTAAAAAACGATGAATCAAATACAACAAACTCAACCGATATCGGAGGAGTTAATGGAGTCAATGTTGAAGGACAGGAAAGTAAGAACGGCGATAACTAGAGAAAGCCATTTTTACTTTATCAATTTTTATTTCGGCCATTATGTGAAATACCCGACGGCCGACTTTCAAAAAGAGATTATCAAGTTAACGGAAGATGATTCAGTTAAAAATCTCTTTATCGTCAGTTTTAGAAATTCGGGTAAATCAACGATGGTTACAACTTCATATCCGATCTGGTCCATTCTCGGGAAACAGCAAAAGAAGTTCGTCCTTATCCTCTGTCACACTATGACACAAGCCAAACAGCACATGATGAATTTAAGAAGGGAGCTTGAGAATAATCAGTTACTAAAGAACGATCTCGGTCCTTTTAAAGAAGAAGATGAATGGGGTTCAAGTTCTCTTGTATTCTCGCAATATGGGGCAAGAATAACAATAGCTTCAGCCGAACAGAGTATTAGAGGATTAAGGCATAACCAATACAGACCAGATCTCATAATATGTGATGATGTAGAAGATATATCATCTACAAAGACAAGAGAAGGAAGACAAAAGACCCATCAATGGCTTACAGGCGAAGTGATTCCGACGGGAGATAAGAATACAAGGCTCATAGTCATCGGTAACCTACTTCATGAAGATTCTCTGCTTATGCGACTCGCCGAAGATGTAAAGAATGGAAATCTAAACGGAGTATTCAAGAAATATCCGCTACTAGATGAAAAAGACAATATACTCTGGCCGGGAAAGTTTCCGACCTTAGCCGATATTGAAGAAGAGAGGAAAAAAGTTGGAAATGAGATAGCTTGGCAAAGAGAATATTTACTTAGAATAATTCCCGACGATGATCAGGTTATTTACCCTGATTGGATAAAGTATTATGACGAATTACCTTCAAAAGACCACAGAGCGTACAGAGGTACCTATGTATCAGTAGATCTAGCTATATCTCAAAAAGATACCGCCGATTTTACTGCCGTTGTTTCTGCGATGGTCTTTGGGAGAAACGAGAAATTGAGAATATATATTTTACCTAATCCGATCGTTAAAAAGATACCTTTTCCGGAACAGGTAGAATTACTGAAGTCACTCAATAACACTATGGTGAACAGTCGAGAAGACAAAATTTTTGTCGAAAGTGTCGGATATCAAGAGGCCTTACCTCAAATTCTGGAAACTTACGGAGTTACCGCAATTTCGGTAAAACCAAATCTAGATAAGAGGACGAGACTAGCAATAACTGCTCCTCTAATTCAAACGGGAAAGATAAAGTTCCCAAGACAAGGTGCGGAGGAGATAATAAGGCAGATTGTCGGGTTTGGAGTTGAAAAGCATGACGATGTGGCCGATGCATTTTCGATGTTGATAAACAAAACAACGGAGATCCACCACCAAGAACCCACTTGGCTTATGATGTGGCTTGGAGATGATGACGATAGTACTGTGTGGTATCGGGACTATGTTGATGTAGAAACGGGTAAATAGATAAATATCCAAAGCAAAACCCACTCAAGATGAGTGGGTTTTGTGCTATTAAAGTATCCTTCTATTTTACAATGCTACAATTCTGAACCAAGACATTACCTATTACCCTAGAAGAAGAATCTCCTTGAAGAGTGATACCTTGGCCCTTTGAAAGATTTACAAGTTTCTGTTCATCACCTCTAGAGAATAGACACTGAACGAATCCAAAATATTCTTTTCCTTTTAGAGAAACAAAAGGATTACTCATGATATCTTTGCCGATCGAATCTATCGTTCCAGAAATATTTAAAGTTTTATCTTTGTATTTAGCGTCAGCCGAAACCTCATTAGCTTCATAATCTCCAAATAATTTATACGCCGTAACGCTAATGATTTCCTTTTGAGGGGTAGGAATAGTTTTGGATGTTTCTTGTTTAGTCGTATCGCTGTTTGTATTGATCGTTGCTGATCTTCCTTTTTCTGCGAGTGTTCCAGATAATAACCCCAATAGTATTATTACCAAGACAAATTTAAGTCCTCCTGATAAAGAAAATCCGAGTTTGTCTTTGATAAATTTATTTGCCGGCGGGAGAAGAACAATTGCTATCAAAAAGGCATATAAAGCTGTGATTGGTTCAGAAACAAGAGACATTATTCCGCTAAATAAAAATAGCACGCCCAAGCCCCCAACCTATTAAAAACCCTAAAGTTATTTTATTCTCTTGTGCTTCCGGCGCTTTATTTTCTTTTTCCATTTATTTTTTTTATTAAACCTGCTAATAATTATTTCCGTGATGGAAAAACAAAAAGCCCACCACGGGTAGAAGCCGAAGCTTCTCGTATCGGTTTCCCGATACGGCAGGTAATGCGACCCCATGATGGGTTCTTTATGCATTACCTGACTTTCTTCACCATGCCCAGCAAAGTGCTAGGTTTAGGCTACTTAATATATTTAATTGTAATTGGATTATATCTTTTTTATTAGATTTAATCCAATTCGACCATTCTATCGGAAAAAGATGGCTCTGCTAAGGGCTAAATAGCATTCAAATTTCGTACTTCTTTAATCTTGACAGATATGGATGTTCTCTGGTAGAATGTTGCTGGATTTGAAAATTAAAAAGGGGGTAAAAGTATGGAAATCAACGCTCAAACAGGAAAACTCTTAATGGAAAAGTATCTCGGAAACAACCCAAAACTGGCCAAACGGCTTGAACACAGCGTATCGGTCGGAGACTTTGCTTCGAAAGTGGCGAAGAGAATTGCCCAGTCCAATCCCGAACTGAATCTGAATGTCGATTTGTGCGAATTCCTCGGATACTGCCACGACATCGGCTACTCTGTGGCTGATGGAAAACATGAAGTCTTTACGGTGGACATTCTCCAAAAAGAAGGGGTTGACCCGCAAACAGCAAAAATGGCTATGCACGGTCAACTGGCTGAACAATTCGGAGAAAAAGAAGGAAACGTTCAACGGTTCACACCGGTGGGAATCGAAGGAATTATTCTGACCTACTGCGATATGAGCGTACGAGTTGGAGAACCTGTCACCATCAAAGAACGGGCCACCGAAATCATTGAACGGATCAAGTCAATTCCGACGATGCCGGAAGCCCTGAAAAAGGACATCGAAGACAACATGATGAAGGCTCTTCCCAGGTTCGAGAGATATGAATGGATCGTTCTCGTTCTGGCGAGGGTCGGTTCTGCAAAGGAGTTCTAATATGATTATCATCGTTCCCGACTTCGAGAAGATAACCGGTCCATTGGCCTTTCTTGCCGGTCCGATACAAGGAGCGGAAGACTGGCAGAAAAGAGCGATCGAGATCTTCTCGCAAAACCCATCCCTTAATGTTGCTTCCCCAAGAGGAGATTATGTCGGCAAAAAATTTGACTACAATGTTCAAGTCGACTGGGAAAGCCACCACCTGGCATTGGCGTCCCGATCAGCCGGCATTCTCTTCTGGTTGGCAAAGGAAAAGGAACATTTCTGTCATCGGGCATATGCTCAGACGACACGATTTGAACTGGCCAAATGGATGGCAAGATACACCTTCGATAAGAGCATCAAACTATTCATTGGTATCGAGTCCGGATTCTCCGGAGAAAAGTACATAAGAAGAATCTCCGGACAGGATTGCCCCGAAATCACGATACATTCCAGTCTAGAAGATGTATGTAAGGAATTGATTCAAAAAATAGGTTAGCAATTTGCTGACCACAAACCCACTTCGGTGGGTTTTTCTTTTGGATTAAAATAGATATAATAAATCTTGATAAATAATAAAATAAATAAAAATGGAAAAATTTGAATCAAAAAACCCTCCAAAGGAAAAACAGAAACAGATATCTAACATGGAACAGAGACAAAAATTGTTAGAAAATATTAAGAATCTACATAGAGAACATTTTGAATTGTCTAAGCAAATTGAGGATCTTAGAAAGAAGTATAAGCATGTTACCGAAAAAAGAGGTGAGTTGGTTTTTCAACTAAAATTGACCGACATGTCGCCCGAAGATTCAAATAGATATCAGGAACTTGAAAAAGAGATGGCAGATCTCATGCACAGAGTTGAAGAAGTTACTAAAGATACGCTTATTTCTCTTTCTGACGATGAAAAAGTTGAATGGAAGAAGATGCCTTATACTGGCACCATTGGGGCACTCGCTGAAACAAACAGCCGTCATTATCGTTCTTACCTTGATGAAAATTATGCGTTAGAGATCAGTTGGTTTAATTACGGTGAGGATATTGGGGCTAGACCCGAACAATATAGAGAATCGTATAGTGCCAGAATCAGAGGTTTAAAAGAAGTTGTAGTTAAAAAAGGAATTGGAGGGGTAATAGGAAGAAAAATAAGAGAGGATGAATTTCCTTTTGATACGGTTGGCGTACACCAGAATGAACAGCGAGAATTTGAACCAGATTCTGATACTAAAAGAAATTTCAGTGAACAAGAGGTGGAAGAAATAAAAGAATCACTTTTACGCTTAGGTGGGAAACTACGGGAAAGGTTGAAGTAAATTTTCACAAGTTGACCAAAACAATCCACTTTATGGTGGATTGTTTTGGTCATTTCAACGAAGCAGTTTTTCTGTTAGGGAATAATTCGACCACATAATAAATCCTTAATTCTGCATAGCTTAGCAATCCCGGTGGTTCTGACATCAATATATACATGGAAGTAGCGATGATAAATAACATCCGTGGTAGTCAGGCAGTTTTACCACCCCCAAAGGTAAGATATTGTCTTTATGCCAGGAAGAGCACTGAAAGCGAAGAGCGCCAGATACTGTCGATAGATTCTCAAGTAAATGAGATGATTAAGCTTGCAGAAAGAGATAACCTTGAGATTATAGATGTCCGCAGAGAAGCACATTCAGCTAAAGATTCAGGACAAAGACCTGTATTTAAGGAAATACTAGAAGATCTAAGAAGAGGAAGGTTCAACGGGATATTAGCTTGGGATGCAAGTAGAATCAGTAGAAATGCTGGAGATCTTGGATCGGTAGTAGATCTCATGGATCAGAAGTGTCTACTTGAGATAAGAACATTCAGTCAGACATTTATTAACTCTCCCAATGAGAAGTTCTTACTCATGATCCTCTGTTCTCAAGCTAAGCTAGAGAATGATAATAGAGTAATAAATGTAAAAAGAGGATTAAGAACAAGATGTGAGATGGGACTGCGACCTGGAGTAGCTCCAACAGGATATCTAAACGACAAACATGCCGATAGAAAATGTCATGCCAATATTGATCCTGAAAGAGCACCTGTTATCAAGAAGATGTTTGAAAAAGTAGCTTATGAAAAATGGAGCGGTAAGAAGCTATATATGTGGCTTAAGTTTGAGTTAAATCTTAGAACCGAAAAAGGCAAGAAACATTTAAGTCTAGGTAACATATTTCGTATTCTCTATAACCCCTTCTATTATGGAGACTTTGAATATCCAAAGAATAGCGGTAACTGGTATCAGGGTAAGCATGAACCTATTATTACCAAGGAACTATTTGATCTGGCTCAAGCTCAGCTTAAAAGTAATGTACTGCGAGGAGAAGATAAAGAATTTGCTTTTACCAAGCTTATGACCTGCGGATTGTGCGGATCAGGAATATCAGCCGCTGAGAAATTTAAGAGAAACAATAATGGTAATGTTCATCGATATGTCTATTACGGATGCACTAGAAACAAAGACAAACACTGTGATTGCGGATATATTGAAGAGAAGGAACTAATTAAACAATTTGAAGGGTTGATAGATAAAATTGATCTAAGTGGAATTGAGATAAAACACAAGATCAGAGATGAAGTCGAAAGATTCAAGAAATTTCAGCGAGTGGTGCTCGATCGAAAAGAGAAAATAGAGATAAACGATATTGATGTCAGAAATTATGCGAAGTATATCTTGAGAGATGGAAAAGATGGCGAGAAAAGAGAGCTATTGGGGTGTTTGAAGGATAATATTGTCTTTAAAAAAGGGGTTGTGAGCATTCAGATTTGAGCTATTGCTTATTTAATTAAAATATTGTAGTATCATTTGAAATCAAAGACTAGTTTCTTTGAAAATTTATACAGGAGGTGTGTTCCATGAAAGGTTCAATTATCACCTTTCTCATCTGTACCGTCCTTTTCCTTGGTCAGTTTTCCACTCTTGCTGTGGCCGAAACCAAGACCTTCGATGACTGGTCTAAAATCTACGAAGCAAGCGATTTGGAAAAGAATCCGAATAATCGGATCGGGCAATTCGCTATCATCAAGATGGCCGAATTGGCTCAAAATTTCGTACAAGCCCGTATTGTCTATCGAGCGCTACTTTGTTACAACCGAAACAATTTAAGCAAAAATTCCGAAGAACATCGCCACTGGAAACCTTTACACCGGCTTCAGGAAGCTATGGCCAAGAAGATGTTCGAAACGGCCAAGACCTCTTTTGATTGGTCAAAGGTTTTGGTCAGTGCTTCGGTAAATTATATTTGGATGAACCAGAACAACGAAAGGGCAAGGATCGCGATTGTAAAAATGCTCGAAAATCCGACAAGCTTCGAGGATTGGCAGGGCATCTATGATTTCACACTCGGTGAACTTCAAGGAACCACCGAAGAGGATCAAAACAAAGGCATCGGGACATTTCCAGTCGAAATCGGCAAAAAGGCCATCGAAAGAATGTTTGAACTAGCACAAACGCCGGAACAATTCTTCATTTCATATTTTGCCGCCTTGCGAAATGGGTATGACCAAAAACAAGATGAGTTTTTCATGAGGTGGTTGGGTTGCGGGATATCTAACGAGAGCCTTATTGCTTTCGTTTCAATGTCACAAGACAATCATCGACTCAAAGACAACAAGAAATACATGGAGCATTCTGCCCAGGTATTTGATATGGCCACATCTTTCGCCAAAACCTTTGAGGACTGGGATAGGATTCACGAACTGATCGATAAATCTGGTTCTTATGAAAACATTCAAGCGTTCGAGAAGAAATATCTCCAAAAAATTTCGGAAACCGCTACAACCTACAGTGACTGGCAAAAGATTTCTTTTTGGTGCAATCGGGGCGAAAAAGATGAGGTTGTTCAGAAGATCAAAACTGTGTCTATGAAGAAAAGACTGGAATTGGCTACTAGCTTCGAACAACTCGATGGCATCAGTTGCTATGGCAATGATGACCCCAAGGTCAATTCATTGATCGTCGAAAAGATGATTCAAACCGCCAAGACCTTTGAGAATTGGCAAATGGTGCATGTAAAACTTGATAAGAATGACAGAAGGATCATGGAGGTTGTCATCCCAAAACTTTCGGAAACAGCTGAAAGATTTGATGAATGGCTAATGGTATACGATCTTGTCGATCCCAACAGCGAAATCGGCCAAAAGGCAATGGCAAAAATGACCGAACTGTGTAAATGAGGTCTCACAAGGAGGGTATGAAAATACTCTCCTTTTTTATTTTGTAGTGAATTTATGTAATCGAAAAGTTCCGGCGTCCCTTTCCCCTTATTTTTTGGTTGCAAAAGACGCCTTAAAATAAGGCGTCTCGAGCTAACTCGACTTGGCGGAGAGGGAGGGATTCGAACCCTCGGTCCAGTTTCCCGGACTCCCGATTTCGAGTCGGGTGCCTTCGACCATCTCAGCCACCTCTCCTTTTTTCATCCAACTACAAGAATCTAACATATTTTTGCTTTTTTTCAAAAAAATGTTATGCTATTTTAGATTTTAGGTTTTCATCCACTACTATTGGATTTAAACCAAAAATATGTTAAAAAATTAAACATGGCCCTATCGTCTAACGGTTAGGACATCGCCTTCTCAAGGCGGTAATCAGAGTTCGATTCTCTGTAGGGTCACCAATTAGAGCTAGCACGAGAAGGCTTAATTTTAAGGCTTTTTTCGCTTGTAAAATTTTGAACCCTTCTAGGAATCGAACCTATTTAAAATATAAAAAGGGCTCTATTTTCACCAAGACTAAACCCTGAGGTAAATACTCAGACACCCGATAAAGTTTTTCTACCACAGACTTTCTTACTAAAAAGCTAGAGGTATAATCTTTTTTTACTAAACCCGTTTTGAGCTTATCTGTATTTTTAAGTAAAACAAGAGGTTCGTTGTTTTCTTCTATTATTATTCCCTCCAAAGCACTGCGAGGTAATACCTTTTTAATTTGTGTCATAAAATTATCTCTTCAAACTTTTTTGTGTATTTCATTTTATTTTTTAAAAATTCTTTCTATTAAAGTTTTTCGACTTTCTTTTAAACCAAAGAAAACTATAAGCTCTGCGACAACTAAAAGTATTAGATAAACAGAAACTGCAAAAATTATACGACCATAAGCTCCATCATAAAACATTGGGGAAGTGTGTTTGATATAAATTCCCAAATAAGCCCAGATAAAGACTAAACCATAAATAATATCTCTCCTTTTAATTAAGACAAAAAGACCAACAGCCGTTCCAATAGAAAGCATTGAAATCGTAAAACAAACAGGGTTGTTTATTAAATCAAAACTTTTGACAAGAACAACAAAATTAGCAATTGTGGCGACTGATATCCAACCTAAATAGACAGTAAAAGGAACTCGAACTAACAGCTTCTGCCAATCATCTAACCTTTCTTTTCTTAAATAAACAATTATTCTAATTAAAGAAGCAAGCAAGACAAGTATCGTGAGGAAACTCAAAAGAATCAAATTATGATGCCAAAATAAAATCCAAACAATATTAGCTATAGAAGAAATGCAAAAATAAAAACCAACTTTACTTAAAAGATTTTGATCTCTTTTAACTTTTTTAAATAAACCAAGTTGATAAAGAACATATAATACAATCAAGAAATATATAATTCCCCATATGGAAAAAGCGAGAGGAACTGGAGTAAATAAATTTGGGTAGAGTTCTGAAATAGAACCTGTTGACATATTGTTTATTGGTAAAAAATTAGCCAAGAAATTAACAACTATCATGGCTAAAAAAGTAACAGGCACAAATATTTTAGTAATTAGTTTTTCTTTTTTCATATATTTTAATTATACCCTTTTATGAATAGAAAAAGAAATACCTGTGGGGGATTATTTTTTTCATTTGACAAAAATGATACTTTGTTAGATAATAAGAAAAACCATTCTAATAAAAATGAAAAAAATAAAAAAAATCTTTCTTAACCTCAAGGAGGCAAACGAAAGACGTCGGCAATTATCTATCGACAAAGAAAACGCACACAACATTATCCACAAAAACAAAGTAATAATCTTTGAAAGAAAGGATTCAGTGGGTTATATTGTTTACCTTGGGAACGCTAAAGAAATATCCAAGAAGAGAAATAACACTATCGTTTGCTCTTGGTGTGAAGCAATGATGGTGGTTAATCACCTTAGGAAACAAAATTTTATTGTAGAAATCAAGGACAACATAGAAAAGGTTCTTGAAATCACAAAAAGAATTTTGATCTATGGCGATTACCCTCCAGTAATCATAGAGATAAAGCCCGAAGACATAAAATAATAGGCTAAAGAGCCTATTTATTTTTGCCTAATTTTATTGCCATTCTTTACTTTGTCGGCATAGTAATTCTTTCTTTTTATCTTTATCTCTCATTATTTTTTCAACCATTTTTTCCATTCTCATCTTTTGTGAGCCTTTAACCAAAATCACATCTCCTTCTTTAATCTCTTTTACTAAATAGCCCCCTGCTTCTTCTGCTTCATTAAAATAAATAATATCTTTTTTTAGAAAATTATTTTCTATCGCACCTTCTGCTATCATCTTTGCTCTCTGTCCAACAACTATTAGTCTATCAGCTATTTCTGATACTTTTAATCC
>CAZYTH010000004.1:0-89639 GCA_964649715.1 uncultured Candidatus Saccharibacteria bacterium
GCCTTAGGAGCTAGTGCCGCAAGGCATGGAGGTTCAAGTCCTCTCCCGCGCACAACGAAAAAGTCCCCGGATGGGGAATTTTGAGTTTGCGCGAGCAAGATAACCTGCCTACCGGACAGGCAGGCTGCTTATCTTGCGAGGAGGGACTTGAAAAGGTTCTCCCTTATTCCGATGAGCGAATGCGAAATCGGAATGGGAAACCTATACCGAACATGTAATGTTCAAGTCCTCTCCCGCGCACAAAATAAATGAATCCCGATTGAAAGATCGGGGTGATTTTATTTTGTAGATGCGGGAGAGG
The DNA here is from genome assembly GCA_964649715.1 of uncultured Candidatus Saccharibacteria bacterium. Taxonomy (GTDB): domain Bacteria; phylum Patescibacteriota; class Minisyncoccia; order Phycocordibacterales; family UBA12445; genus UBA12445. Next base: position 302 of record CAZYTH010000004.1, read on the forward strand.
ACTTGAAAGACGGAGGCCGCGAAGCCAGTCGAACAAAGTGAGGCTGTGGCCGAGTCGGGGTCGCGAAAAATTTGTGTCAACAAATTTATTTGTGACTAAGTCCTCTCCTAAATCTAGATAGACCGCCCGCATATTACAGGAATAAAATTAATTCGTAGACGTTTAATTCGTAGACGTTCCGCTTCTAGGATTTTACACAAAGAAAAAGGGCGGTGCTTTGTTAGCAACCGCCCAAAAGAACAAATTATTGAAAAAAGGAGTGATGGGCTATTTTTTAGCCTCATCGATGAATTTTGCGAAGTCTTTTACCGAGGAGAACTTAATTCCTCGGAAGGAGACGGTGCCATCCTTGTGAAAGGTGGCAATGTCTCCTGATGGGGCTGGTTGCGGGTTTTGCAGTTGCTTTCGCTCCTGTCTTTCCCGCTCCTGACGTTCGCGTTCCAATTCTAACTCCTGTTGAAATTGGAGGTCGCGGAGAGCTTCTCGCCGTTTTAATTCCTCACGCTTTGCCACCTCTTGGCGAATGCGGGAGGCATTGCGCTCCTCCTCTATCCTTATCCGAGAACGCTCTTCACGTTCCCGTCGCCGGATTCGCTCCCTTTCCTGGGCGCGGTTGAGGATTACTCCCACAACTATGCCCCCGAGAACCTTCCCCGTGTCCTTCCCCAGTTTGAGCCCACGGGCCTCAACTTGGGTTGAGGTCATGAACAAGAGGGAAGCCAGGACGGCAATCAGAATGAAAGAAACAAAAGACTTCTTCATAAATTCTCCTTTTAAATTTTCAATTTTTCTATCTTTAATTATAGCAGAATGGACTCTATTTGTCAAGTATGATATATTGTCTAAATAATCTATATTTATCCTTGTTTTAGGCCACATAAATGAATAAATTAACAAAAAAATTGCCGGATTCTCCCGGAGTCTATTTTTTTAAAAAAGGGAGAACCGTGCTTTATATAGGGAAGGCTACATCTCTTCGGGATCGTGTGAGGAGCTATTTTGGCTCGCCACTTCTTGAATCTCGCGGTCAGGCGATCGTGAATATGGTCAAAATGGCGACAAGTGTTGAATATAAAGCGACAGACTCGGTCCTTGAGGCACTTATCTTAGAATCAGTTCTTATAAAAAAACATCAGCCGAAATATAACTCAAGAGAAAAAGACGATAAGAGTTATTTTTTTGTCGTGTTCACACAAGAAGAATATCCGAGAGTTTTGCTTGTAAGGGGAAAAGATATTCTAGACAAAAAAGATAATTTTAAAAATATATTTGGTCCTTTTCCTCACGGTGGTGAACTCAAGGAGGCGCTTAAGGTGGTCAGGAAAATTTTTCCTTTTAGAGACAGGTGTGTTTCTGGTTCAGGCAAAGAGTGTTTTGAGTCTCAAATAGGACTTTGCCCAGGGGTGTGCGTAGGCAAAATTTCAAAGAAAGATTATTTATATAACATAAACAATTTAAAATTATTGTTTGAGGGCAAGAAGACAAAGTTGATAAAAAGGCTTGAGGAGAAGATGAACTTTCTTGCTAAAGAACTTCAGTTTGAAAAAGCGGGGGAGTTGAAAAAGCAGATATTTGGTCTTAAGCACATAAATGATATTGCTCTTATAAAAAACAAAGAAATGGGAAGTGAAGACGGGGGGGATGAATTGTTTAGAATAGAGGCATACGATGTATCGCATCTTTCAAATAAAAATAGAGTTGGAGTTATGGTTGTATTGGAAAATGGAGAGATAAACAAGAAAGAATATAGGACTTTTAAGATAAAGAATGTTGATGTTTTTGGTGACACAAAAGATCTTAAAGAGATACTAGATAGGAGATTTTACCACGAAGAGTGGAGATTGCCAGATGTTATTGTGGTGGATGGAGGAAACGCCCAAAGAAGTGTCGCTATCAAGATTGTGGATGGTTTAAAGATAAGCATCCCTATAATTGCAGTTACCAAGAATGAGTTCCATAAACCTGTAAAAATAACAGGCGATAAGGCGTTGACAAAAAAACATGAGCGCGAAATATTACTCGCAAACAGCGAAGCACATAGGTTTTCTGTTTCTTGCCATAGGAAATCTAGGACTTTAATAAAATAAACCCCCAAGAAATGGGGGGTATTGATTAAATAGAAATGCCGATTGAGGCCAAGATGTCTTTCTGTACCTTTTCAGGTTCTTGCTCACCGTTGATCTCTATGAAATTGTAACAAGATTTTTTGCGGAAGAAATTTACCGCAGGAACGACGTCTTTTTTGAACCAATGAAGACGAGTTTTTATATCTTTCTCGTTGTCATCCATTCGGCCTCGCCTGAGCATTCTTTCGGTAACCTCTTCATCAGAGACATCAAGAAGAATTATAAAAGGAATTTTTCTTTTATAGTGTTGGAAAAAAGTCTCAACCATTTTGGCTTCAGAATACGATCTGGGAAATCCGTCTATCAGGATGTGCTCTTGCCCTGTTGTGATGTTTTGCATAAAAAATTTTCCCCACATTACAACCGCTAGATAATCTGGCTGTCTTTGCCCTGTCTTCATTATTTCGAGCGAGCGTGTTGCTGCGAATGAGGTTTCTGTGATAAATTCGCGAAACATTTTCCCTGTCTCCGCATAGATGATTTTTGGAGTGCCTTTTAAGTGTTCAAGAAGCATTTTTATTTGAGTTCCTTTTCCGGCACCAGATTTACCCATGATGTTTATTGTAAATGGTTCCACGATATTCCTCCTTTTCAATGTTCTAAATACAAAAGTATCATAATTTAAAATAATAAAAAAATAAACCTCTTTTTTAATTTGTAAATTTAAAAAATTAAAACTCCACGCAGGTGCGTGGAGGTGAGAGGCGACTATTTCAGTTCCGGAAATTCTTCTTTATCAATAATGTTCCAAAACCAAGGAAACTTGAAAAGATCAATAGGAAGGGCAAAATAAATTCCGCTAACACTCCCTCCGTTTGCGCTTAGCGTATTGATACCGACAACCTCAGAATCACTATTGACAAGTGGACCGCCCGAGTTGCCAGGGTTAATGTGACAATCAGTCTGAATCCATCCAATGAATTCCATCTCTGGATTGAAGCCCGGAAGATAGCGTTCGAGTGCGCTTACAATACCTTCTGTGAAGGTGTTGTGGAGTCCAAGTGGCGAACCGATCGCCCAAACTTTTTCTCCGACCTCAAGATTTGCGGGATTGCCTAGTTTAAGAGCTTTCCATTCAGAAATCTCATCAACTTTTAAAATTGCCATATCGAGTTTTTTGCAGGTAGCTAGCGGATGACAGGGATAAATATTCCCTTCATGATCAATAAAAAAGAATTTTTTGTCGGAAATTTTAATCTCAATTACGCCAAAGAATGTTGGGACGGAAAGAGTATCAGGAATCCCAGCGACGTGGTTGTTTGTTAGAATATATGGTTTGTCTTTGTCAAAAAAGAAACCAGTCCCCCTGATACCGGATTTTTCTGTTTCCCCCATGAATTCGAGGGTAAATTCAACAACGATCATTCCAACGGATTCGTGAATTTCTTTGTAAATTTGTACTCCAGGACCTTTTTCTGCGTAAACGATAGGTGAAATAAGAAGAAGGAAAGTGATAAAGACAACAAAAAATCTTTTCTCCATAGAATTGTTTCTCCTCTCTACATTTTTGATTGTCAACGGACCATAATGTTTTAATTAGATTCTATCACAGAAAAAAAGGTCAACAAGTAATAAAAGATTGGAAGCCTTTTTCTGTCGAATGTCAAATTCTTTGTAACATCGATTTATTAGTATTGCTATTTGTATTCTTGTTTTGTTTGGAATAAAAGTTAGGTTGAATGCTTTTTGGGTAAAGAATCAAACCAGGTCCTTTCTCTCCAAGGAGCTCACAATTTGAAAGATTAATTTTTGTCGGGATGCCGGGAATCGAACCCGGACCGCACCCACCCCATGGGTGTATACTACCACTATACTACATCCCGATAATTTGATTTCATTAATTTAGATAATACTTTACTTTTTATTTTATTTGAAAGCAAGCTGTTTTGCCTTGTAATATTTCAAAATATAATTTACCTAATTTATATATTTGACAATGACGATGATTCTATATATCTTGTATTAAATTTATTTAGTTCGTTTAAAAAATAATAAAGTTTCAGATAAACAAGTCTCAGAGCAAGGAGAACGCATGCAACTCGTTGTAAGAATCGATGTTTCGGATAACTGTTCTGGTGAAAAAGATGAATTGGTTTCCGATTTTTTAGATCGTGGTATTTCGGCAAAGGTCGTAAGCGGTGGTGTGTTAATAAAGTTATCTTATTCTAAAAAAGAAGGAGAAAAAACAATATTTGACCTACCTCCAGAAGTTGTGGGTAGGTTGATTTTTATAAATTGTTCTGAATATGGCGGTACGCCAGATAAAGATACTTTGGGTTATGGAAATGTGGTCTGTGGATTATCGGGAAAGCCTCTCCGTCCTTACTATCGTTTACCAAAATTGAAATACAATACTCGCCCCTCCCTAAGAGAAAGAGTTCAGGCGAGATTTGCTGTTCCATGTAAAGTTGTTTCTGTTGGAGTTTCATCTGAAAATATTTTGAAGATATTTGAGAACAATGTCGTAGTTTCTGAAGGCAAGGCCGTGTTGGAACGAATTGCTTTGTTTCAGGATGCTATAAGGATAAAAAAATGGCGTTGCCCTATATGTGGAAAAATATTATTTTCCGATGAGCAACACAAAAACGAAGATGGAGAATTTTGTTGGGGAAAACCGACAGTTCTTGCTGTTGATATACCTAAAGAATTTGAAAGATTCAGTCTTGCGACAGTCGCTGTTGCAAAAAAGGCACGATGCGTAAATTGTCGATGCATACATTATGCTGAAGTATTTGATTAAATAAGTTGTTGAAATATAACCGAGCTATTTGCTCGGTTTTTTATTTGCTAAATATTTTTTGGTTGAGTATATTTATATTGTTTTCGAGTAATAAAAGAATGTTGTTCTGAATTTAATGGGCCTATGGTCTAGTGGTACGACGTGGCATTCGCATTGCCAAGACGCGAGTTCGATTCTCGCTAGGTCCACAAAATATTAATTATTGAAGCGGTAGCTTCAGTAATTTTTATTTTGTAGGATATGGCGAGAATCGAAGGCCGGAGGCGGGCACCCGCCCGAACGACCTTGGTCGGGCAGGCCGTCGCTGACGATTCGCCTGTTGGCGAAGAGTAGCGTACGGTCGCCGAGGTGGGGTCGCAAACACTTTATTTTTTATAAACAAAGTGAAATAAAAAATTTAGTGATTTGTGACCGATTCTCGCTAGGTCCACAAAATATTAATTATTGAAGCATTAGCCCTGGGTTTCTCTTCTTTCATTTATAAAATAGTAGTAGAATAAAAAAATGGTGGAAGACGATGCACTAAAAAATAAAACAGGAGAATGGTTTTTCAAAAGACACGAAGATGGTCTCAGGGCTTTTCTCGTCCCAAAAATTCCCGATTGCATAGAGACCTATCATTTAACGCTTCTGACATTTATTTGGAGTTTTTTGATCATCTTTTCTTTCTATTGTGGTGAAAATTATCTCTGGTTTGTTCCGTTATTGGTTTTTGCACAATATATTACAGACATCTTGGATGGAGCTGTGGGAAGGGTAAGGGAGACGGGGCTTGTTCGGTGGGGATTTTACGCGGATCATTTTTTGGATTTTGTGTTTATGACGTCCCTCGTCGCTGGTTACGGAATTCTTCTTGGTTTTAATATTTGGATATTTGTTATCTATGCTGTAATGAGCGGATTCATGATACATACTTTTTTATTAGTGGCGGCAAATAACGCTTTTAATATTAGTTTTCTTGGTATTGGGCCAACGGAATTAAGGGTTATTTTTATTTTATTTCATTTGTTCTTTGTATATTTTAAGGTTAATCTCGTTGTTTTCCTGCCTTATATGGCTTTTGTTGCCGTTGCTCTTATGTTTTTGGCTTTCTTTTTATCCCAGAAAAAATTATGGCAAATAGATATGGGTAACAAAAAACAGACTGAACATAATTTAAGGATGAGATAATAGACATATTTACTTAATTTAAAATTTCGTGTTTACTATTTTTTAATGTAGTTTTAAAAAACAATGACGACAAAACAAATAAGAGAAAAATATTTAGAGTTTTTTAGAAAAAATGGACATTCTGTTATTGGTTCAGCTTCTCTCGTTCCTGAGAATGACCCAACTACTCTTTTTACAAGCTCAGGCATGCAACCCTTGGTTCCTTACTTGTTGGGTGAGAAACACCCAATGGGAGTTAGACTAACGAATTCGCAAAAGTCATTTCGCGCAGAAGATGTTGACGATGTGGGGGACAACAGACACACTACTTTTTTTGAAATGTTGGGCAACTGGTCTCTCGGTGATTATTTTAAAGAAGAACAATTGGGGTGGTTTTTTAGTTTTCTTGTGGATGAGATAGGTCTTGATCCAAAAAGACTTTATGTGACTGTTTTTGCAGGAGATGAAGATGCTGGTGTTGAAAGGGATGATGATTCTGTAAGAATATGGAAAAAACTTTTCTTGGAGAAAGGATTATTGGCGAAGGATGTTGAGCTTTTAACAGAGGAAAATGGTGGTGATAAAGGAATGCAAGAAGGGAGGATTTTTTACTATGGGGCAAAAAAGAACTGGTGGAGTCGTTCGGGGGTTCCTTCTAATATGCCATCAGGTGAGCCTGGCGGTCCCGATTCGGAAGTTTTTTATGAATTTGAAAATATTAAACATGACCCTAGATTTGGAAAAAATTGTCATCCTAATTGTGATTGTGGGAGATTCATGGAAATAGGCAATTCTGTTTTTATGGAATTCCAAAAGCAGGTGGATGGAAAATTCAAAAAACTTCCGCAGAGAAATGTTGACTTTGGAGGTGGATTAGAAAGGATCACGGCAGCTTCTTTGGGAGAGTCTGATATTTTTAAAATCGATATTTTTTCTGATTTTATTGATTTGATAAAGAAAGAATCTTCAAAAGATTATGATGGCGAAGACAGGAAGAGTATGAGAATAGTTGCTGACCACATAAGATCTTCTGTTTTTATGTTGGCTGATGGGGTTTTGCCTTCTAACTCAGAGAGAGGTTATGTGTTAAGAAGACTTATAAGGCGTGCTGTAAGATATTCCGATAAGCTTGGAATAAGAAATGGAGCTTTATCTTCTTTTGCGATTAAAATAGCTGAAAAATATAAAGATACTTATGACAATATTGCAACTGGTTTAGATTGTATTGTTTCTGAGATAGAGAAGGAGGAGATAAGATTTAGGGAGACACTAGAGAATGGTATGAGGGAGTTTGAAAAATTGTCTAAAAACAATATTTCAGGAAAAGATGCTTTTATGCTTTTTTCTTCCCATGGTTTTCCTTTGGAAATGACCAAGGAATTAGCAGAAGAAAAAGGTGTTTCTGTCGATGAGGAGGAGTTTAAAAAAGAGTATCAAAACCACCAGGAAGTTTCTCGATCTGGTTCCGATAAAAAATTTAAGGGAGGGTTGGCTGATACAAGCGAAAAGACAATTAGATACCACACGGCAACACATATGCTAAATCGGGCGCTAAGAGAGACGTTGGGGGATCATGTTCAGCAAAAGGGAAGCAATATAACAGACGAAAGATTGAGATTTGATTTTTCTCATGGAAGTAAGATGACAGATGAAGAGAAGCGTAAGGTTGAAGATATTGTCAATAAGAAGATACAGGAGGGATGTGATGTTGTTTCGGAGGATTTCTCACTGGATGATGCTAAAAAAGAAGGTGCGATTGGTGTTTTTGGTGAAAAATATGGAGAGAGGGTAAAAGTTTATAAAATAAAAAATAATAAAAACGATGTTTTTAGTATGGAAATTTGTGGCGGACCACATGTTAAAAACACATCTGAACTTGGTAAATTTAGAATAGTTAAAGAGGAGGCTGTCGCCTCGGGAATAAGGAGGATCAGGGCTGTTTTGGAATAGTTTTTTGTTTTTTAAAAGATAGATAAAAATATTTATAAAAAACTTTTTCCACAGGCTGGGTCTCTGTTTTAATTACTTTAAATGCTATAATTATTAAGTGATTAATTTTTTTGAAAAATTTTTTGTTCCGTCTAAAGATGAACAAAATATCGTTGTTCTAGACATTAGAGATAGCTCTGTGGGAGGAGCAGTGGTGTCTTTTGATAAAAAATTAAAAATACGACCCAAAAAGTTATTTAGCGAAAAAAGGAATATTATTTTTCAAAAAAATTTTAGTTTTAAGCGTCTCTTTTATTCAACATCCCAGGCGGTATCTTCTGTGGCTTTTTCTATTTTCAAAAATAACCATATTCCTATCGATAAGATTTATTGTGTTTTGGGTCCACATTTATATATATCACAAACAAAAATCATTCGTGCCAAATATAATGAATCCATCCTTGTAAGCCAAGAGCTTCTAGATAAGATAGTTGAAGGAGGGCTGTCTCGTCCCGCTAAAGGAGAATTGAAAATTTTTTCCGGCATAGATGAGCATATGGAGGTTTTGGATAAGAAGATAATGCAAGTAAAACTAAATGGATACGAAACACCTGAGCCGTTTCATAAAAAGGCGACAGAGATAGAGATTTCTGTTTTTGTCAGCTATATTCCCAGATTGGTGATGAGAGATATTAATAAAATATTATCTTCTAGTTTTCATGACCGCAGTATCATTTATCATTCATCAGCTTTTGTTGCCGCCGACGTTCTCCGTGGTCTTCATGAAGAACAAGACAGCTTTATGTTTGTTTCAATAGGTAATGAGCTCACAGAAATTTCCGTAGTTAAAAAAGGTGTAATAGAAGAGGTTTCTTCTATACCAAAGGGGCGTAATCTTATATTCAGAGATATTTGCGAAAAATTCGGAACTATTTACGAAGAGTCGGTTTCTCTTGTTGATATGTTCACATCTAATTCCTCTGATCCGGTATTAACAGAGAAGCTCAGGGAATCTATAAAAAAATCAGAGGAGGTGTGGGCTGGACTTTTTTACAAAACACTTCAAAAGATTTCTTCAAGGCATTTTTTACCGGATAATCTTTACTTAACGGCTGAAAAAAAATGTTCTGGAATATTTTTTGATTTTGTGAGTAAATTGGATATATCAAATTTGTTAGCGCTTAATAAACCTCCTCGAATAAACTGCTTAGATAATGAGATATTTGAGATCTATTGCCAAAACAATAGTTCATGCCCAGATAATATTCATTTATTAATAGATTCTATATTTGTTAATAAATTATTACTGGATTAACGTTTGACTTTGTCCTTAAAAAATATCATTATGGGGTTAGCGTTTAATAGCTTATTAATTCACAAAAAATGTCAAAACAAATGTTCAGGGATTTTGTGGTCGGTCCCAAAAAGACTGCTCAAGACATGCCGGCTAAGACTGATTTTTTGAATGATAGAAAGGTTTCTCGTGGGTCAAGTGGAGAAGGAAAAAAGGGGGTGTTTGGTTTTTTGTCTGGACTATTTTTGTTTTTGGTTATTATTTCCCTTTTTGGCTTTAGCTTTCTAAAGTTAACTTCTGTTTTTTCTAGTGCGATAGTTACAATAACCCCAGTAAGCGAAAGAGTTTCTTTAAATGATACTTTTTTGGCGGTTGTTAACAAGGAGGGCGTGGATGACAGGGAGGTTTTATACCAAATATTTAATACAGACGATACTGATAGTGCAAGGGTGTCTGCAAGTGGCTCTGAAAAAGTTTCCAAAAAGGCAAGTGGAAAAATAGTGGTTTATAATAATTTCAGTAGCGCGCCACAGGTGTTGGTAGCGACGACAAGGTTTGAAACTCCAGAAGGGAAAATATACAGGATAGAGAAAGCGATAACTGTCCCTGGTAAAAAAATAACCGATGGGCGTTCGCTCCCTGGTTCTTTGGAAGTTACCGTTGTTGCTGATAAACCTGGGGCTGAGTACAATATCGGTGCTTCTGATTTTACCTTGCCTGGTCTTAAAGGCACTTCCAGATATGATATGGTTTTTGCAAGAAGTAGTGGAGATATATCTGGAGGGTATGTTGGTGAAATGAAAATTGTTTCAGAGGAGGATGTTATTTTAACAAAAAAGAAATTAGAGAGTTCTTTGAGACAGAAACTCATTTCAAAATTAAGAAGACAGATTCCAGATGGGCACGTATTGTATGATGATGGTATGTTCTTTACTTTTAGTGACAATACATCTGATCTTGGAAAAAGTGATACTTCGGGTGAGCCGACATTTGTAATGAAGGGGTCATTGAGTGCTGTTGTTTTTGACGGAGGAGAATTATCTAAGGTGATAGCACAAAAATCATTACCTGGTTTGAAAAATTACGATGTTAAATCTGACAATTTAAATTCACTTGAGTTTAAGATGATTGGTAAGAATAATATAGACTTAAGCAAAGCAACAAATTTTTCTTTTGAACTTTCTGGTTCGCCAAGAATAGTTTGGAATTTTGACACAGAAGGATTTAAAGAGAATTTAGCGGGGGTTAGTAAGGTTCAATATCAAGATGTTTTTAAAAAATATCCAATGATTGAGAAAGCCGAAACTGTATTTAAGCCATCTTGGTCAAGCTCTTTCCCTGAAAGTTTAGAAAACATAACAATAGAGTTATTGGATAATTAATCTTATAAAATAACAAGTATCTTAAGGATATTATCCCAATTTTTTTCAGTGAGTTTTCGGGGGTTGACTTTTGGTGGTAATATTTGCTATCATACTCAAACATTAAAAAATGGAAGTAAACAGCAAAAGTAATTCTTTGGGAGAGCAAATAGAGGGCACCGTCGTGGAGTCTCTTCCGAACACGATGTTTCGAGTTGATATCGGAAACGAAAAGGTTATTCTCTGTTATCTCGCAGGAAAGATGAGAATACACAGAATAAAGATATTAGTAGGAGACAGGGTTAGAGTGCAGTTGGATTTGCATGGTGAAAGAGGAAGAATAATCAGAAGATTATAAGTTTATTACGATAATGAAAGTTAGATCTTCTATCAAAAAGATGTGTCCAAAGTGTAAAACGGTCAAAAGAAAAGGCCGTGTTTATGTTGTTTGCGAGACTGCAAAGCATAAGCAGAGACAGGGTTAATTTTTTTATTTTATTACTTATTTTGAAATATTTTTAAAATTATGAGAATTTCAGGGTTAACAATTCCAGATAACAAAAGACTAGAGATCGGTTTAACAACCATCTATGGGGTCGGTAGGAAAACCGCTCAGAAGATGCTAGATAAGTTGGGCGTTCCGCACGGTTCTAAGCCCGGAGATCTCAGCCCTGAACAAGAAAATTCCATTAGAAAAGAAGTTGAAAGTCACAAGATAGAGGGAGAGCTAAAGAGAGACGTTGCATCCAACATCAAGAGACTCAAAGACATAAAATCCTACAGAGGCAGTAGACACATGAGAAGCTTGCCATCCAGAGGTCAAAGAACCAAGACAAACTCAAGAACAAGGAGAGGTAACACAAGAAAGACCATGGGTTCTGGAAGAAAGAAAGTTGAGAAGAAGTAAAACATTAAAAATAGTCAATTAGAAAGTAGTTAACGATTAACAACTTTCTAAGGTCTAAGTTTGATAATCATTCAATAACCAACAAAATGGGAGACACAAAAGTTATAAAAAAAGAAACAGAAGGAGCAGAAGTTAAAAAGGAAACCAAGGTTTCTGCACCTAGGTCGTCAAGGATAAAAATGTCCTCTGGGATGCTTTTTGTTCAGGCAACATATAACAACACCAAGGTTCTTTTAACAGATACAAAAGGAAATGCGGTAGTGTCTTCTTCTAGTGGAGCTCTTGGTTTTAAGGGTGCGAAAAAGGGCACTCCATTTGCAGCTGCTAAGGTTGGAGAGATAATTGGAGACAAGGCCAAGATAATGGGAGTTGCTGAGGTGGATGTTGTGGTTTGTGGAGTTGGCTCAGGAAGAGAGTCATCGATAAGAGCTTTTTCTTCTCGAGGGATTTCAATAAATTCAATAACCGACAAGACCCCTATACCACACAATGGTCCGAAGCCTAAGAAACCAAGAAGGGTCTAATAAATATTAATAAACAAAAATGCTAAGAGGACCAAAATATAAAATTTGCAAAAGGGTTGGAGGAATGGTTTTTCCTCAGTGTCAGAATCCAAAATTTACTTCTTCCATATCGAAGGGTTTTTCGGGGAAGGGCAAAAAGAGACCCAAGCCAAGATCTGAATACGGTTTGCAGTTTTTAGAGAAACAAAAAGCTAAGTTTACTTATGGTATAACAGAGAGGCAATTCGGTAATTGTATAAAAATAGCCCAAAAGAGCAAAAATTCTAATCCTGCCAATATGTTATCTCAATTACTAGAGAGGAGGCTAGACAACGTTGTATATCGAATAGGATTGGCTACGTCTAGGGCATTTGCAAGACAAGTTGTTTCTCATGGTCATATATTAATAAACAGCAGAAAGAACAATGTTCCTTCTTTTCAGGTATCTGTTGGAGACAAAATCTCGGTAAGAAAGGCTAGTTTAGAAAATTCAGTATTTAATAAACTTCAAGATAAACTAAAGGGCTTTAAGTTTCCTAAGTGGATAAAATTTGATATGGAAAAGATGGTCGCTGAAGTTATATCTCTACCAGAACTTTCTGACGGAGATCAAACATTAAACCTAAGTACTGTTGTAGAGTTTTACAGTAGAACATAATTTTTTACGAAGCTAATTAATTTTTAAAATATATGTTGGATTTCAATATAGTTCTACCGTCAAAGCCGAGAGTTTTTTCTGAGGTGGATCTCAAGGGGGTATATGAAATAGACGGACTTTATCCAGGGTATGGCCATACAATTGGTAATTCTCTAAGGAGAATTATCTTGTCTTCTTTGCCTGGTGCCGCCGTTACCTCTATAAAAATAGAAGGCGCCGAACACGAATTTTCTGCATTGGATGGTATAAAAGAAGATGTAATTATAATGATTTTAAATCTTAAAAAAATAAGGTTTAAAATGGATAAAGATGAGCCTCAGAAAGTTTTTTTGAGGGCTTCTGGTTTGGGCGAAGTAAAGGCGGAAAAAATAGAGATGCCCAAGGGTGTTACTCTTTTGAACCCCGAGCAACATATTGCAACTCTAACCGATAAATCCTCTAAATTAAATATTGAATTAACTATAGAGAAGGGACTTGGTTATGTGCCTAAAGAAATTTTACACAGAGACAAAGTAGAAATTGGCACAATCGCTGTTGATGCCGCTTTTTCTCCGATAAGGAGAGTGAATTATGAGGTAGAAAATATGCGTGTTGGAGACAGGACAGATTATAATAGAATAAGATTATTTATAGAGACAGACGGAACACTTACCCCAAGACAAGCACTTGAGAATTCAATCGAAATAATGATATCTCAGCTGAAGGCGATAATTGGTTTTGAGGAGGACGAAGAGGTGGTGATAGAAGAAAAGACTGCAAAGAAAGAGATTGCTTCCTTGCCGAAAGAGGAAGAAGAGGTTGTTCCTGAGATCAAACCAGAAAATCAAGAAGACGCAATGAAGATGAGAATAGAAGATCTTGACCTTTCTGGAAGAACAATGAAAGCACTTACAGACGCCAGCATAAGAACAATCGGCGGACTTGCAAGAAAAAAAGAAGGAGATCTTTTGGAAATTGCTGGTTTAGGAGAAAAAGGGTTGAATGAAATAAAAAAAGTTTTGGGTAATTTGGGAATTGTTTTGAAATAAAATCCATGAGACACCACAATACAAACAGAAAATTTGGTAGAGAGAATGATGCTAGGAAGGCCTTTATGCGTTCTCTTGCCGGAAATTTAATAACACACGGAAAGATAATAACAACCGAGACCAGAGCAAAAGAGCTTAGACCTTTTGTGGAAAAACTCATTACAAAAGGGAAAGATGATTCTGTTTCAATGAGAAGGTTGTTGCTACAAGATCTTGCCGTTTCAAAATATGTTAGCAAGCTTGTGAAGGAAATTTCTCCAAAATACAAGGAAAGAAAAGGAGGTTATATAAGAATCGTTAAGCTTGGAACAAGGGGAGGAGATGGAAGTAAAATGGCAATAATAGAATTTGTATAAAAAAATGGCAAAGATAGAATACACAATTGATGCAACAAATAAAGCTGTGGGAAGAGTAGCCTCTGAGGCAGCTTTTAAATTAATGGGAAAGAATAAAGCAGATTATCAGCCAAATATCGCCCCAAACGTTAACGTTTCTATAATAAATGTTTCCAAGGCTAATATTCCTTTAAAAAAATTCAAAAATAAAGAATATTTGAGACACTCACAGTATCCTGGTGGCCAAAAGTCGGAAACGATGGAGAAAGTAATAGCTAAGTTTGGTTATGGAGAAGTATTTAAGAGGGCTGTGTATGGAATGCTTCCAAAAAATAAATTAAGGGCGATAATGATAAAAAATTTAACTTTTAGCGAATAAAGATGACAAAAGAAAAGGAAAAATATTTTGAGGCGGTGGGAAGAAGAAAGACATCTGTTGCGAGGGTTCGAATTTGGCCTTCAGCAAAGAATTCTTTTGTCGTTAATGATAAAGACATTAAAGATTATTTTGTTGTTGCCGAAACGAGAAATAAAATACTTGAAGTAGTGAATCACTCAGAAATAAAAGAGAAATTCAAGGTTTCGGTCAAGGCTTCGGGTGGTGGGGTTAATTCTCAGGCAGAAGCAATTGTACAGGGAATTGCCAGAGCCATAACAAAATACAACGAAGAATTGAGAAAACCGTTAAAGAAGGAAGGCTATCTAAGCAGGGATCCAAGAACTAAAGAAAGAAGAAAGTTTGGATTAAAGAAGGCAAGAAAAGCCCCTCAGTGGTCAAAAAGATAAAATATTCACAAAAAAAGTTCCCGCAAGGAACTTTTTTTGTTTATGGATTACAAAAAAAGGGTCGCAACACCAGATATTGTTATTGCACCTATTTTGGTAAGAATGGAGACTAAAACTCCTGCTGTGGCTACGCCAAAAAATATAGAGATGACGGCTTCTGTCAATGGTATCCCAAATATTATTGCAGCGAGGACTCCACTCCACGCTCCGGTCATTGGAAGAGGTATTGCCACAAATATAAATAATGCAAGAGGCGCATATTTCCATTTATCAAAATGGTTACCGTGTTTTTTTCTAGTCCTCTCAAAAAGCCAATTCATCATATCGTCGAAGAATTTATATTTTTTCATAAGAAAGCCTGAAAGTTTTTTAAAAAAAATAAGTAGCGGTATTATAGGAAGAAGATTTCCTAATACAGCGATAAGATAAGTTTTAAAGAATGAAAAATTAAATAATAATATTCCAACAGGAATAGCTCCCCTTAGTTCAGAGACAGGTGTCATTCCGAGAAGAAAAATTAAAATTTCTTGTTGAAAGTTTTCTATCATACACTTGATATTGTAACACATTAATTATTAACAAAAAAAGAGCCTTCCTTATACAGGAAAGCTCGTAGGCAAACTACTTACAACCTTTTCTTTTTTTTTGACGAATTAGTCCCCATTCCCCCCAAAAATACATGTGTTGGGGAAGCGCGATGAAGGTATCTAGCCCGTTTGACATAAGATGTCTTCTCCTGAGCCAAACACCGATAGTCAATTCTTCTCCTTTGGGAACTATCATTATGACTTTTATTGGTTCTGAGGACCAGAACACTTGAATGGGTTTTTCCAACCAAAAAATGTTTTTCCATCTTTTATTTTTTGGATAATTAAAATTGATACCGCATTCTTTCAGGATGTTTGCTATTTTCCAGGCACACTCGGAATCACCGGGCACCTCATTGTTTAGAAATTCTGTGGGGAGTGGAAATTTCTGGCAAAAAACGTCCTGAATGTTCACGTTTAAGGAAGTAAAACCGTTTTTTTCCCAAAAATCTAAGTGCTGTCCTAAAACCATGAAGGTTGTTATTTTACTTTCACAATCCCTTAATTCTCGTCTTTGAACCCAACTGTCAATTGTTAAGTTTCCGCTTTTTACCTCAAATGCTTGCACGGCATTGGTACAGAAAACTACTTTGATGGGTGACTGAAGAAAAAAATCCACTTCACGATGATTTTCTGTTACTGTGTTTGTTTCGGGAGCTTTATCGGGTGTTTCTGGCTCCCAATTTTCTTTATCGGGATGGATCTTTGTTGTTGGGAATTTCTTTGAGTATTCGAAATCGGTTATGCCGTTTTTGATAAGGATTATGCCTAGTCTTATTTCGTCTCTGTAAAGAGGCAGGACTCTTCTTCCGCATAGAGTTTTTATAATGAAAAGAAAATCTTTGTCTTGTTTGGGATCTATTTTATTCGGATGCTTGGTCTTTATCAATTCGTTTTCAATCACAAAGGAAGCCATTTTTGCTTCCGCGATAGAACCAAATTGGAAATCCAGATACTCTTTGTCTTTCTCGGTCGGGATGTACTTTTTGTCCTGGTAGCTTCTCCTTCCATTTTTTCGATCTCGCTTTCTGTCTTTTCTGGACAAAATGACACCTCCGTAAGAAAAGGTTTGTCAACGAACGAATATTTCATTAATATACAACAGATGAGTTCAAAGTCAAAGGTAAACTTTAATTTTTGGCATGAAAAGGAGTTTTTGAAAAAAAAGCCCTTCTTTTGTTTGGCTCCGATGGCCGATGTGACGGATCCTGTTTTTAGACGTATTGTGGCCAAACACAGTAATCCTGATGTGGTGTGGACTGAGATGGTGTCTTGCGAAGGCATGGTTCACAAAGATGCAAAAAAGAAACTTCTTCGCGATTTGGAGTATACAGAAAAAGAAAGGCCGATAGTCGCACAGGTTTTTGGTTCAGTTCCTGGTAATTTTTATAAAACAGCTAAGATAATTAACAAACTTGGTTTTGATGGAATAGATATAAATATGGGTTGTCCTGATAAAAATATAAATAAACAAGGTGCGGGAGCCTCTATGATTAAAACACCAAAGTTGGCAAAAGAAATTATTCAGGCGGTTAAGGAAGGCGCAGGTGATATCCCTGTATCAGTAAAAACTCGCATTGGTTTTAGTAAAAATGAAATAGAAACTTGGCTTCCGAATCTCCTTGAGGCCAAACCCTCCGCAATCACAATACACGGAAGAACAAAGAAGGAAATGTCCAAAGTCCCTGCTCGTTGGGATATTATAAAAAGGGGAGTTGAAATAGCGAAGGGATCTGGTGTTCTCATCATTGGAAATGGAGATATAAAAAGTTTAGAAGAGGGACGGCAAAGGGCAGAAGAGTCTGGCGTGGATGGAATAATGATAGGGAGAGGTATTTTTGGAAATCCGTGGCTATTCAATGAAGAGATAAAAAAAGAAGAATTATCTCTTGCTGAGATACTAAAAGTTGTGCTTGAGCACGCAAAACTTTATGAAAAAATTTTTATGAAGAACGGCGTTTTTACAAAAAGCTTCCTGCAGATGCGTAAACACATGGGGTCTTATGTTGGAGGGTTCCCTGGTGCCAAAGAATTAAGATTGAAACTGATGGGCACAAATAACGCAGATGATGTGGAGGGGGTAATTATGCCCTATATAAAATAGTTGTTTTTTGTTACAATTCGTAAGACATTATGGACAACCTATTAGAAAAATTTAACAAACAGATAGAAGCGGATATTCTGTTAAAAAAAAGCGAAGTTGAAAAGAAGCGTGAAGTTTTTGGTTATGTTTCATTTTGTGAATATGCCTTAGAAAAAATCAAAAAAGAAATAATCAATATAAATAAAAATGTTCCAGGTATCGCCAATGTTGAAATTGAATTTATTGACAGAGAAAGGTTTGGTGCAGATGTTGCTGTAAAAATACCCAAGATGATGAGAGAATACGGCATCCCAAGATATCTTGATGAAATAATTCCGCAATTAATTTTGGGTTTGGAAAAATTGGATAAGGTAAAAAGGGTTGAGGTAAAGGGAATCTATGTGAACATACTATTGAACCCTATCGTTTTTTCTTTTTTTATTAAAGATGTTTTGTCCCTAGAAGGAAAATATGGAATGTCTGATATAAATAAAGGAAAAAGTATTGTTCTTGACTATTCAAGTCCAAACATGGCGAAGCATCTTCATGCGGGACATGTTCGTTCTACAATGATTGGAGAGGTTCTTGCAGAGATATATGAGGCGACTGGATATACAGTTCACAGGTTAAACTATCTCAATGATTGGGGTGGGATGGGAACTCTGATAGAAGCTTATCTGCGTTTAAAAGAAAAAAACATCTTACCAAAAACGGATTCTGAGAATGACATGTTAGATCATATTTATCAGTTTGTAAGAAGGGCGGAAAAGTTTTCCACTATACATAATTTTGAAAAAATCTTAGAAGAAGATCGGTTGTGGCTTGTCGGTGTTTTTGGCGAGTTTTCTGACATAGGGGAATACAAGATTAAATATAAAGAATTTAAAGAAAGGGCCAACGAAAGATTCCGTAATTTAGAAAATGGCAAAAGGGAGGAATTTGATTTGTGGTTTATGATGCGCGGGTGGAGTATGAAAGAGTTCAATAAATTTTATGAACTTCTTAAGATCAATCACGACTATTTATTGGGTGAGAGTTTTTATGCAAAGAAAGGGAAAGAATTTATCGCCGAAAAGATAAAGACAAATGAGGTTGTTTTATTCACCGAAGAACTTGCTCTTGTTGAGGCAAAAAAAGCTCAATTGGAGTTTGAATCAGAAACAATAAAAAAGACTGTTTTAGAGAAACTTTTAGAGGAAATAAACAACGATATCGGTGCATATGTGGTAATGCTTCCTTCTGGCGCTCGTTTGGTCATTATGAGGGCCGACGGAGCTACAATATATGCCACAAGAGACCTAACAAGCATAAAACACCGCCTAGAAACGTTTTATCCATCTAGGCTCGTCTACGAGGTTGGTCAAGAGCAAACAGAGCATTTTAAGCATATTTTTGAGGCCTCACTTTTAATGAATATGAATGAGGGCTCAAATATTGATTTTAAGCACATCTCCCACGGATTTTATGTGGATGCAGAGACGGGTCGAAAACTCTCAAGTAGAGAAGGAGCACAAAATATTATTTCTCTTATTGAGGAATCAATAAAGTATTTTAGAAGCAAATATGACAAGAAAGAAGATTTTTCAAATGAAGAAAAAAATGACAACGCAAAGAAGCTTGCTATTGGGTCAATAGCTTTTAATGATATTAAACAAGACAAAAGATTTCCAATAAAATTTTATGGGAGCATTGAAAAGAATATAAAAAATTTTGAGGAATCAGGCGGTGCGTATATTATGTATTCAATCGCCCGTGCAAAAAGCATTTTGAAAAAATCAGACAAAAAAATTGAGGAGATTAATGTTGAAGAACTAGATCTTTCTGCTTTGGAATTGATAGAGGTCGGCTTACTCAAAAAAGTTGCTAGTCTTCCTGAAATTGTTTTGAAGGCGGGGGAGACCGACAATCCCGCAATTGTCGCGGAATTTTTGCTTAATCTTGCAAATGAATACAATAGTTATTATGAAAATCACGAGGTATTGCTCTCTGGTAAGTTGGAATATCCGCATCGTCTCTTAATTACATATGCAGTTGCCGTAGCGCTTGAAAATGGTCTTAATCTTTGTCATGCAGATGTCCCAGAGAGAATATAAGATAAATTATCAATTATTTATATGTCCATCGCATTTTATAGAAAATATAGGCCAAGGAATTTTAAAGAGGTTTTGGGGCAAGAGAATATAGTGTCCGCACTTGAGGGTGCGATTATTCAAGGCAAAGTTTTTCACGCTTATCTTTTTACGGGTTCGCGAGGAACAGGAAAGACGAGTATCGCAAGAATTTTTGCCAAAGAAATTGGCACCTCAGACAAGGATATCTATGAGCTTGATGCAGCCTCTAACACAAGCGTGGAGGATATTCGCGAAATCATTGAAGGTTCAAGAACCCTTCCTTTTGAATCACAAAAAAAAGTTTACATAATAGACGAGGTTCATATGCTTTCTAAAAGCGCTTTTAACGCTTTTCTGAAGACACTAGAGGAACCGCCTCAACATGTGGTTTTTGTTCTGGCGACGACAGAAACACATAAATTGCCTGCGACAGTGGTTTCAAGATGCCAATCTTTTTCCTTTAAAAAACCTTCAAATGAGATAATAAAAAAGGCGATAGAGAGAGTGGCAAAAGGTGAGGGTTACGAGATAGATAAAAATGCACTAGATTTAATTGCTACTTTGGGGGAAGGATCCTTCCGTGATGCCATCGGAATTTTTGATCAAGTTTCAAATACTGTAAAAAATAAAAAAATTAAAATAGAGGATATCGAGTCATTGACCGGAGCTCCGAGAGGGGAGATAATTCACGGAATAATAAAAGCAATATTGGATAAAGAAACTGAAGTTGCTATTTCTTTTTTGCACAAAGCGATAGAGGCAAATGTCGAGATGAAGGTTTTTTTAAGGCTTATCCTCAGGGATTTAAGAATTATTCTTCTTCTTAAGTTTGCTCCTGAGATGGGTAAAAAACTTTCAGATGAGTTATCTGAAGTGGAAGTTAAAATTTTTGAAGAAATGAAAGAACACAGAAACATTTCCATACTACCAAAAGCCCTTAGAGAGTTTATTTTTCTGCTCGGAGAAATAAATCACTCGAGCGTTTCGGAGATGCAAATAGAACTTGCGTTAATAAGTCTTTTGGGGCAAAAGGATTGAGTTTTGGAGATTTTGATGTTATATTTGGCGTCGTCGTGATCTGGCGGTTGACGGAGAAGCAATGTGGTTTAATTTGTAATTGTTTATAGTTGCGGGATCGTCTAATGGTAGGACAGCAGCCTTTGAAGCTGTTTATCCTGGTTCGAATCCAGGTCCCGCAGTCAGGAGCTTGCTGTTGAGCAGGCGAGTGATGCAGGGAAGCGAATGAACTGCTTCATTCGCGACATGGATTCGAACAGCGGAGCTATAATTTTATGAGCCTGCCTACCGGCAGGCAGGCAACTGGCGAATAAAATAGCGAGCTGGTGACCAGGCAAATTTTTTGGAAGAAAAATTTAGCCGAGGGAGAAACTCCAGGTCCCGCAGTTTGTGGGTCTAGTGATATTTTTTAAAATGAAGACAATAAATAAACCAGAATTACTTTCCCCAATACAAGATTATACATCGCTTACAGCTGCAATAGAAAATGGCGCTGATGCGGTTTTTTTTGGGATAAAAGGTTTCAATATGAGAGCGGGGGCGAAAAATTTTACAGAAAAAGATTTAAAAAAAATAGCGAAGATTGCACACAAAAGTAATGTGAAAGCGTATCTGGCTATAAATATAATAATATACGAAAATGAGATCAAGAGAGTTACTGAATTATTAAAGAAGGTAAAAGAGGCGAAGATAGATGCTATTATTTGCTGGGATTTGTCGGTTATTCAAATTGCTAGAAAATTAGGAATAGAAATCCACATAAGCACCCAAGCAAGCATTGCTAATTCAATGTCAGCCGAATTTTATAGAAAGATTGGAGCCAAAAGAGTTGTTTTGGCTCGCGAATGTTCACTTGAGCAAATTAAAGAAATCAAAAAACACACAAAAGTTGAAATAGAGGTGTTTATTCATGGCGCAATGTGTGTGTCTGTATCTGGCAGATGTTTTATGTCGCAATTCCTATATGGTAAATCTGCAAATCGCGGAGAATGTCAACAGCCATGCAGAAGAAAGTATTTAATTAAGCAAATTGATGGAGAAAAAGAGTTAGAATTGGGGGAGGACTATGTGATGAGTCCAAGAGATCTATGTACTATTAATTTTATTGAAAAAATTATTGATTCAGGGGTTTGTTCTTTAAAAATAGAGGGACGAAACAGAAGTCCTGAATATGTAGCTGTTGTTACAAAATCGTATAGGACTATTATTGATTTTATTTTTTCAGAAAAAAAACGAGGCAAGGAATTTTATGAAAAATTGGCCAGCTTAAAAGAAGAATTGAGTAAAAATCTAGAGACTGTATATCATAGGGGGCAAAGTAGCGGATTTTATTTGGGTAAACCTATGAATGAGTGGGTTGACGCTGAGGGTAATAAAGCCACAGAAAGAAAAATACAGATTGGTAAGGTCGTTGATTATTACAAGAAAATTGGAGTTGCTGAAGTGTTGATATCAAACGGGAGTATAAAGATTGGTACGACTCTTCTCTTTCAGGGTCCAACCACGGGAAGCAAGCGAGAAAAGATAGAATTTTTGGAAATAGACCATAATTCAATTAAAAAAGCGACAAAAGGACAAACTGTTGGAGTAAAAATAAATTCATTGGTTAGAAAAAACGATGAAGTGTATATGGTGATTTAAATCTATAATGCCATTGGCGCAATTTTGAGTTATTCTTTTGTGCTTTTGGGCGTTTTTTGCATTCTCCTCTCGTTTTGTAAATTATTTGATATTGAAAAAAGTTGAGTATCTTCATAGTATATAAATATGAAGATATTTATTTGTGCCAGTAAATATAATTACCACAGGATTCCAGATATTGCTTTAATGTTGGAAAAGAAGGGACATGTTTTAACTATGCCAAATAGCTATGATAATCCTTTTATGGAGGAAGAGATTAAAAAACTTAGTAAGGAGAAACATATATTATGGAAGAAGGAGATGCTCAAGAAAGATGAGAAAAACATAGAACCACAGGATGCGATACTTGTTCTAAACTTTGAGAAGAATGGCATACAAAATTATATTGGTGGTGCGACTTTTTTAGAGATATATACCGCTTTTCGGTTGGGCAAAAAGATCTTTCTTTATAATCCTTTACCACAATGTCTTTTTACTGATGAGTTGTGTGGTATTGATCCCATTATTATCAAGGGGGATTTAAATGAAATAATTTAATAATTTTTCGTCCGAACCTTGAGATGTACCTCTTTTTGTGTTGACATGTTTTTAAAATAAATATATAACAATAAAAAATAATTCGCGTGATTGTGGTACGCAAAGGTTCTTTGGAATTTTTTAACATTAATAGTTGTGCAAAAGCTGACCATTTAAAGAACGGTTGGCTAAATTCATAAAAAAAGGGGTCAAGTCAATGAGTAGAGACGTATCTCGTGATCAAGCCCTACAAATTTCCTCTCGGGTCGCAACTCAGGTTAAATGGGAAGAGCTCGATGGTGACGGTCTTCGGGAGGTAACCAATCTTTCTCCTGAGGAATTCGGCAAGAGATTCACAATTTTTCTGAAGAATGGTGCTCGTTTTCAAGTTTTTGGAAAACATACGATTGATTGTGATAAGGACCCGGTCATTCCCAGTGGGTGGTTTGTTGTTGAGCACAAGAGAGATGGACAGGTAGTATGGGATCAATCAAAAGTATCTCTCTATTTGTCTAAAGAGCAACGAGGGGGAAAAATTCAGGGCAACAAATTACACGAGGAACTCAAAGACAAACCAGTTTTGAACGCAAACGTTCTTGATTACCTTCTTGAACATCAAGAGATTATTCCCGAAGAGTGGAAGAAAAAATCAATCTATTTTTGGGGAACGATTTTCCGTCTTTCGCTTAATGGTCCGGGCGGTTTTTATGTTCGCTTTCTTTCTTGGGATGGACTTGCGTGGAGGGATAGATGCCATTGGCTTGATTGTTTGTGGAACGAGAGTGAGCCCGCTCTTTTGATTTGTGCATAAGGTTGTCGTTTCTAGCGTTCGATATCTGTCGGACGCTTTTTTTTGAATAACATATATACTTGTAAACAAAAGATATTTTGCTGGTTGTTGAAATTGTCAAACGATAATAAATTTTAGATTTTAAAAACCTCCCCAAAAAGGGAGGTTTAAGCTTCGTGGAGAAATGGGTTATATCATTAAACCCAGTTTTTGGGCGAGTGTATCTATTTTCTTTTCATTTTCAGGTTCATCACAGAAGGAGTCGTTGAAATTTTCTACGGAGAGGATTTTTAGTACGATAGGTATGTCTTTTACTTGGAATTGATCCATTTTCATTTCCTCAATCTTGTTTCGAAGTGAAGATGTTTTTTTATAAACTCTTTTGTGTCGTGCCTGTCTTTCTTCATAATTCTCATTTTTATTCCACAACATCTTTACCCTCCATTTTTTTAAGAATTTTTAGATAACAGAATAAATGTTCATCTAAGAGGGAAGGCTATCATATCGATGAAAAATATCAAATTTAGCTCGAATGGGTGAGTGAAGATGTTGGTTTATTTTTAGTCATTTTAAATTCTTTATTTTGTATCGGTGTCGTGCTAAAATATTTGGTAGAAGTTTATTATTTAATTAATCATAATTTTACATGGAAATATTTCTATTTTTTGTTTTTTGTTTTTCTTTTTTCTTATTTATGCTGGTCGTTGTAAGTATTCGTCAAATAAACCAATACGAGAGAGGTGTTAAATTTACTCTTGGGAAGTTTAGTTCAATTATGGAGCCTGGTTGGAGATTGGTTCTTCCTATTTTTCAGGAATATCAAAAAGTTGACATAAGAGTAAAGGCGGTGGACGTACCAGATCAGAATGCGATAACAAAAGACAATGTATCGGTTAGGGTAAACGCAGTTATTTATTATAAGGTTAGTGATGCAGAAAAGGCGATTGTTGAAGTGGAAAATTTCAGATACGCAATATCTCAATATGCGCAAACCACAATGAGGAATATTGTGGGAGAGGTGACACTAGACGAGTTGCTTTCAAACAGAGATAAGATTGCTGAGAGAATAAGAGAAATTGTTGACAAAGAGACAGATGCGTGGGGTTTGAAAGTGCAGAATGTTGAGTTAAAAGATGTAAGCCTTCCGCCAGAAATGGAAAGAACAATCGGCAAGCAGGCGGAAGCAGAAAGAGAGAAGAGGGCGGTTATTATCAATTCAGAAGGAGAATTGGCGGCATCACAAAATATCGCTAAGGCTGCTGAGATGTTATCCGCTACCCCAGGGGCGATTCATTTGAGGACGCTTCAATCTATAAACGATATGTCTTCAGATCAAAGCAACACAGTGGTATATATGATCCCGATGGAGCTCTTGAGGGCTTTGGAAGGTTTCTCTAAAAAACAATAATCATTCTCTGTATTTTATATCGTTTTTTAAAATACCACACTGTGTGGTATTTTTTTATTGCCTGAACGTTAATTTTTGTTGTATACTTAAAAAATGTTTTTTGAGGATATCGGATATCATGATAATAATTATAAAAACAGGCTTACGGTGTCTATCTGTTATTTGCTACGTTTTGTTGTCTTTATTTCATCGTTTATATTTTTTGGATGGGGTAATTGGGAGTCAGCAACAATCGCATTAATAATATTTGTGTTGATGATATTGCCTTCAATCGCAAAAGAACGTTACCATTTTTATCTCCCTTTTACATTAGAAATAGGAATTGTTTTTTTTATTTTCATTACTCTTTTTTTGGGACATATGGCTGAATTTTATGACTACATACCACTGTGGGATAAATTTGCTCATTTTCAGTCAGGTATTTTGCTTGGCATAACTGGCTTTATCCTTGTATATATCTTTAACGAGAATAAGAAGATGAAAATAGACTTAAGCCCCTCTTTTGTTTCCTTTTTTGCAATCGCATTTTCTCTGGCCATCGGAGCCGTTTGGGAAATGGTAGAATTTGTGGGTGATAGTTATTTTAATACAGCATGGCAATTAAACAATTCCGACACAATGTGGGATCTTATTGCTGCCGGCATCGGTTCGCTCATTGTTAGTATTTTAGGGTATTTTTGGATGAACCTACACAATAGAATACCGTTTACACCTAAATTTTTAAGTTTCTTTAGAAAAAAATAACTTTTAAAAAATGATAAAATTTTTTAGAAATTTTATAATATTATTTATTTTTATATCTGGTGCGAGTTTTATTTTGTCAAAAGAGCCGTCGGTGTGTCTTGGTAGCGAATGTTTTTTAGACACTTCATCTACTGAGGATGTTCAATCTGCTGTTGCCTCTGGCGAGATAACCTTAATTGATGTTAGAGAAAAAAGCGAATGGGATGAAGGACATATCGAGGGTGCTGTCTTTTTACCATTGGGTAATATCAAAAAAGACAGCGTTTCTGAATATGATAAACAAAAAAAGTTTTATGTTTATTGTCGTTCTGGAAGTAGAGCGGGTATTGCAGTTGAGAGGATGAAAGAACTTGGTTTTGAAAACGTGGCAAGTTTGGGCGGGGTTCTTGATTGGAAAAAAAATGGTGGGTTTTTGGTTAAAGATTAGTATTGTTATTTGTTGATTTTTTATAAAAAATGAAAGATTTTGTTAATTTTATTAGAGAGCAAGGTGTTGTCGGTCTGGCCGTCGGTTTTATTTTGGGTGGCGCTGTTTCAAAAGTTGTAACAGCTCTTATAAATGATATTGTTAATCCAGTCCTCGGTATTGTTTTGGGGTTGGCTGGTGATCTTAGGGTAGCATCTTTGAGTATCGGTCCAGCTAAGATCCTTTACGGTGATTTTATAGCTGTTTTGATTGATTTTATTGTGGTCGCTTTGGTTGTTTATTTTGGTGTAAGGGTTATTGGTATTAATAATTTAGATAAAAAGAAAGAATAAATTTTATGGGAAAATATTTTAGAGTAATAATTTTTTTTACAATATTTGTAGCAATTGTTTCTTTTATCTTTTCTTTATCAAAGAAGATTGATTCACCCGATAATATTGTCGGTGGGGATAGAGATGAACATGGATGTATCGGTTCGGCTGGTTATTCTTGGTGTGAACCGAAACAAAAATGTATTCGTGTCTGGGAGGAGTCTTGCGAACAGAATAGTGGCGGGTTGTCAAAATGTGGAATTGAAAATTGCCATGGATTGGAAATAAAATGCGGTTCTGAACCAGCTGAGATGTGCACCGCAATGTATGCAATAGGTGATAAATGCAGGCAATATGCTTCTTGCGGTTTTGTTGATGAAAATTGCGTACAGATACAATATCCAAGATTTGAATCTTGCAAAAAATGCGTAGAAGAATGTATCTTTAAATACGACGGTGAAGAAACGACAGAAATATTTGATTGCGAAAGTAAGTGTTAGCTATCTGTAAAAGCCCCGAAATATCTTCGGGGCTTTTATTTTTTGCACTTAAAATATAAGATGTCTTTTATGTTTGTTATTAATAAAAAAATCGGAGAAACTCCGCTAGAATCTATCTCTCGGTTCAAAGAAAAAATCAAAAGCGTAAAAAACCAAAAATTGTCCTACATTGGAAGGCTAGATCCGATGGCTAGCGGAAAAATGATAGTTATTTCGGGAGATGAAAATAATAATAGGGAAAAATATTTAAATTTTGATAAAGAATATTTCGCAGAGTTCGTTTTCGGTATATCCACTGACTCTATGGACTCTTTGGGGCTTGTTATGAAAGAAGCTAAGAAAAATATTTCGAATGAACGAATCCTCAATATCGTTCGTGGATTAAAAAAAATAAAAATTCAAAAATATCCCTGGATGTCTGGGAAGACGATGGGCGGAAGAAAGATGTTTGAGATATTTAAAAGTGGCGAGATAAAGGGACTAAAAAGACCTCTGAATAAAATTAAAATTAAAGAAATTTCAGAAATCAAAGTAAGCGATATTGATGGAAAAAAATTACTCACCAATATTGTTAAAAATATTAAAAAAGTTAATGGGGATTTTAGACAAAAAGAAATAATAGAAAAATGGAAAGACGTCTTAGGGGAACGCAATACGGATATTTTTAAAACCGTTTCTTTCAAGGTCTCCGTGTCAAGTGGGACATTCATAAGAAGTTTTTCGGAATATTTTGAAAATAAGTTAAAAATGCCGAATTTTCTGCATAAACTCAAAAGAACCTTTATTTTTCATTTTTAAGAATTATTTTTAGATTATTGCAAAAAAGCTTGAATAATATGTGAATATGTTCTATTCTCTCTTGGTATTTAATATATTTAATATGCAAACAGGAGAATTACATAATAGTAAAATAAGAGAGATATTGATAAAAAGCCTGAAAGAATCGAAAGAATCGATTCATCTGGTTCTTTCTTATTTTTTAGACAATGAGATTGCTGAAATAATAAAACAAAGATCGTCATCTGGTATTTCTGTTGAAATTATAATAAACGATGATACCGCAAACAGTTGGGCGATAAATGAATTATTTTTGTGTAATTTAAAGTTGCATTATTACAAGCCAGGAGGAGGAAGACCGTTGATGTATCAAAAGTATTGTATTGTTGATGGTGATATATTGATCGCTGGATATCATAATTGGTCATATGCCGCTACCGCTTCAAAACACAAAGAATCTTTGGTCGTTGATGGAGAGAAAGAACTTGTCTCTATTTATTTAAAAAAATTCCGAAATATGACAAAATCATGTGGGATTGGTGCGGTAATTAATTTCAGAAACATCCAAAACGTTTTAAGGTATTCTGCTTAGTATTTATTCCACAAAAAAATTTGAATATCCGCATTTAGTGGGGTTGGATTTTTTATTAGAAAAAAAAATGTTAATATTGGTCAATCAAATAATATTTTTCAAATAAAAAATAAATGAAAAAAGATAAAATATTCATATATGGTAAACATGTATTAGATGAGGCATTGAACAACTGTCCTGATATAATAGAAAAGGTTTTCTTATCGGAAAATGTTATATCTGACAGCACAAAAGATAAATTAAAAGCGTGTAAAATACCTTTTTCAGATATATCTCTTAAAAAAGAAATACCGACTGATATCGAAAAAGATGCTTCGCATCAAGGAGTTTTCGCTAAGATATCTTTAGAGAAACTCCTGGTTCCTTTTGAGAGTTTCATCTCCGATATTGTTCCGACCAAAAATGCTTCATTGGTTCTTCTGTCTGGAGTTCAAGATCCTCAAAACATGGGAACAATTATTCGTTCGTCCGTTGCTTTTGGCGTTTCGGCTGTTTTAATACCCACGAAAAGTCAGTCTCCAATCACCGCCTCAGTTGTAAAAACATCAGTAGGTATGGTTTTTAGGACCAAAATTGTTTTGGTTGAAGATGTTCAGTTAGCGTTATCTCTTCTGAAAAAAAGAGGATTTTTTGTATATGGAATGGATGGAGATTCTGAAAATTCTATAAAAAACGAAAAAATTGTATTTCCTTCTGTTTTTGTTTTTGGAAATGAATCTGTCGGTATAGAAAAAAATATTTTTAATGTTTGTGACAAAATTTTATCTATACCTATGGAGGATGGTTGTGAATCCTTAAATGTTGCTGCGTCTGCTGCAATTGTTCTATACGAACAATACAAGCAGAAATAGTTATTAAAATGAACAATAGAGACGATGGGGATATTATTTCTGACTACCTTAATGGGAATGAGGATTCTCTCAGGGAAATAATTTCCAAGTATATAGAGTCTGTTTATAGGTTTTCCTATCGTTTGACGGGGAATAAAAATGACTCAGAGGATATCACTCAGGATATTTTTATTAAAGTGTGGAAATATTTAAATAGGTACGATAGAAAATTCTCTTTTAAAACTTGGCTTTTTACGATTGCAAGAAATACGATTTACGACTATTTGAGAAAGAAAAAGGATATTCTTTTTTCTGATATTTTGAGGGGTGACGGGGAATATGATTTTGAGGATAATATTAATGATGAAAATATTGACATTGAAGCTGAGTTGATTACGTGTGAGGATGCAGAAGAGCTGAGGGCGGAGATTAAAAATCTTCCTAGTGAGGAAAAAGAGATACTGTCTTTACATATTGAAGAGAAGCTTACTTTTGATGAAATATCTGGAATATTAAAAAAGCCCCTCAATACTGTTAAAAGTCGCTACAGGAGAATTGTTTTAAAATTGAAGAAAAGAATTGCACCAAAAGAATAACTAATCCGTATATACTAATATGGACAACAATAAACAAAATTTATTATTTGATAAGATACTTTTGCCAGATAGGCTTCTTGAATCTACTATTAAAAAGATATCTGAAGAAAAATATCTACTTGCGAAGCGCAGGACACTCTTTTCTGGCTTTTCTTTAATAACTTCCTTTATTTGTTTTTGGGAAACAGCAAAATATTTATCGGTGGAGATATCTTCTTCTGGTTTTATAAACTACTTTTCTTTTTTGTTTTCAGATACTGGTGCCATTGGTCTCTTTTGGAGGGAGTTAATTTTTTCTTTGGCGGAAACTTTTCCTGTGGTAGGCATTGGTATATTGTGTATTTTTGCATTTGTCTCTATTGCATCAATTAAGTCTCTTGCTTTTAATTTTTTTGAGTTAAAAATTAATATTATATAAAAATGGAAAAATTAAAAAATCACATAAAGAATTTTACAGATTCAAAAAAGTTTAATTACTTTGTTTATGGGTTATTATTATTTATTTTTACTCTTTTTGTTTTTAGAGCCGGTGTTTCCGTTGGTTATCATAAAGCAAATTTTTCTTATAA
Source organism: uncultured Candidatus Saccharibacteria bacterium (assembly GCA_964649715.1). Lineage (GTDB taxonomy): Bacteria > Patescibacteriota > Minisyncoccia > Phycocordibacterales > UBA12445 > UBA12445. The sequence continues at coordinate 30,617 of CAZYTH010000004.1, forward strand.
ATGGGGCGATAATTATAAAAAATTTTTTGAAATGAGGGGATTGGGAGAAAGAAGACAAGAGGGTTTTGAAACCTTGTTTGGTGGAGTGAGCGACAGAAGAGGTTCGGTTTTGTTGCAAAAAGGCATTCCAGAAAATAAATTAAAAATATCTTCGGCGGATAGTTTTATGAACGCGCACGGCATGACGGGAAAAATATTGGTGCTGGATCTTCCAAATATTATAATTTCAGATAAAGATGGTATCGAAAAAGCTATTATTGTTGATGAAAAGACATTAATAATGCATTTTAGAGAAAAAATTACTTTTGAGGATTTAAGAGAGGGTGATGATATTATTGTTTTAGGTTCTCCAAGCGAAAATGGAGAGGTTGTTGCAAAAATAATAAGAATTATTCCTAATTAGCTCAAAAAAGATATGAAAAATTCATTTTTAATTTATTTTAAAAAAAACAAAAAGGTTGGGCTCTTTGGTTTTCTTATATTATTTTTTTTAGCATATTATGCATATGGTTATTTATGGGGAACAAAAACTGATACCAGATATATTTTAACCACAGTTGAAAGGGGTACACTTATTACATCTGTTTCAAGCACAGGACAAGTTTCTTCTTATGATCAAATTGTAATAAAACCAAGAGCTAGCGGTGATATTATTTGGATGGATTTGTTCCCCGGGAAAATAGTGAGGTCGGGACAGGCCATTGCTTCGATAGATAGCGTAGATGCAAAAAAAACTTTGGCAGATGCTGAAATATCGCTAGCTGAGGCATATCTAAATTTTGAAAAAGCGCAAGCACAAGCACCGATAGATCACGAAAGAAAGATTGAATCATTGGAAAATTCAGAAAATGATTTGGTAAAGAAATATGAGGATTCATTTAATTCAATATCTAATGCTTTTCTTGACCTCCCTAGTGTGATTACTGGTCTTCAGAATATTCTATATGGCTATGAGATGGATCAGCAGTCTAGGGGGTGGAATATGGATGCCTATAAAAATCTTTTTGATGGTGAGGATCGTGAACTTATAGTATCCTTGGTGGAAATTGCCGTCAAAGATTATAATTTAGCAAGGATTGCTTATGATAAAAGTTTTCTTGACTTTAAAATCTTAACCAGATATTCAGAACGACAAAAAATAGAAGAGGTTCTTGAACAGGCTCTAGAGACCACAAAATTAATGGCGCAATCCGCAAAAAGCAGTAACAATATCCTAGATACAATCATAGACATAAACGATAGAAAAGGAATTAAAACTAGTGCCACGATAACAACTTTTAAAAATAATATAAAAAATTATTTAAGCAATACCAATAGTCATTTAAGCTCCCTTCTTTCTCAAAAAAGCTCCATAACAGATATAAAACAAACTATAGTAAACACACAAAGAGACATCGATATTTTGAAGATAGGTAATCCTACTGGTGATAATCCGATAACATTACAGGTGTCATTGAATAGTATAAAAAAGAAGGAGGTTGAAGTTGCTGATCTTAGGTCCAAACTAGCTAATTATACGATTCGGGCTCCTTTTGATGGTGTTGTTGCTGTTGTTAATGTTAAAAAAGGCGACACTGTTTCTTCTGGAACCTCTATCGCTACAATAGTAACAAAACAAAAAATCGCAGAAGTTTCTTTTAATGAAGTGGATGTGGCCAAGATAAAATTAGGTCAAAAAGCAACTCTTTTATTTGATGCCATAGAAGACTTGAGTATTTCCGGAAAAGTATCAGAGATTGATGCAATCGGCTCGGTATCTCAGGGGGTCGTTACTTATAATGTAAAAGTAAGTTTTGATACCCAAGACGATAGGGTTAAGCCAGGTATGAGTGTTTCTGCTTCCATTATAACGGAAGCAAAAGCGGACGTTCTCTTGGTATCAAGCGGAGCAGTAAAACTTCAGAATAATGAAGAGTATGTTGAAATTTTTGAAAAAAAGGTTGTCTTTGAAACATATATGGGTACACAAGGTTTGATTTCCGAGGCTTTTCCAGTGAAAAAAAATATACAAGTTGGGATATCAAACGATATACAGACAGAGGTATTAGGCGGTCTCAGTGAAGGAGATGTCGTTGTTGTAAGAACAACAACTAGCTCAAGTAAAAATGTTACAACAGGTAATAGTACTAGTGGAATAAGGATACCTGGAATTGGTGGGGTTGGAAGTGCGAACGGTATCAGAAGAAATTAAAATATCCTTAAATGATATCGATAAAAAATGTTACAAAAGATTATAAGACTGGCGATATTGATTTTAAAGCTCTTCGAGGGGTTAGTTTTGACATTAAAGATGGAGAATTTGTAGCCATAATGGGTCCTTCTGGATCGGGAAAATCAACCTTAATGCACATTTTGGGGGCGCTCGACAATCCGACTTCGGGAAAATATTTTTTAGACAACGAAGACGTTTCTAAATTAAGTGATGACGATTTGGCGAATATAAGAAAAGATAGGATCGGATTTGTTTTTCAATCTTTTAACCTACTTCCAAGGACAACAGTATTGAGAAATGTTATGTTGCCCTTGATTTATTCTGGTATTGATATCGAAAAAAGAGAGATTATTGCCAAGAAAGCACTAAAAGATGTTGGTCTTGATGAAACACATTTTGAACATCTTTCAAATCAGCTTTCGGGTGGTCAAATACAAAGAGTTGCTATTGCAAGAGCATTGGTCAATGATCCAAAATTAATACTGGCCGATGAACCGACAGGAAACTTGGATACTAAGACAGGAGAAATTGTTCTCGGAACTTTTCAGAAATTGAACGAGGAAGACAAAAGAACGATTGTTCTTATTACACATGAACATGACGTGGCAGAACACGCACACAGAATTATACACATTAAAGATGGTTTAGTTCTGTCTGATACGAAAGAACACGAAAGACGTATCTTGTATAAAAATAAATAAATATAAAAGTATGAAAATAATTGATATTTTGCAAGAAATATATTCTGCATTGTTTGCCAATAAGATTAGAACAGGTCTTACAATGCTTGGAATAATAATAGGGATAGGTTCTGTGATTGCGATGGTTTCTATAGGACAAGGGGCTCAAAATTCTATAGAATCCAGCATACAGTCGCTTGGTTCAAATCTTTTAGTGGTAATGCCTGGAGCGCAAAGAGGTCCAGGAGTTAGCATAAGTGCAGGTCGGGGAACAGCGAGATCCTTAAAATTATCAGATGCTGAGGCTATAGAAAAGAATGTATCTTCAATCAAAGCTGTCGCACCTGAAGTATCGAGTCGATATCAAATAGTTGCAAAAGGAACAAATACAAATACTTCTGTTTTGGGAACAACTCCTAAATATGCGGTTACAAAGAACATAGAAGTAGATTTGGGAATTTTTATTACAGATCAAAGTATAAAGAGCGGTTCTAAGATAGCAGTTATTGGACCAACCACAAGGGATGATCTTTTCGGGGAAGGTTCCAATCCGATAGGAAGCACTATTAGAATAAACAAAATAGACTTTAAGGTTGTTGGGGTTACAATGGCGAAAGGCGGTTCTGGATTTACCAATCAAGATGATATTATTTATATTCCAATTACAACAGCTCAAAGATATCTTACTGGTCATGAATTTTTAACGACAATAAATGTGGCTGCTGAAAAACCAGAGGAAATGTCTTTGATTCAGGAAGATATAACAAATCTTTTAATAGATCTTCATGGTATCAAAGATCCTACTGTTCTAGATTTTAATATTATGAATCAAGCAGATATGGTGAGCGCAGCTTCTTCTGTTACGACGACCTTAACTCTTTTGTTGTCGGCTATAGCAGGAATTTCTTTAGTCGTTGGCGGTATCGGCATAATGAACATGATGCTTACAACTGTAACCGAAAGAACCAGAGAGATTGGATTAAGAAAAGCCATTGGGGCAAAAAGAAGAGATATTGAAATACAGTTTTTATTGGAGGCAATAATGGTTACCTTTGTCGGTGGTTTCCTTGGCGTGGTATTCGGTTGGGTGGTCGCTAAAGCAATATCTTATACTGGTATTATTCAGGCATCTGTCACAGTTTCCTCGGTTGTTTTGGCTTTTGGGGTATCGGCTGTCATAGGAATAGTTTTTGGTTATTATCCCGCTTATAGAGCAGCTCGACTTAACCCCATAGAAGCTTTAAGGTATGAATAATAAAATTAAAAATTAAAATAGAGAACGTAACAAAAATGAAAAATAAAATGATCGTGGGAATAATAGTTTTTTTTGTGATGGTTTTAGGAATGTCTTTTTATGCGGGAATTAAATACTCTCAAATTTCCAGAAGTTTCCCTGGGTTTTCTGGAAGAAATTTTAGTGCCACTGACAGGGTAAATGTTGGGGATAATTTAGGAAGGTTTGATAAGGGGTCTGTCGCAAGAGGGAGTTTGGGTGGAATGATTGGTGGAGAAATAATTTCAAAGGACGAAACTGGGTTGACTGTAAAGTCTAGGGAAGGTGGCTCTAGGATAATTTTTATTTCTGAAAAAACCACAATTATGAAAGTTTCTACGAGTACTAAAGAAGAATTAGTAAACGGACTTCAAGTGAGTGTGTTTGGAAAGACAAATCCAGATGGAAGTATAACGGCTGAAAATATTCAGATTAGGTAATTATATATATTTTAAGTTGGATTTATCGCCTAAAAAGGCTGGATTTTTCATTACAAAAGTGTTTGAATGTATTGATAAAATACTAATTTATCGATATGGAAATAAAACAAATATTTAAGAAGGGTGAGGAAATAATAGGAGAGAAGATTGAGTTGAACGGGTGGGTAAGAACAGTGAGATCATCGGGATCTTTTGGTTTTTTGGAAATAAACGATGGAACTTTTTTTAAAAATTTACAAGTCGTTTTTGATGACAAACTCGCTAATTTTAAGGAAATAGAAAAAGTTCATATAGGCTCGGCTATCTCAATAGAAGGAGAGATGGTAAAGTCGCCCGCAAAAGAGCAAGCTTTTGAATTAAAAGCTGACAAAATAATCCTCATAGCTGATTCAGATGAAAGTTTTCCTTTGCAGAAGAAACGTCATACTTTTGAATACCTTAGAACTATCGCGCATCTTCGTCCCAGATCAAATACTTTTTCTGCGGTTTTTAGGATTCGATCACTTGTCGCATTTGCGATACATAAATTTTTTAATGATAGAGGGTTTGTTTATGTTCACACCCCAATAATAACAGGCAGTGACTGTGAGGGTGCCGGAGAAATGTTCCATGTTACGACGCAAGATTTAGGCAATCCAGTAAAAACAAAAGAGGGGAAGATAGATTATGCAAAAGATTTTTTTGGAAAGGAAACCGGTCTTACTGTTAGTGGACAACTTGAAGCAGAGACGTTTGCTCTTGCTTTTAAAAAGGTTTATACATTTGGTCCGACGTTCAGGGCGGAAAATTCAAACACAAAAAGACATGCAGCTGAATTTTGGATGATAGAACCAGAGATTGCTTTTGCGGGATTGAAAGAAGATGCCGATCTAGCTGAAGAGATGATTAAATATATCATTAAGTATATTTTGGAAAGCGCCCCAGAAGAAATGGCTTTCTTTAACAAATTCATAGACACAGGCTTGCTTGATAAATTAAATGCCGTTTTAAATTCTTCTTTCGAGAGAATTACGTACACGGAGGCGGTAAAATTACTAGAAAGACTTCCTGATGAAGAAAAAAACAAATTTGAATATTCTGTTGGTTGGGGCAAGGAATTACAAACTGAGCACGAAAGATATTTAACTGAAAAAATTTTCAATAAGCCGATTTTTGTGACTGATTATCCAAAAGACTTTAAAGCTTTTTACATGCGTCAAAACGATGACGGGAAAACTGTTGCTGCGATGGATCTGCTTGTTCCTGGTATTGGCGAGATAATTGGAGGATCTCAGAGAGAGGAGAGATATGATAAGATTGTGACAAGAATAAAAGAGATGAATTTAAAAGAAGAAGATTATTCTTGGTATTTAGACTTAAGAAGGTTTGGTGGGGCACCACACGCAGGATTTGGGCTTGGTTTTGAGAGGATGATAATGTATTTGACTGGTATGGAGAACATTCGCGATGTTATCCCATTCCCACGCACCCCCGGTAATGCAGATTTTTAAAAAATAACGATGAAAGACGCTTTTACAAAAGAACAAGACAATCTCCTTAATGAATTTAAGAACAAGGCTGACGGTCTTGGTCTAGAATACTTTGCTGTCGTTAGTGATCCGATAGATAATACCGGAGCCTCTGTCTATTCAGCTTTTACCCCAGACAGCGCTGCTAGAAATGCTCGTAAAGCTCATACAGAATGGGAAATTAAGCACAATATCGATCCAGATCATTATCGGGAGTAAATATAAGGAAATAGTAAAAACCATGTAGATACAAAATTATATGGTTTTTTATTGGAGGCGTTCTGAAAAAATACCCCTGGTCGGTCCTATCGCAAGGTAGTTTATTATCGATTTTCTGGTATAGTAGATTCAACCATGACACAAAAAGAGGCACTCGATATATTAAAAATGGGGCACAACGCCTTTATTACCGGCGCGGCTGGAAGCGGTAAGACGCATCTCTTAAATGAATATATAAAATATCTTAAAGACAATGATGTTGATATTGGTATCACAGCTTCTACCGGCATAGCAGCCTCTCACATGGGAGGGCAAACCATTCACGCTTGGTCTGGTATTGGTGTAAGAGACTCGCTTTCTCCATACGACATAGAAGGTCTTGAGGAAAGATCTTATTTATGGAAAAGATTTGAGAGGGCGAAGGTCTTGATAATAGACGAGATTTCGATGTTGCATCATTTTAGGTTGGATCTTGTGGAACAAATCCTACGTTCTTTTAAAAGAAACAATGAACCATTTGGAGGATTACAGGTTGTTTTCTGTGGTGATTTTTTTCAGCTTCCGCCAGTCTCAAGACAGGGGGAACAAGAAGCTTTTTTCGCTTATCACTCAAGAAGCTGGAAAGAACTATCACCAAAGATATGTTATTTAAATGAGCAACACAGACAAAATGATTCTTCTTTTTTGGAAATATTGAATTCTATTAGAGGAAATAGCGTATCTGATAAAATTAAAGGGAAACTTTTATCAAGACACAAAAAAATAAAAGAAGACGTGGATGGGTTAACAAAAATATATACACATAACGCTGACGTGGATATGGAAAACGAAAGAGAGCTAGAGAATCTTTCTGGCAGAATATTTGAGTACAAAATGATTAACAAGGGACACGAATTTTTATCTGAAACATTAAAAAAGGGATGTCTTTCTCCAGAAAACTTGCGCCTGAAAAAAAATGCGAGAGTAATATTTACAAAGAATAATTTTGAGTGTGGTTATGTTAACGGCACACAGGGGATAGTTACTGCTTGCGATGGCTCTGGTATTAAGGTAAGAACACTGGGGGGAAAAACGATAGAGGTGCCTCTTGCCACATGGGTTATCGAAGAAGATGGAAAAATAAAGGCTGAAATCACTCAGTATCCTCTTCGTCTTGCATGGGCTATTACTGTCCACAAAAGCCAAGGAATGAGTCTTGACAGCGCAGAGATAGATCTTTCTAGGGCATTTGAGAGCGGAATGGGCTATGTTGCTCTTTCACGGTTAAGATCCCTTGATGGGTTATTTTTGACTGGCCTAAACGACACCGCTTTAAAAGTTGATGAGGAGGTCTTTGAATTCGATCAACGATTTAGTGATTCTTCCTCTGCACACAAAGCAGAGTTGGCTGAATTGGATCCAAAAACTATTAAAGAAAAACAAGAAGAATTTTTAAATAAAATCTCCCCACGGGGTGGTAAGAAAAATAAAAAGAAAAAACTAACAACATTTGAGATAACAAAAAAAATGCTAGAAGATGGTAAGTCTCTTCTGGAAATTGCGGTTGAACGTGACCTAAACTCCACCACGATACTTGACCACTGTGAGAAAATAAAAACAACCGAACCAGGGTTTGATTTTAGCGGGGTGACTAAAATAATTAGCGCTTCTCGGCAAAAGAAAATACGAGATGCCTTGATAAGGTGTGGTAAAGAAAACGGTAAATATCTGCTATCCCCGGCGAAGAATAAACTTGGTCCAGGATTTAGTTTTGACGAAATAAGATTGATTAGGCTTTTGTTAAATTAAGATGAGAAAACGATTAACACACACAATCGTAAAAAAAACATTAAAAGATTTATCTGACCCGAAGAAAGCAACGATTCTAAAAAGATTTTTTAAAACAAAAAAAGGAGAATACGGAGAGGGGGATAAATTTTTGGGGGTTATGGTGCCGATACAAAGAAAGATTGCTTCTGAGTTTAAAGAACTCTCCCTAATTGAAACAGAAAAATTACTGCATGGTAAATTTCACGAAGAAAGAATGACCGCTTTGCTTATTTTAATTTTTAAATTTAAAGTTGGAGAAGAAGCGGAAAGAAAAGATATTTTTGAGCTATACAAAAGAAACACAAAAAACATAAATAGTTGGGATCTGGTTGATATTTCTGCTTCAAATATTATCGGTGAGTATTTAAAAGACAAGGATCGGAAAATTTTGTATAAATATGCCCGCTCAAAATGTCTTTGGGATAGGAGAATTAGTGTAGTGTCTACCCTTGCTTTTGTTAGGAAGGGCGATTTTTTTGATGCTTTAAAAATATCCGAAAAACTTCTTCGGGATAAGCAAGATTTAATACATAAGGCAGTTGGGTGGGTTCTAAGAGAAGTCAGTAAAAGATGTGGTGAGGAATTTGAAGAATATTTTCTGCAACAACACTACAAAACAATGCCTCGCACGATGCTCAGGTATGCGATAGAAAGATTTCCCGAGAAAAAGAGAAAGGCTTATTTAAATGGAGAAATAACCAAAAAAGTTTATTCTTCTGTTCCTAGAATTTTTTTATAGACCTTTTCATAACCTGAAACCATTTTCTCGACGCTAAATAAATGTTCCGCTCTTTTTCTTGAGTCATTTCTATTAAGAGCGTTTAACGACTTAATCGCCTTAACGGCTTCATCTACATTCTCGACAATAAACCCGGTCGAACCATGTTTTACAACTTCCGGAACCGAGCCGTTGTTCCATGCAATAACTGGTGTTCCGCAAGACATGGCCTCGATCATTACGTAACCAAAGACCTCCTGACATTGAGTAGGAAATATTAAAGCCTTTGCATTTTGAAGTAATTCAATTTTATCGTTAAAGGATTGTTCTCCTATATATCTAACGATTTTACCGTCCACATTCTTTTCTATTTTTGAATGCCAATAACCTTCTGTTGGATAGGTTCTACCGGCGATTAACAGCTGGACGCCGGCTTGCTTTGCTGCCTCTATGGCGAAATGAACTCCCTTATCTTCAGTTACCCTGCCCAGGTATATTATGTAATCTTTTGGCTTGGGGTTGAATGAAAAAATATTTGTATCAACACCATGATAGATGTTTGCAACCCAATTTAGCTCAGGCATCAATCTTCTTTGAGCATAAGAGAACGATATATATTTTAAATTTTTGAACTCTGAAAGAAAAGGCCTGATTTGATCATCAATCGGGCTATGGATAGATATCAGGGTTGGTGTTTTTACTAGATCACAATAAAAAGAGCTTAGCAGTGTAAAGTGACTGTGTATCAAATCAAAATCACTTGCTTTTTTGTAGCACTTGGAGATCAATAGGTTTGTATAATGTTTTTTCTCTCTTTCAGTGAGATGCAGACCCTCGTTTAAGGCGATTGGGTATGTACTGAATAGTTCAGCCTCTGTTTTCGAATCGCCTGATGCGAAAAGAGTGACTTCATTACCCTTATTTTTTAGTCCACTAGAAAGACAGCCCACGTGTGAGTAGATGGCGTTGTTGGCAATAGGATTAACAGCATGAAGATTTGATACTAATTGAGCTATTTTCATTATTTATTTCTTTATTTTATTAAATAATCTCTCAAGTTTATTAACGACGGTGTGAGGATCATGGGTTTTCTTTAGCAAATTTACAAATTTCTGAGGATACTTTTTATTTCTAAAAGAGCTTATTTTAGAAAAAGCTTTTTTATGATTAGAAAAGTCAACAATAAAATTCTCTAGTTTATTTTTCTTAAATAAGTCTGCATAACCAACGTTTTTTGAAATAAAAGTTGGTACCCCCTCAAGAGCTGCTTCCAAAACCACGTGGGGGGAAACATCAAAAAAAGAAGGGAGAAGTAACAAATCCATTTTTCTGTAAAAATTTCTTAAGCTCTTCTGATCCATTGGAGCAACCACATTAATTTTTTTTCTGTATTCATCCTTAAGTTCTTTATCTATATTTGTGTCTGGTATTGTTGTCACAGCAAAAAATTTCCAATTCTTACCATCTTCAACAGACTCCTTGGCAACCCCTAAGAATGCTCTGTGGTTTTTTATTCTATCCCATCTAGCAACAATTCCAATATTAATATCATTTTTTACTATATTTTTCTTAATTTTAGGAACCCCATAAGACTCACAAGGGAGAGGTATTATCTCTATTTTTGATTCCGGTATTTTATATATATTTTTTCTGAAATAATTTTTAGTTGTTTCGTTTAAAAATACATTAACAGTTGGAAGTGTGGCAAAATCTCTTTCCATCTCTTTCATTACCTTGATTCCATCGGGAGTAAATCTGTCAGCATAAAGATCTATTTCTACCCCCCATAGTCCTGCATGCAACGCAACGATTGGTGTCCCTACCGAATAAGCTGCTCGTAAGTATTCCCACGAGAAGGCCGAAGATCCGTTTATAAAAACAACATCCGGTTGTTCTTCTTTAATAATTTTTGTTATCTCGGCAATAAGCTCTTTGCCTGCAATGATAGGCTTTTTATATTTTTTTATCCCCGTATGCCTAGTATAGAGAAACTCCTTAGGCGTGGACACAATCCACCATTTTTTATTTTTCTTACCTTTGATTAATTCTGATGTTATTTTATCACCTTCGTATTTTTCCACTAACCCTACCCACGCATAACCCTTCTCTGTAAAAAGATTAGACAACAGTCTTGTATTTCTAGAAGGTCCTCCTTTTGTCGGCCATTTATTATCAGGCAGATTAGACATATAGTCATTTGAGAATATTTTCATATTTACATAATACTCATTTTGTGTTTTTATTCAAGCTTTTTTCAAAAAATAGTTAACTGCTAATATTTTTAACTCTAAGATGTTATAATATTTTTGATTATTGAAATATTATATAAAAAATGACGTATGTTTTTTGGTAATTGGGGATCGAGGGGTGCCTGTTTATTTTAGTGGAGTTATCTCAAATTAAAAACATGAATATAAAATTTATAGAAGATGCGATTAGATTATCTCGAGAGAGCGTACAGACAGGAGGTGGTCCCTTTGGGGCTGTGGTTATTCACAACGGAGAAATTATTGGGATGGGCATGAATAGGGTCGTTCCCTTTAATGACCCAACAGCACATGCAGAAATAGTTGCAATAAGAAATGCTTGTTTAAAAACAGGAAAACACGAACTATTTAATTCTGAAATATACACTTCATGCGAACCTTGCCCCATGTGTCTAGGTGCTATTTATTGGTCTGGCATAAAAAAAATATATTATGCCAACGATAGAAATGATGCAGAGAATATAGGTTTTAGTGATAATTTTATATATGAAGAAATTTCCAAAGAGAAAAAAGATCGAAAAATAGAAATTATAAAAATTGAGAACATTGAGGCTAAAAAAGTTTTTGAAGAATGGAAAGAGAAAGTAGACAAAATAATGTATTAGACAATCTCAAAGAAGGAATTGTTCTTATTGATAAGCCAAGGGGCATCACTTCTTTTGATGTCATAAGAATATTAAGAAAAAAAACATCTATCAAAAAAATGGGTCATTCGGGAACCCTGGATCCAATGGCATCGGGTTTGCTTATTGTTGCTATCGGTCGATATACAAAAGAATTAAATAAATTATTAAAATTACCAAAAGAATATATAGCTGATATCCAATTTGGGAATAAAACTGATACAGGTGACATCACTGGTAATATATTAGAGACGAAAGCCGTGCCTGAATTAAGTAAGTCTCTGATTGAAGATGTTTTAAATAAGATTACTGGAGTAAATGATATTTGCGTTCCTTTTTTTTCTGCGATAAAAAAAGAGGGGAGGTCTCTTTATAAATATGCAAGGAGGGGGGAATCGATAGAGCTTCCAAGAAAAAAAATGACAGTAATAAAAACTGAACTATTGGGAATCAAAGGGAGCATTATTTCTGTTCGTTTTTTTGTAGAAAGTGGAACATATATAAGAAGTCTCGGAGAGGAAATAGGCAAAATGATTGGCACGTTTGCCACACTAAGTAATCTAAGGAGATTGAAGGTAGGAAATTATTCTGTTGAAGAAGCTCTGAAATTAGAAGCAAATGAACTATTCAAAAGACTCTAATTGTAGTATCTTGTAATTACAATAATTATAAAAAATAATGGGAAAAATGGAAAATTTTGGTCAACCTAATTCCGGAAAAAAAAGAGAAAAACAAGAGATGGTGGTTAACTTTGAGGTTGGATCAATAGTAGAATGGGATCCAAAAATGTTTTCTGATCCAGTGCACCCAAGGGGTAGAACAATCAAGGATGGTGCTTTTGAGGTTGTCGAAATATTAGTTATGGGTAAAAAAAACAGAGAGGTAAGAAGTATCGGAAAAATCATAGAACAGGTTGTTCGTATAAGACCCGTAGAAGTTAAAAACAAAAAGAATAAATTAGCCAAAAAAGAAGAGAATCTGGTGGAAGAAGATGAAAATTCAAAAATAAAATACATAGATGTATCATCAAGATATCTAAGGTTAAAAAAATAATTTTACAAAAAGTGAAAAAGCAAAAGTTTTTAAAAATAAAAAGAATAGATCGAGACTTACCATTGCCGGAATACAAGACAGATGGTTCTGTTGCCTTTGATTTCTTTATCAGAGAAAAAACCATCGTGCTTGCGAAAGAAATAAAATATATTGCTCTTAATGTTTGTATTCAAATACCAAAGGGTTTTACGCTTTTAATGGCACCAAGGAGCTCTATGCACAAAAGAGGTTTAACGCTCGCAAATAGCGTAGCTGTTTTTGATGAAGATTTTTGTGGAGATGGAGATGAATATCATGCAGCTGTTTTTAATTTTACAGAAAAAGATGTTACACTTGAAAAAGGAGATCGTCTAACTCAAGGGTTTTTGTTCCCAACGACAAAGGCTAAATGGAAAGAGGTTGCTTATATGAAAAACAAAGATCGCGGTGGTTTTGGAAGTACGGGTTGTGGATTAAAAAAAAATGAAAAATAAAAAATTTTTTTTAATCTTCACTTTAATTTCGATATTTTTCATTCTGTCTTTTTTTTATATTCGATATTATCTATCAAACAGCTTTGATATTAAAAAAGAACAAGCCGTTGTTATTTTTTATCCTTCTCCAAATTCCCATATAGAGAGTCCTTACAGAATTATGGGTCAGGCAAAGGGATACTGGTTTTTTGAGGCATCTTTTCCAATCATAATAAAAGATGCGAAAAATGGAGATGTGCTGGCAAACACAATCGCAGAAGCCACTTCAGACTGGATGACAACTGATTTCGTTCCTTTCCAGGCAGAAGTGGAGTTTGATGTAGACAGAGACACAGAATCCTTTATTATTTTTAAAAAAGATAACCCATCAGGAATTCCTGAATATGATGCTGAGATAATGTTTCCTGTTGTTTTAAAACCAAAAATTCCCAAAAAAGTAGATGTATATCTTTATTATTATAATAAAGAAGAAGATATTTCGTTGTCAGGGGGCAATATTTCTTGTCGAGAAGAAGCAATACTTCCTGTTAAGAGAAATATTTCCTTTTCTGATAATTTGATAAGAGACTCTATTGAGCTTTTAATCAACGAGGAGCTTTTGCAAAAAGAGATAGAGAGTGGTTTTGAAAATGAATTTTTGCATTCAGGACTTGAGGTTGAAAAAATAAATCTAGAAGACGGTATTTTAACCATTAACCTAAACGAGGTACCCGGATTCACCTCTGGCGGTTCGTGTCGAGTAGGAATACTTTCTTCTCAGATTAAAAAAACCGCCATGCAATTTGAAGGAGTAAAAGAAGTTATTTTTTTGCCAGATTCCATCTTCCAACCATAATTGATTAACTGGATTGTTGTTCAGCAAAGGGTTATAATTACAAAATGCACAAGATAACCTCATTTGTTCTTGCGGAGACAGCTAGAGTTAAAAAAACCGAAAAAGAACTGTCCAATCCGCTTATCTTAAAGAGCGCCCCTCACTACTTTGGAAAAAGTGTACCTGTACAATTTATTCTGGGCAAAGAAAAAGTTAATCTCGGTGGTAAAGAGGTTGAGTTTATTTTAAAAAAATACAACCCGGACACAATACTGGTTGAAGCGACAATTGAGGTTCCTGACGTTTTTGCTGATAAAATTTTAGACTTAAAGGAAGAGTTGCGACAGGCATGCTATCAATTGGCAAAAAAGAATGGAGCTAAAGATGGCCCGTCAGAAGAATATACTGTTTATCAGATTTCCGGATATAAAAACGATCCGGAGAATTTTTTAGAAACTCATGGTGATAAAATCGCCGGTTTATTAAAATCAGAAAAACTACAACTTGATGAAAAAGAGGTAGGATACACACTCTCTTTTAATTTTAAATATGCAAAAGATGATTTAATTATTGTTGATTGGGACGGTGCTTTTATTTTTGACCCGGAGGGTGAGGTTGGTGAAAACATCGAACTTCTAGAGTTAGCAAATTACCAACTTTTAAGATATAGAGTTCTCGACGAAGACCTAGACGGAAGAATGTCTATCGTTGCAAAATTAACTAATATATATGAAAAGAAAATCAGAATTTTTCCGGACAAGGAAATAACTAAGGGTTTTAAGGAAATGATTAAGATAAGATCTCAGTCGATTGTTCAGTTCGAAGCTTTAGAAAAAAGCATCAAACTTATCGGCGACTGGTATTCTGCAAGACTCTTTGAGTTGGTTTCAAAGAAATTTAGATTAGATATTTGGAAATTAACGATTAAAGACAAGTTAGAATCATTGGAAGACTCATATACTATGGTTTCTGAAAATCTTGGAATCTCAAGAATTCAGAGCATGGAATTTATAGCTCAAATGGGATGGCTTATTTTGATTGTTTTGGAATTGTGGAGTATTGCACAGTAGTTGACCAATCGTTCTTTCATGTTCTTTGAGTTTTATATATTATTG
This sequence comes from uncultured Candidatus Saccharibacteria bacterium, assembly GCA_964649715.1. Taxonomy (GTDB): domain Bacteria; phylum Patescibacteriota; class Minisyncoccia; order Phycocordibacterales; family UBA12445; genus UBA12445. The sequence goes on from CAZYTH010000004.1 coordinate 45,821, forward strand.
CCTTTCTGATCGGTCGGAATTTCGGTATTCAAATATTTTTAGACTAACGAGGGAGATATTTTCGTATTTATATTTTTGGGGCTACTATTGTTTGTCGTAAGCGCGATAGCAATTTATTTTGAGCGGACACACTTATCCGCTTTTATTTTTACCTATTTATGTTAATCTGGCACTAGAAATGAAATTTTAAAAATCAAAATGTTCTTCTAAACTTAAGGAGGTTAGGTAATGGGAAAGATTATAATTTCTTTTTTTATCTTTATTTTAGTCCTTTTGATTGTTGTCGGATACGCCATGCAGTCTCAAAATAATATAATTGTCCACCACGTTAAGATAAGTATCGTGGATGACGAATATGCAGTAAGGTATCGTGCCAAAATAAAAGTCGTTGGTTTATCAAAAAAAGACTTCGAATCTGCCGCCAGAAATGCTTTTGCACGTCGTGTTGATTCAATTCGGAAATACAAGCTAACCCTTGACTCTGATGGGTGTCATCCGGAATACCTCTTAAGCATGGTTGAAGCGAAATCCGTTGATGATATCAATGATGCCTTGGATGAGATTGACAACAGCAAAGAAAAAAAATCCGCCCAAATATCTCCAACTTCCATTGAAAAACTGACGTACTCTTACAAGATTGAACCTTCCAGGGCTGAGGAATTTAAGCAGACACTTGAACACCTCACGGAGTTACGGAGCATTGAGGTGAGAATGTGGGGAAAACCTCGCACAATCAGGGAGCAGGGGGGAGAAGAGGTTGTGTGTTTTAATTTTACCCTGACGGGAGAGGCTCGCGATATTGAGGAAGTTATCATGGAGCTCGATCGAATATTTTAGAGCCCAGGGCCAAATTTGTCTTGCCAACCCACACGAAAGTGTGGGTTTTTATTCTACCTGCCAAAACCAAAAATTTTCCCACGATAACCACAACTTCTGTGCTTTAGCATACGGGTAATAGATTTCCTTATTTAAATAATTGAATATATTAATTAGATTTTTATTTTTACATACCCAAAAAGAAACCCTTGCTTTGGTGTAACCATCTTTCTGGGGGCATGTTTAGTTAACCTTCAAGGGTGACACTGCGGATAAGTATTTTTGCCATTTTTCAATTGGAATCATCCCATTCAGATGTTTTCCCAAATGAATTCTCTCGTAGTTATAAAACTGTAAATATTCCCGCAGACTTTTCCATGTCTTCCTCGGATTTAAATAATATTCCTGATCAATCACACCATGGGCTCGTTCGACCGCTCCATCCCAAGTTGGCGATGACTTTGGAATAAAGTAATGAGCAATTCCTTTCTCTACTAAATATTTGTGAAAGTCCCCGCGGTTTTCTGAACCGTTGTCGCTTTGTATGCCGAGTATTTTGAAGGGGAAATATTTCTCTGCTTCTAAAAAAGAATTAATTGTCTCCTCGGCTGTCATACCCAAAGTAATGGTGGCAAACTGTAAACCAGTGTAAATATCAATGAAAGTCCGCTGGAATTTACGCATATTGTCCCCCCAGACATACTTAGCGTCCATTTGCACCATATCACCTGGTTGTTTGGGGATTACCACCTTTTTGATCGGTGTGTACCAAGCCAGCTTCTTTTGTGGACGAAAAACTAATCCTTTCTTTTTGTAGAATTTGTAAATTGCTGTCGTAGATATATTAATATCAAATCTTCTTTTAATCAGTAATTTCATTTTTAGTGGACCATAATTAATTCTCGCTTTTTCATCACAGATGAATATTTTGACTTCACCTTTAATCTTGGTTTCAGGATGTTCTTTTTTGGGAAAATATTTGTGACTACCCAAATCTTTTTCTCGCCATTTGTAATATGTCTTACGAGAAATGGCATACAAGCCACAGACTTCATCAACTGTCTTGTTTGCTTTCTCAATTAAGAAATACCATTTCTGTCTGATTTTGACCGGATATGCTGGTGTTTGATTTTTGTTTGCCATTTGTATTTTTTGGCTTTCGCCCTTATGAATTCTAATAATTAACCTTTGTCACCCCAATCCTATCAGAATGTCACCTCATATGGTTAACTGTACAGGGCATTGAATTTTTTCATATTTGAAAGTATAATATTTGCCAGAATAGTCTTTTGTAAAAAAAAATAAGGAGGTCATCTTTCAATGAGAAAATGTCTCGTTCTGGTGTCGGTGCTTATCGTGTTGTTTTTTGTTTTCCCTATCGATGTAAGCTCGCAAAGTATTACGCCAAAAGATGATTCAACGACCGTTGCTATTTCGAGCGGACCAAGCGAACTTGAAGAATTCTATCGCACTTCAATGGTTGGCTACTACGATGTTGTTATTTTCCCCGAAAAGCAGGACAAGAAAAGCATTGGAAATGCTATAAAAAAAGCTACCAAGGAGTTCATGGAAGCGCTTATCAGCTTGTGCGAATCGCACAGCGTTGCTTTTTCAATTCTGTCCAAAACCGGACCGGATCAAATTGACTACAAAGAGAGACTCTCTTTTATTATCTCTCTTTCCGGCAAGAATGCCGACATTACCGAAGTGGACAGAGCGCTTCAAGACAAATATGAAGACCTGCCCAAACACGACCCATACGGTCCCTAAATAAGGACCGTCCAACCCACACACCGCAAGTGTGGGTTTTTTATTAATTTAATTCGCCACTTTGGGGCTTTTTTTATTATATCTAATCTGGTATCCTTTAATTCACCCCGTTTAGTAAAATTTTATAAAAAAATTTAAAATTTGTTTGTGGGGGTGGTAGAATAAAAAACAATATAAGAACAAGCTTTTAATAAAAAGTTAATTAAAAAGTAAAAAAACAAATTTTTACTTAACAGGGTAAATGAAAACGAAGAAATACGACCACAATAAGATAGAGGGTTCTTGGCAAAAAAAATGGACAAAAGCCAAACTCTTTAAAACAGAAAAGCCTGGTAAAAAACCAAAGTGCTTTGTGCTTGACATGTTTCCATTCCCATCAGGCGACGGACTTCATGTCGGACACCCAAAGGGGTATATCGCAACTGATATATATTCCCGATACAAGAAAATGAACGGCTTCAACGTTCTTCATCCTATGGGATGGGATGCCTTTGGTCTTCCAGCGGAAAACTATGCCATTAAAATGAAGATTCATCCCGAGGTTGCTGTTAAAAAAAATATAAAGAGATTTAAGGGTCAGCTCCAAAAGATTGGATTCAACTATGACTGGGAAAGAGAAATAAGCACGGCTGATCCTGCTTATTATAAATGGACTCAATGGATATTTCTTCAGCTGTTTAAAAAAGGCCTAGCCTATGAATCTTATGAACCGATAAATTGGTGTCCTTCGTGTCAGACAGGACTCGCAAACGAAGACCTTGACGGTGATACCTGTGAGAGGTGTGGTTCAAAGGTAGAAAAGAAACCAATGAGGCAATGGGTTCTTAAAATTACAGATTATGCTGAAAAAATGCTTAAAGACTTAGACGGTATTCCTTGGTCGGAATCAATAAAAGAGCTTCAGAGAAATTGGATAGGTAAATCAGAGGGCACTTTAATAAAATTCCCAATCTTCAATTCTCATTTTGAAATAGAGGTTTTTACAACAAGAGTCGATACTATTTACGGATGCACTTATGTTGTCTTAGCACCGGAACACCCATTTCTTAAGAATAATGAATTGGGAATAAATAACTACGAAGAAGTAAAGAAATATATAGAGGAAGCGAAAAATAGGCCGGAGATAGAGAGGCTTGCCGAAAAAAAGGAAAAGACAGGCGTGATATTGGAGGGAGTTTCTGCAATCAATCCATTCAATAATGAGAAAGTTTCTATCTTCGTGGCCGATTACGTCCTTGGAAATTATGGGACGGGAGCGGTAATGGCGGTGCCGGCACACGACGAAAGAGATTACGAATTTGCCAAAAAACAAAACTTGCAAATTAAGAAAACGGTGGCTCCCATAACAGGTGAACCGAAAGAAGCCGAGGAGTTTAGGAAGAGTATCGTGGCCCTGATTGAGAATAAAAAAACAGGTGAGTTCCTTTTACTTGATTGGGGGGAGAAATTTGGCGGTCATCTGCTTATCGGCGGAGGTCTTAAAGACCGTGAAGATTTGGTTGAATGTGCAAGAAGAGAGGTCGCAGAGGAAACCGGTTATAAAAATTTGAAATACATCGGACAAACTGAGATTATTCATCATCACTATTTTGCATTTTCAAAAAATAAGCAGAGGTACATTGAGGCTGTTGGGATTCATTTTGAGCTTGATGGCGACAAGATGGTTCAGCAAGAGCTTGAGGAAGATGAAAAAAGTAAATTTAAAGTTGAGTGGATACCAAAAGAAGAAGCTGAAAAATTAATAAAGGACCCCCTGCATAATTATGTTTTCCAGAGTTTAATAAATGGGAAAATATATACCGGAGACGGGATTCTCTTTAATGCTGGAGTTTATTCAGGAATGACATCAACCGATGCCCGAAAAGAAATGTCTTTATGGCTTGAAAAAAATAAATTTGGAAAGAAAAAAATAAATTACAAAATAAAAGACTGGGTTTTTTCAAGACAGAGATATTGGGGAGAACCAATACCTGTTGTTCATTGTGAAAAATGTGGAATTGTAGCTATTCCAGAAAAAGAATTACCCCTACTTCTTCCTAAGGTAAAAAGTTATGCTCCTACCGGCACAGGAGAGTCGCCTTTGGCTAATATTTCAAAATGGGTAAATACAAAGTGTCCAAATTGTAAGGGTAAAGCAAAAAGAGAAACAAACACAATGCCCAATTGGGCCGGTTCTTGTTGGTATTATCTAAGATACATAGACCCAAATAATAAAAAAGAGATCGTGGGCAAAAAAGGAGAAAAATACTTTATGCCCGTAGATTTGTACGTTGGCGGAGCAGAACACGCCACAAGACATCTCATATATGCTAGATTTTGGCACAAATTTCTTTTTGATATTGGCGTGGTAAGTCACAATGAGCCGTTTAACAAACTACATAGCGTTGGCCTTATATTGGCAGAAGATGGCAGAAAAATGAGCAAGAGATGGGGAAATGTGATTAATCCAGACGATGTTATAAAAACTTATGGAGCAGATACTCTTCGCGTTTATGAAATGTTTATGGGTCCCTTTGGACAATCAATATCATGGAAAACAGAGAATATGATAGGATCCAGAAGGTTGATAGAGAAAGTTTGGAGGATGCAGTTCAAGATAGACAATAAAATTAAAGCGGATAAAAAAAATATTTCAAAACTACACGAAACAATAAAAAAAGTTTCAGAAGATGTTGAAAATTTTAGTTTTAACACAGCGGTGAGCGCGATGATGATATTCGGCAACGAGTTAGATTCAATAGAAAAAATACCGGAATCTATATATAAAAGTTTTTTGCTTTTATTTTCTCCTTTTGCTCCGCATGTTACAGAAGAAATATGGCACAACATAGGTTGTAATAATTTTATCTATAATGAGAAATGGCCAAAATTTGATCCTGCGAAAATAAACAAAAGTGATTTTAATCTTATAATTCAGGTAAATGGCAAGACAAGGGATACTGTCTTGGTTGAAATCGGAACAGGTGAGGAGAAAGTCAAAGAAATTGCATTAAGCAAAGAAAACGTAAAAAGGAACATCGAGGGAAAAATAATCAAGAAGACAATTTACGTTAAGGACAAACTGATCAATATTGTTGTTTAGTAAAAAAGATAAAATTATTCCTGTTATCCTCGCCTGTGTGGGAATGATAAAGAAAAAGTAAAATTGCAACATTGACAAAATCTCTCTATTTTGCTATCTTATGTTCAATTGTTGCAAGATTGAGTAATTCTTGAAATTCCCTTTATTATAAGCCGTAGCGAGGCTATATATCTTGCATAAAACTCTTATAAAAAATAACCGCAGTTAAGCGGAGGAAACTAATTTTGTAAAGTTGGTTGTTTTTGTTTTTAATAATTTTTAAGTTTAATAATATTTAAATTAAAATGGAAATAAAAAAGAAATTTTTCTCAAAATACAAAAAACCAATGATGTCACTACCTGATCTGGTAGAAATGCAGAAGAATTCTTTTAAGTGGATAGTCGAAAAAGGGCTTTGTGAAATATTCAAAGAGTTTTCTCCTATAAAAGATTATACTGGCAAAAAATTTGAATTAGAATTTACCGGTTATGATTTGGATAAACCAAAAACAGATGAGCATGAGGCCAAGTTAAACAGGGCCACATTAAATAGTGCGCTTAAGGTTCGTGTTAAATTAAAGAATAAAATATTAAATTATGAAAAAGAGCAGGAAATATTTTTGACGGATTTTCCTGCAATGACCCCACATGGAACTTTTATAATAAATGGTGTTGAAAGAGTTATCGTTCCACAACTGGCTCGAAGCTTTGGGGTTTTCTTTACGGCCAACGAGAATAAAGGTAAAAAATATTTTGGAGCAAAGATAATACCAGTTCGTGGAGCATGGATAGAAATAGAAACAGAACCAGATGATGTTATGTATGTAAGAATAGATAGAAGAAGGAAATTCCCTGTCTCATCCCTTCTTAGGGTTTTAAGCGGAGCAACTGATACCGATATAATGAAAATCTTTTCTGGAGATATTTCTTTGGAAAATGTTTTGGAAGGGAAGGAGGATGTTAGTGGTGGTGTTAATTATATAAAGAATTCATTTATAAAAGATTCAGCAAAAACAATTGATGAGTCTTATCTTGAAATTTACAAAAGACTCAGAGACAGCGATATCGCCACGATTTCTAGCTCTAAAGAATTTTTAACTGATCTTTTCAGCGAAGAAAGGTACGATCTTTCCTTGGTTGGTAGATTTAGATTCAACAAAAGATTTGGTTTAGAGACAAAAGAAAAAGATCTTGCAGTAAGAACTCTTTCCTTTGATGACATAATTAAGATAATTAAGAATATTATTGAATTAAATAATACCCCAGGGGCAAAAGAAGACGATATAGACCACCTTGGACTCAGAAGAGTTAGGTGTATCGGGGAGATGCTTCAGCTTAAAATGAGAGTCGGTATGTCTCAAATGAAAAGAAATATTCAAGACAGAATGTCTACAATTGACAACGAAACAGTTCTTCCTATTCAATTGATTAACCCAAGGCCTCTTCAGGCAAGAATAAAGGAATTTTTTACAACAAACCAACTATCCCAATTCATGGGACAGGAAAATATTCTTTCAGAATTGGAACACCTAAGAAAACTGTCAGCCTTTGGACAAGGAGGACTAACAAGAGAGAGGGCTGGATTTGAGGTTAGAGACGTACATACTTCTCACTATGGAAGAGTTTGTCCAATACAAACACCAGAAGGTCCGAATATCGGTTTAATCTTAACGCTTTCTTCTTATGCGAAAGTGAACGATCTCGGAGTTATTGAAACTCCTTATATTTCCGTAAAAAATGGAAAAATAACAGATGAGGTAAAATATATCAATGCATTAGAAGAAGAAAATCACAACATAGCCCATGCCGCTATTGATTATGGTGATGATGGAAAACTAAAGAATGAACTGATTGAGGCTAGGGCTAACGCTAACCCAAGTTTGGTTAGCAGGGACAAGATAGATATGATTGATGTTGCTCCTAATCAGGCTTATTCTATAGCAACTTCCATGATACCTTTTCTCGAACATGACGATGCCAACAGGGCGTTGATGGGTTCCAACATGCAAAGACAAGCCACACCTTGTATCGTGGCAGAAGCACCATTAGTTGCCACTGGCATTGAAGAAGAAGCTGCCAGGAGCACAGGAAGACTTATCTTTTCAGAATATGAAGGTGAGGTTTTCGCCGTTGACGCTAAAAAGATAATAATAAAATCTAGCAAAGGTGAGAAGAAAGAGTATCCTTTGGTGAACTTTTCAAGAACAAATAGTTTTACTGTTTTTCATCAAAGACCAGTTGTTGAGCTTGGCCAGAAAATAAAAAAAGGACAATTATTGGCAGACACTTCGTCTAGCGACAGGGGGCAAGTTTCCATTGGTCAAAACGTAAGGGTGGCTTTTATGAGTTGGGGTGGAAATAATTACGAAGACGCTATAATTCTTTCAGAGAGAATGGTTAAAGAGAGTAAATTTACAACAATACATGTTGAAGAATTTGTTGTTAATGTTAGAGACACCAAGCTCGGCCCAGAAATAACAACTCACGATATTCCAAACGTCGGAGAAATTAAACTAAAAAACTTGGATGAAGATGGCATCGTAAAAGTTGGAGCAGAAGTTCACCCTAACGATATTCTTGTAGGAAAAATAACACCCAAAGGAGAAACGGAACTGACACCAGAAGAAAGGTTATTGCGATCCATATTCGGAGAAAAATCAAGAGACGTAAAAGACACCTCCTTAAGAATGGAACATGGAAAGAGGGGAAGGGTAATCGGTGTAAAAATATTTTCAAGAGAAAGGGGTGACAAAATGGAGTCTGGAATAATAAAGAGAGTTCACATAGAAATAGCTCAGCTTAGAAATATATCCGTCGGGGATAAGCTTTCGGGAAGACATGGAAACAAAGGAATCGTTGCCAGAATACTTCCCATAGAAGATATGCCCTACATGGAAGACGGAACACCAATAGATGTTATTTTAACTCCTCTTGGGGTACCGAGTCGTATGAACCTGGGTCAAATACTTGAACTACATCTTGGACTTGCAGCAAATACCCTTGGGTATCAGGCAATAACACCTCCTTTTTTGGGTGTTACTGAACAAGAAATAAAAGAAGAATTAGTTAAAGCAGGATATCCTGAATCTGGAAAAATAAAACTTTTTGACGGTCAGACAGGACAACAATTCGAACAAGACGTAGCGATGGGATATATGTACATGCTTAAACTTCACCACATGGTTGAAGATAAGATACACATGAGATCCGTCGGTCCATACTCATTAATAACACAACAACCTCTTGGTGGTAGGGCTCAAGGAGGGGGACAGAGATTTGGAGAAATGGAAGTTTGGGCACTTGAAGGATATGGAGCCTCTCATATACTAAGAGAAATGTTAACGATAAAATCTGATGACATCGTTGGAAGGGCATCTGCTTTTGACTCTATAGTAAAAGGTGAAAAGATTAAAACTCCAAATATTCCTGCATCTTTCAATGTGCTCGTAAATGAATTAAAAGGTCTTGCTCTTGACGTGGAGCTTAAAAATATTTAATTAAAATAACATGAAAGAAGAACAAACATTGGATTTTAATGCGATAATGCTTAAGCTCGCTTCTCCCGATAAAATAAAAGAATGGTCATATGGGGAAGTCACAAGACCAGAAACAATCAACTATAGAACACAAAGAAGCGAAAGAGGGGGTCTTTTCGATGAGAGAATTTTTGGACCAGAAAAAGACTATGAATGCTATTGCGGAAAATACAGAAGAATAAGATACAAGGACATAATATGTGAAAAATGCGGAGTTGAAGTAACAAGATCTATCGTAAGAAGAGAACGAATGGGACATATTGAGCTAGCAGCTCCCGTTGCTCATATTTGGTTTCTAAGGGGAATACCATCAAGAATTGGTTTGCTTTTAGACCTTTCGATTGCTGAGTTAGAAAAAGTTGTTTATTTTGCAGGCTATATAATAACCAAAGTAAACAAAGATGAAAAAGAGAGATTGCTTAAAGAGCTTGATAGGGAATTCAAAACAAAGATAAAATCCGTAAACTCAGCCGAAGCAAAAGAAAGCATAAAAAGTTCGTTACTAGAGGTAAAAAAAGAAATTAATTCCATAAGAGAAGGGCTGGTTCTTGACGAGCCAACACATATCAAATTTACCTATAAATATGGAACTGTTTTTGAGTCGGACATTGGAGCTGAGGCCGTCTATAAAATGTTTTTAAACATAGATTTAGATAAAATTATTTCTGAATTACACGAAAGAATAAAAACCGCGGGAACCGTTGATAAGGTAAAAATTCAGAAAAGATTAAATCTTGTAAGGCACATGAAAAAATCTGGGGTCAGACCAGAGTGGATGTTCCTAAAGGTTATTCCAATAATCCCACCAGCGCTAAGACCAATGGTTGCTCTTGACGGTGGCCGACACGCAACTTCAGATGTTAATGATCTATATAGAAGGGTTATCAACAGGAACAATCGTTTAAAAAAACTTATCGAAATTAATGCTCCTGAAGTTATTTTAAGAAACGAGAAAAGAATACTTCAGGAGGCAGTAGATGCCTTAATAGATAATTCCATAAGGCACGGAAGCAATTCTGCCGGAGCAATGTCATCGGCACAAAGAAGACCGTTGAAATCCCTGGCTGATATACTAAAAGGAAAGCAAGGTAGATTCAGACAAAATTTACTTGGAAAAAGAGTAGACTATTCCGGAAGAAGCGTCATTGTTGTCGGTCCAGAGCTACACCTTGATCAATGTGGTTTACCAAAGCACATGGCCTTGGAATTATTTAGACCATTTGTTATTTCTAAGATTTTGGAAAGAGAATTAGCTTATAACATCAGGGGAGCAGGAAGGCTTATTGAAGATGCTGTTCCAGAGGTTTGGGCTATTCTAGAAGAGGTTATAAAAAACAAGTTTGTTCTTTTAAACAGAGCGCCCACTCTACATAGACTTGGCATACAGGCTTTTAGGCCAATTCTTATTGAAGGTAATGCGATTAGAATACATCCACTGGTATGTACCGCTTTTAATGCAGATTTCGATGGGGACCAGATGGCTGTTCATGTCCCGCTTTCTGATGAAGCACAGGAAGAAGCTAGGGAAATAATGTGTGCTGCTAAAAATCTCTTAAGACCGGGAACTGGTGATCCTATTGTTACACCAAAACTTGATATCGTTCTTGGTTGCTACTGGATGACGAAAGTAGTAGAAGGAGAAAGAGGAGAGGGCAAAATATTTCCAACCCCAAACGCAGCAATTTCTGCATATGACTACGGCCAGGTTGGTTTTAGAGCAAAAATAAAAATAATGGGAGGGGAAAGTGAGAAATACAAAGAATTCAAAGACAAAATTCTAGAGACTTCTGTCGGTAAAATTCTCTTTAATAGTGTGTTGCCTTCTGATTTTAGATATTTAAATCACGAAATAACAGGAAAGGAAATGCCCACGCTTATAGAAGAGCTTATTGAGATATACGGAACAGATGCAGTGCCCGCTATTCTAGATAAAATAAAAAGCTTCGGTTTTAAATATATTACTCTTTCTGGAATAACGTGGGGCATTGATGATCTTCGAGTTCCTTCAGAAAAACCTTCAATTGTTAAAAAAACAAAAGAAAATGTTCTTGGTATAGAAAAAAATTACGAGGAGGGATTCATATCCGGTGAAGAAAAAAGAAAAATGGTAATATCAGCATGGCGTTCTGCTTGGGACGAAACACAAAAACTAGTCCCAAAGACACTAGACCCAAATGGAGGGGTCCACGACATGGTTACATCAAAAGCCAGAGGGTCAATTGCCGCTCTAAGCCAAATGTGCGGAATGAAGGGTCTCATTATAAATACATCAGGTCAAACATTGGAGTTTCCTGTTATTCCTTCCTACAAAGAGGGATTGTCTCCTCTTGAATATTTCATCACAACCCACGGTTCAAGAAAAGGTTTAACCGATACGGCCTTGAACACATCAAAAGCTGGATATTTAACAAGAAGGCTTGTCGATGTTGCTCAGGATGTTGTTGTTTCCGAAGAAGACTGTGGAGAAAAGAACGGTAGAGTGATTCGCGCAAAAGATGTCCTAGAAACAACCATTAGTAATGCTTTGAGAGGGAGAGTTCTCGCAAAAGATCTTTCTGATAAAGACGGGAAGGTAATCTTTAAAAAGGGACACTTGATAATGAAGAAGGATCTCAAAACAATAGACGACCACATCGTTGACGAAGCAACAGTATTTTCTCCTCTCACCTGTACATCAACAAGAGGTGTCTGCCAGAAATGCTATGGTTTAGATCTTGGAAGAAACAATTTAGTTAAGTTGGGGGAAGCTGTCGGTATAGTTGCAGCTCAAGCGATAGGAGAACCAGGTACTCAGCTTACGATGAGAACATTCCACTCCGGAGGTGTTTCTGAAGCTGGTGGAGACATAACAATGGGTCTGCCACGAATCGAAGAAATTTTTGAAAAGAGAGCACCAAAGAACAGCGCTGTTATCTCAGAAATAGATGGACAGGTTCTGGAAATTAAAAATGATGGTAAAGAAAAATCAATAACTGTAGTGGGAGATGTATCATCAAAAAATAATTCAAAAGAACACTTAGTTCCATTCACAAGAAATATATTGGTTAAAATTGGGCAGAATGTTTCTAAGGGAGAGATTATGACCGATGGTTCTGTAAATATCAGTGAATTGTTTAAATTAGGTGGCAAAGAGGCTGCAGAAAATTATATCTTGAATGAAGTTTGTAAAATATATTCTATGCAAGCTGCCGCAATCTCAAGAAAACACATTGAAGTTATATTAAAACAAATGTTTTCAAGAAAGAGGATAACTGATGCGGGTGACTCTGATTTTGTAGAGGGAGAAATTGTTGAGGAGCAAGAAATAATAAAAACAAACTCTGAAATGAAAGCCAACAAGTCAAAATGGGAAGATTTAGTCCTCGGAATTTCGGAAGTTTCCCTAACTACATCTAGCTGGCTTTCCTCAGCCTCTTTCCAGAACACCTCAAGAATACTTATAGAAGCATCAACCAGGGGTAAAACAGATGAACTTAGGGGTCTCAAAGAAAATGTTATAATAGGAAGACTTATACCAGCGGGTACTGGGTTTAAATCAAGTGACAAAGAACCCGAAGAAGATTCGGAGTTAGATAATTAAAAAGATCTATAATTCTTCGTCGTAAGCTGTAAAAAGAAGAACCTTTAAACAAGTATAATTTTAAGATAAGGAAAATTTTTCCTTATCGTTATATATGTCTTCAACAATAGAACAAATTAAGAATCGATTAAACATAGTAGATATTGTTGGTTCATACTTAAAATTGGAAAAATCTGGTTCTAATTTTAAAGCCAAATGTCCGTTCCACAACGAAAAGACACCTTCTTTTTACGTTTCTCCGGACAGAGATAGTTACCATTGTTTCGGTTGTGGAAAAGGCGGAGATATAATAAGTTTTGTTCAGGAAATGGAGGGGGTTGAATTCATTGAGGCCCTCAAAATACTTGCGGATAAGGCTGGGGTAAAACTAGACAAAGAAAAAACGTCCGAAAAAAGCGAGTCAGAAAAAATACGTTCAATACTTAAATTTGCAATTGATTTTTATCGAAAAGAATTAGTTAAAAATGAAGAAGTTGTAAAATACTTAAAGAACAGAGGGTTAAATAAAGAAACAATATTAAAATTTGAGATAGGATTTGCACCTTGCGAATGGAGACTGCTGTATGAATATCTTAAAAAAAATGGTTTTACCGACAAAGAAATCGAGTCATCTGGTCTTTCTATTAGATCACAAAATGGTTTTTATGATCGCTTTAGAAACCGAATAATGTTTCCTATTTTTAATATTTCTGGCATGCCAGTAGGGTTTTCCGGGAGAATGTTTGAGTCCGGAAAAAAAGAAGATTTGATACAAGCAAAGTATATAAACTCGCCACAAACATTGCTATATGATAAATCTAGAATATTGTATGGTATAGAAAAAGCGAAACTAGAAATAAAGAAAAAAAATGAATGTATTCTAGTTGAGGGGCAATTCGATCTTATAATGTCCCACCAAGCGGGGACCTTTAATACTGTTGCTGTTTCCGGAACCTCATTGACAGAAAAGCACCTTGAAATGATTCAGAGATTTTCCGAAAACATTATTATGGCTTTTGATGGTGACTCAGCTGGAATAAAAGCATCTTCACGAGCCATAAACATGGCCCTCTCTCTTGGTATCAAGGTAAAATTAGTATCTTTAAGAGATGGCCTTGATCCTGCTGATATTATTAGAGAAAGCGAAGACGATTGGAGAAACATTGTTTCAAAATCTAAACATATCGTTGATTTTTTTATTGACGTAATCAACTCAAGAAAATTAACAAGGGATGAAAAATTAAAAGAACTAGAGACCACTGTCTTGCTTTATATTTCGAATATAAAAAGCAAAATCGAACAAGCGGAATTTGTAAATAAGATATCAGAATCTTTTAACATTCAAGAATCAGCAATTTGGGAAGAAATTGATAAAATTATAAAAAATCAAGGAGAATCAACCCACCAAAAAATCGAGAATCTTTTTTCTCAGAACACGGCGCAAGGGAAAATGTTTGAATTGATAAAAAGATCGTGGTCATTTATAGAATGGCAGAGAGATATAAAAAGCAATGAAATAGATCCGGACATAGAAGAATTGAGGCTAGAAAAAATTATCGGAAAAGAAAAATATGATACAATTAAAAAAGAATTAAAAAAAAGAAGCGAACAGTTAATAATGGAAACGGAAATTTCTTTTGAAGGTTCTAAAAATCAACAAAAAGAAATAGACGATTTGCTTAATGGGGTTGAGGAAGAATTTTTAAGAAAAAAGAGGGAAGAGGCTTGTCTGATGATAAAAAAAAATGAAAAGGCTGGGGATTTTGATAAAATGAAGCAGTATTTAAAAGAATTTGATGAGTTTAGTCGAAAATTAGATAATCTAAAACACAACTTCAAAAATGAAAACCAAACTAAATAATAAAAAAGACATAATCCCAACAAAGAAAAAAGTGGCATTAAAAAAGAAGATTGTGCCTGATATCAAAAAGACAACTACCACATTAAAAAGTGGACCCAAAAAAACAATTGAAAAAAAACACAAAAAAGAGAATTGGGAGAAAAAAAGAGATCATCTTATAGAAATTGGAAAAAAGAGGAATTTTGTTACATTCAATGAGATACTGAAAGAATTCCCAACAATTGAGGACGACGTTATTTTTCTAGAAGATCTTTATGAAGAATTAAACAAGCAAGGCATAGATATTATAGACAGCGGTGGTCTTTTGGAAAGTAGTGATGATTATACTCTTTCAGAAAGACGCGGTGGGAGAGGAGATCCTGCGTTGGATTCGGTCCAGATGTATCTCAGAGAGATAGGTCAGTATAAACTAATTTCAGCTGCCGAGGAAAAAGAATTAGCAAAAAAAATACAAACAGGAGACAAAGAGGCAATGAACACTCTCGTGCGCGCCAACCTAAGACTCGTTGTTTCTATCGCAAAAAAATTCATAGGAAGAAGTTCCGATCTTACCCTTCTTGATCTCATACAAGAAGGTAATCTTGGTCTTTTCAAAGCAGTAGAAAAATTTGATTGGTCTAAGGGTTTTAAGTTCTCAACATATGCAACATGGTGGATAAGGCAAGCGATCACAAGGGCTCTTGCTGATCAATCTAGAACAATAAGAATACCGGTCCATATGGTTGAAACTGTCGCGAAATACAAGCAGATAGTAAGAAGATTGTCTCAGGATCTTGGCAGAGAGCCCTTATCATCAGAAATAGCGACGGAAATGGGTGTAGAGGTTGAAAAAGTCCACATAATCGAGAAAATAGACCAAGGAACAGTTTCCTTAGAGACTCCCGTGGGAAATGATGATGACAATTCTTCTTTGGGGGATTTTATTGCTGATGATAAAATAATATCACCAGATAACCAAACCGCAAGAAGAATATTATCAGACCAAATAAAAGAGATACTGAATGATTTAACACCAAAAGAAAGAAAAATCTTAGAAATGCGACATGGACTAGTTGATGGTGTCATGAGAACTCTGGAAGAAGTTGGAAAAGAGTTTGGTGTTACCCGAGAAAGAATAAGACAGATAGAAGCTAAGGCTCACGAAAAAATAAGAAATCATGAAAAATCAAAAAAACTTTTGGGTTATTAGGTAAAAAAATAAAAATGTTTTTAATCGGAGCGATATTAGATATCTTTGCAACCTCTTTTATTCTTTATAATACCTACATACTACTCAAGAAAACTCGTTCCATTTATATATTAAGGGGATTTGTTGGAATTGCTATATTTTATGTTATTGTTGGTACTTTAAATTTGAAACTAACAGTTTATCTACTTCAATTCTTTATATCTTTTGCGATTATTATCTTAGCCGTTGTGTTTCAGAGAGAAATCAGAAGATTTTTCGAAAACTTTTCACTTTCTTTTTTTTATGACATGAGTGCTGGCGGGACCCAAGTGAACCAAGATCTATTAAGTGTAATAATAAATACAGCATATCAATTGTCTCAAAAAAAGATTGGGGCACTGATAGTTTTTCCCGGAAAACAAAATTTAGATAATTTACTAGAGGGCGGTATAGATATTAATGGAAAAGTTTCGGAACCACTACTTTTGAGTATTTTTGACACAAGAACTCCCGGACACGATGGTGCTGTTATTATTGAAAATAATTTAATAAAAAAATTTTCTGTACATTTACCATTAGCAGAGGATCATAAAAAATATCCCAACATAGGAACCAGGCATCGCGCAGGATTGGGAGTCGCAGAGAAATCTGACGCCAGCACGATTATCATATCAGAAGAGCGCGGAACAATAACAATGGCGAGAAACAATGAGCTTTTTCTAATCAACGGGAAAGATGAGTTGAAAAATGAATTGGAAAAAGTAATAAAAACATCAAAAGACAGTAGCAAGATCGGGGTGTTGGATAATTTCAAAAAATTTTTAAAAAACAATAGAAAAGAAAAGATTTTTGTCGTCACTCTTTCAATTTTTCTTTGGTGTGTTATAGCTTATAAATAAGATTACAACACACACAAAATCTTAACTATTTAATTGAATCAAGTTTAATATTTTAAAATGAAAATATTCAAAGAAACCATTGAGATTTTAAAAAATACATGGAGAATAAATAAAATATCGTGGAAAGAAAAAAAGAGGCTTATTTTGGCTTACAATCTTACGATATTTCTTTCTTCTTTCTCGCCATTCTTAGAGTCTGGATTGATTGCCATTGTCATAAACGAATTAGTCAAGATCTCAAAACAAAGTGGTGACATAAATTCAATAATATGGGCAATTATAGCGATGGCCTTCGCGATAATAATACCGTCGCTTTTATGGAAAGTTGAAAATTATCTAGACCTTATCTATTACATGTTTATTGAGGAGAAGATAGAGATGCTCACGATTAAGAAATATTCAGAAATAGATGTTGCACTTCATGAAAATCCAAAGTACAACGATCTATTTAATAAAATATCTGAAAATGGAAACTGGAGAGCGTGTAATTTTGCAGACAGTCAATTTTATATTTTAAAAAGTATTATTGAGGTTATTGTTGCCTCATCTATACTCATTTACTCAAACCCAAACATTTTCTTAATGATTTTTTTAGGTACAATTCCGGAATTAATAGCCGGCATTTATTATGGAAAAAGAGTTTGGACAATACACACAAGTAAGGCCGAGACCAGAAGAAGATTTTGGGATGTTAAAAATCATTTCATGGGGCCGTCTTCTCTTATCGAGCTTAGATTATTTCAAAATACAGGGTTTTTCTTAAATATCATAAAAGAACTTTTTTCTAATTTCAGAAAAGAAGAATACAAAAATAACAAAAAAAATTTTTTAACACAAATACTCTCTACAATCATTTCAGAATCTGTATTAATCGCAGGAATGATCTATTTTATACTCGAAGTCATCTCAGGGGAAATGCAAATAGGTACCTTAACTTTCGTAATGGCTTCGATACGACAACTCAGAGGTTCTTTGTCTGGTCTCTTTAGAATAATGGGTAAACAATATCAAGACAGTTTGTTCGTTACAGATCTCTTTGAGTTTTTAGATATAAAAACCTTCATAAAGAAACCAGATCGTGGGATAATACTAGATCGCAAAAAGGCCCCCGAAATAATATTTGAAAATGTAACATTTAGTTACCCAAACTCAGAAAAGCCAGTAATAAAGAATTTTTCTCTAAAGATAGATTCTGGTAGCAAAGTGGCGTTAATAGGAGTTAATGGTGCTGGAAAAACAACTTTTGTTAAGTTGTTATGTCGTTTTTATGACCCAACCGAAGGGAGAATTCTTATAAACGGACACGATCTCAGGGATATCGATATTGAGAGTTGGTATTATATAATAGGAGCGGTTTTTCAAGATTATTCTAGATATCATTTTCAAGTAAAAGAAGCTATCGCGATGGGCAGAACAGGAGAAAAATCAAGCTTAGAAAAAGTTAAAGATGCAGCGAAAGCCAGTGAGGCAGATATTTTTATTGAAAAGTGGGAAAAATCTTATGAACAAAATCTTGGAGTTGAGTTTGCCGAGGGAGTAGAACCTTCTGTGGGGCAGTGGCAGAAACTTGCTCTCGCGAGGACTTTTTATCGAGATCCTAAACTAATGATCCTAGATGAACCAACTTCTTCGATAGACGCGAGTTCTGAAGCCAAAATATTTGAAAAAATAGGAGAAGTATCAGACGATAGAACTGTGGTAACAATATCTCATAGATTTTCCACTGTAAAAAAGGCAGACAAAATAATTGTCATAGAAAATGGAGAGAAAAAAGAGGAAGGCACTCATGATGAGCTTATTGTATTGGGTGGTTCATACTCACACCTTTTTAAACTTCAGGCTAAAAGTTATAAATAAAAAACAATTTTCTCAGGAAATCAGGACTTTAAATAATAACAAAAATCTGTTACTATGAATAAGCTTTTGAAGAATATGATTATCAAAAATGAACTCAAACGAAAAATACAAAATAGCAGTCACAGGAGACAGACCAACGGGGAAGCTTCATTTAGGACACCTTGTTGGTTCTCTGCAAAATAGAATAAAAATACAAGAAGAATGCAAACAGTTTGTTATGATAGCAGACGTTCAAGCACTAACAGACAACGCAGATTCACCTGAAAAAGTAAGAAATAATGTTATTGAAGTAGCTTTAGATAATCTTGCTGTTGGTGTAGACCCAACAATAAGCACTTTTTTTATACAATCACAAATACCAGAGATTGCTGAGTTAACAATCTTTTTTTTGAATTTAGTTACAGTGGCACGACTAGAGAGAAACCCGACTGTAAAAAACGAAATGAAACAAAAAGGTTTTGGAGGAAACGTACCAGCGGGTTTTTTGTGTTATCCAGTAAGCCAGACCGCTGATATTTTGTCTTTTAAGGCGAATATTGTTCCGGTAGGAGAGGATCAACTTCCAATGATAGAACAAGCCAATGAGATATCACACAAATTTAATTCTTTATATGGAGAAATTTTTCCAAAAATAGAGCCAAGAATATCAGAATCCCCAAGGCTCCTAGGGACAGATGGCGCTTCAAAAATGAGCAAATCTCTAAATAATGCGATTTTTTTATCTGATAAAAAAGACACAATCAATGATAAGGTTATGCAAATGTTTACCGATCCTAAACATATTCACAAAAGTGATCCTGGAAGAATTGAAGGAAATGTGGTTTTTGAATACTTGTCTATATTCGATCCAAACAAAGAAGAACTTGAGGAGATAAAAAATGGATACAAAAAGGGTGGAGTAGGCGATATCGAAATAAAAAATCGCCTTATTGATATTTTAGAAAATATAATATCCCCCATAAGAGAGAAGAGGGAAAATCTTTCAAAAGATCCTTCTAAGATAATGGATATCTTAAATGAAGGTGGTAAATTAGCCAGAGAAACTACAAAAGAAACAATGCATGAAGTTAGAAGGGCAATGAAAATAAATTATTAAAGATTACTACCAACTAAAACTAAAAAATGGAACGAGTTTACATAAAAGACTTAAAAGAGCATATCGGTAAAGAGGTGGCTATCTATGGTTGGGTGGACACAAGAAGAGACATGGGGAAGCTTATTTTTATTGACCTAAGAGATGAGTCTTTATCTAGGGTTCAATGTGTAATATTGCCAAATCAAAAAGAGGCTGGATTTACCGCGCAGTCGATTAGAAATGAATGGGTTATAGAAATTGTCGGCAGGATTAACCAAAGACCAGAAAAAACAACGAAGACCGATATTGAAAATGGCGATATCGAGGTAGAGGTAATGTCTGTAAAGATTTTAAACGAAGCAAATACACCACCTTTTGACATAACAACTGATGGTAAGGAGGTAAAAGAAGAAATAAGATTAAAATATAAGTATCTTGATCTTAGAAGAAACAGGATGCAAAAAAACTTAAGATTTAGACATGATCTTATTTCTCATACAAGAAATTATTTAAATTCAAGAGAATTCTTTGAAATTGAAACACCAGTATTAACTAAATCAACCCCGGAGGGTGCCAGGGATTATGTTGTTCCTTCCAGAATTTACAATGGTAAGTTTTATGCATTACCACAATCTCCACAGCAATACAAACAGCTCTTAATGGTTGCCGGTTTTGGTAAATATTTCCAAATCGCCAGATGTTTCAGAGACGAAGACACAAGAGGTGACAGACAACCAGAATTTACACAAATGGATCTTGAAATGTCTTTTGTGGAGCAAGAAGATGTAATGTCTCTCATAGAGGGTATGCTAATAGAAATAATACAAAAAATCTCTCCGGATAAAAAAATTCAGCAAATACCTTTCCCTCGTATTAAATATTCTGATGCAATAGCAAAATATGGGACAGATAGACCAGACATAAGAGAGGATAAGGAAAATAAAAATATTCTTGCCTTCTGCTGGGTTGTCGATTTTCCCTTTTTTGAAAAAGATAAAAAGGGAGGATGGACATTCACGCATAACCCATTTTCCAAACCGAAACCAGAGCATATGGATTTTCTTATGAACAAAGAAAACCTTGGCGATATTCTAACAACACAGTATGACATCGTTCTTAACGGTTTTGAGATAGGGGGAGGAAGTATAAGAAACCATAGCTCTGAAGCGCTCATGAAAGTTTTTGAAGTAATGGGCTACGAAGAAGAAAGAGTACGAGAAAACTTCGGGCACATGCTTACAGCTCTTGAATCAGGTACACCGCCACATGGTGGTATTGCTTGGGGATTAGATAGATTGGTAATGTTACTCAGAAACGAAGACAGTATTAGGGAGGTAATTGCTTTTCCAAAAACAGGAGAGGGTAGGGATCTTATGATGGAATCACCATCTTCTATTGAAGAAGGACAACTTAAAGAACTTGGAATCACAATAGAAAAGAAGCTGTAAATATGGGGTTAAATGTCACAAATAAAAGATGAATACAAGGTTAGGGTAGGTGAATTTGAGGGACCCCTTGATCTACTCCTTTCTCTTATCGAAAAAAGAAAATTGTGTGTTAATGATATATCGCTTGCCGAAGTTACGGATGCGTATATTGAGTATATAAAACAATTTGAAGAATTCCCGATTAGTCATGGTGCCGATTTTTTAATTATAGCATCAACATTACTCCTAATAAAATCAATTTCTCTTTTGCCGGGAATAAAACTAACCAACGAAGAAAAAGAGAGTGTTCAGGAATTAGAGAATAGATTGAAGCTATATCAAGAAATAAAGGAAAAAAGTCTATTCATAAAAAATAATTTTGGTAAAAAAATAATTTTTCAGGTAGGCAAAAAAAATAATTTTTCAGAAAAGTTTTTTTTACCAACAAAAGAGATTAGTGTAATAAATTTATTTAATTCAGCAAGAGATATTTTAAAGAGAATTCCTAAAAAAGAAAAAATTTCAGAAGTTAAAATAAAAAAAGTTATTAGTCTAGAAGAAGCAATGATTGTTCTCAGCAAAAGAATACAACAAGGATTGAAACTTAAATTCAGTCAGTTTTCCAAGATAAATAAAGAAGGAACTCCAGAAGAGATTAAATTGGAAAAAATTAATATAGTTGTTAATTTTTTGGCGATGCTTGAACTTATTAAAAGGGGTTCTATACAAGTTGTTCAAGAATCTATGTTTTCCGATATACAAATAGAAAACAGTCAGGCAACTTTGCCTCATTATGGCGCATAAATATATTTTACCTTTATTAAAATAGCTAATATTATTAAAATGAAATTAGATATACTCATAGAATCAATACTTTATTTCAAAGGAGAACCAATTTCAAAAATGGAGCTCGGAAAAATTTTAGAAATAAGCCAAGAAACACTAAAAGAATCTTTGGGCGTATTAAAGCGCAATTTAGAAAATAGGGGAGTCTGCCTTATCGAAACAGAAGAAGAAGTGTCTCTGGGAACAAGTCCGGAAGCCACAGATATTATTGAAAATATTAAAAAAGATGAGTTAAACAAAGACATTGGAAGGTCTGGACTAGAAACACTCACGATCGTTGCTTATAAGGGACCCATAAGCAGAAGCGGAATAGACAACATAAGAGGGGTTAATTCAAGTTTTATACTAAGAAATCTTCTTATTCGCGGATTAGTAGAGAGAATCCCAAACCCCAACGACCAGAGAACATTCCTCTATAAACCAACCATGGAATTACTAAAATATCTTGGATTTACAAGCTTTGAAAATTTACCAGAATATAATAGTATTATTAAAGAAATGGAGGGTGTGATTCAAGAAGAACAACCAATGGAGGATGACTCAAAATAAAAATCAGAAAAATGAGTGAACAAGAAAAAACAAAAATAATATCAAACCCTTTTAAAGACACTCGTCGCATGGTGTGGGTTTTTTGTTTATCTGGTTTTATTTTGACATCTTTGATGAGTCCATATTTGTATATAACATACAACAGCAATGTATCTTTTAATCACGTAGATGAGATTACCCCATCATCCGAATCAGAATATTTTGACAATCCAGAGATTCAAGCAAATTCGGCTTCTGTCTTTGATATAAAAAATAATACATTTATTTATTCTAAAAACAGTAAAAGTCAACTTCCGTTAGCGTCAATAACAAAAGTTGCAAGCGGAATGTCTGCCATAAGAATAGCTCAAAAGACGAACTCAAATAAAAATATTAAATTCTCTGGAAAATGGTGGAATTTGTACGACCTTTTAAAATTTTCTTTAGTTTCTTCTTCCAATATTGCGATAGCAAATATATCAAAAGCTCTTTCAAAAATAACAGATGTAGAAATGAACGAAAGTGACAGAGAAATAGATTTCATTTACGAAATGAACTTAATAGCAAAAGAGTTGGGATTAAATACTCTGTATTTCGTAAATGAAACCGGACTTGATTTAAACGAAGATGCTGGGGGGGCATTTATTAGTGGAGCATACGGAACATCGGAAGATGTTGCTAAGATGTTTTCTTATGCAATAAATGAATATCCAGAAATTTTTAATGCAACAAAATATTCAGACATACAAATAGAATCAGAAGATGGCGATATTAAATTTTCTAAAAATACCAATACGGAAATAAACAAAACAACTATGGCAATTGCTTCTAAAACAGGGACAACTGATCTAGCTGGGGGTAATTTAGTTATTGCTTTTGACGCCGGAATATCTAGGCCCATAATTATCTCCATACTTGGATCAACTCCTGAGGGAAGATTTGAAGATGCAAAAATACTCATAAAAGATGCTTTAAGAAAAATAAACGTTAATGCAAATCATATTTTTTAAAAAATATGATATAATATCAGGAGATGATAAATAGCGTCACAAAAGTTTTTATTTCATTTTTCCTCACATTTTCGGTGGGGATTTTGATTTCGCCAACAATCACAAACTATCTTTATAAAAACAAAATGTGGAAAAAGAGAGTTAGAAATGAGGCACTCGGTGGCGGAGAGACACCTATATTCAATCAACTTCATAAAGAAAAAGAAATTGGCACTCCGCGCATGGGGGGGGTTGTTATATGGGCCAGTGTTTTAATCACTATTTTTATAATTTATCTGCTATCTGAAATTTTTCCTTATGTGGCGATACAAAAAATAAATTTCTTGAGCAAAAATCAAACATGGCTGACATTATTTGCTCTTGTTTCCGCTTCGTTGGTTGGTCTTATTGATGATATTCTCCAGGTTCGGGGCGGTGGAGGTTATATCGCGGGAGGACTAGCACTATCAAAAAGAATTGCGTTTGTTTTGTTTATCGGGCTTATCGGAGGGTATTGGTTCTATTTTAAATTAGGCGTATCTTCTGTATCCATACCTTTTGCAGGAGAAACAATTTTGGGTTTTTGGTTCATTCCTTTGTTCATGTTGGTTATGTTAGCAACTTTTTCTGGCGGTGTAATCGACGGATTAGACGGACTCGCAGGTGGAATTATGGCCGTCATTTTTTCTGCATATGGTGTAATCGCTTTTTTCCAGAACCAAATAGATCTAGCGACGTTCTGCGGGGCTATCGTTGGAGGAATTCTTGCATTTTTATGGTTTAATATACCACCTGCAAGATTTTATATGTCAGAAACAGGAATGTTGGGTTTAACCGTAACTCTTTCTGTGATTGCTTTTTTAACTGATTCTGTTGTTGTTCTTCCTGTAATTGCGATGCCGCTTATGGCAACAAGTGCTTCTGTTATTATTCAATATCTATCAAAAAAAATAATAGGCAAAAAAATATTTTTAGTTGCCCCTCTTCATCATCATTTTGAAGCAATTGGTTGGCCACCCTACAAGGTAACAATGAGATACTGGATAATATCAATAGTTTTTGCTGTTATTGGAATGATAATTTCTGTTATGGGTATATCCGGTCTAAATTAATTTTTTATCAAAAAGTGTCAACAAAAATAAAAACAGATAAAATATTTCTCACCATTCTTATCGTCTTATCCTTTATTGGTTTACTTGTATTTATATCTGCTTCTTTGGGTATACTCACAGAAAGCGTGGTTAATTTTCAAAAAATAGTAGTGAAACAAATTGTTCTTGGCTTAATGCTTGGGTGGCTATTATTATTTGTGGCAATAAAAATAAACTATAAAAAATGGGACTCTTTGTCTGTATATATATTTTTTATATCTATTATTATCTCAGCACTAGTTTTTATTCCTGGCATAGGTTTCGGTTCTGGTGGTGCAAAAAGATGGATTGATATTGGTTTTACAACCTTCCAACCATCAGAAATCATGAAATTTGGATTTGTTATTTTCTATGCTTCTTTTTTAGTAAAATCAAAAGAAAAAATAAAAACACTCGCAAGTGGAGTTGTCCCTACTTTGATGGTACTCTTGGTCCCATCGATTATTTTACTAAAACAACCAGACATGGGAACTCTTTTCTCGTTAGCAATAGCGTGTCTCTTTATGTTCGCAGTCGCTGGAGGCAAAAAAGGGCACATCTTACTCTTTATCACAATAGGAATTTTACTTGTTATTTTTATGGCCTACTGTAAACCATACGCAATGGCAAGATTAACAACCTTCCTCGATCCAAGCAAAGATCCCTTAGGAGCAGGCTACCAAATAAGACAATCCCTTATTGCGATAGGCTCTGGTCAAATTATTGGGCGTGGTTTTGGACAAAGTATACAAAAATTTAATTTTCTTCCTGAGGCTACTGGCGATTCTATATTTGCTGTTATTTCAGAAGAATTTGGTTTCATCGGGAGTGTTCTGGTTGTTATACTATTTTTAATTTTCGGACTTCGTGGTCTTACGATAGCGAGTCAAATAAATGATCAATTTGGACAACTTGTTGTTGTTGGTTTTGTTAGTATCGTTGTTTCTCAATCTTTTGTGAATATAGGTTCTATGCTGTCCATATTACCGCTTTCGGGCGTTCCTTTAATTTTTTTAAGCCATGGGGGTACATCTTTATTAATAACTTTATTTGAAATGGGAATAATTCTTAACATTTCACAAGGGATTAAGATAAGATCCATCAAATAAATAAGGGTTCTTTTTTTATAAAAAGAATGATAAACTCTAGATAATAAAATTTTTATACAATTTATTTATTGCCAAATGAAAATACTATTTAGCGGAGGTGGTACAGGAGGGCATTTTTATCCTATTATTGCAGTAGCTGAAGCGATCAACGATATTATAAACAGAGAAAAACTTGTTGGGGTTAAAATGTATTTTATGTCAGATAAACCGTACGACGAAAGATTACTCTTTGAAAATGGAATAATATTCAAAAAAGCCACTGCCGGAAAATTAAGAAATTATTTTTCATTAAAGAATTATTTTTGGGACCCCATTAAAACTTTATTTGGGATATTTTCGGCTACCTGGAAGATATTTTGGATATATCCTGACGTAATCTTCGGAAAAGGTGGTTATGCAAGCTTTCCTGCTTTGGTGGCAGCCAAAATACTCAGAATTCCGATTTTCATACATGAATCAGATTCTTTGCCAGGCAGAGTCAACTTAATGGTTGGAAAATGGAAGAATACTATTAGAATTGCAGTCTCTTATCCTGAAGCAATGAATTATTTTCCCTCTGAAAAAGTAGCGATAACAGGAAACCCAATAAGAAAAGATATTATAAATTTAAACAAAAAAGGATCACACGAATACTTTGGGCTAGAAGAAACAATTCCCACGATATTAGTTATTGGTGGTTCTCAGGGCGCTGTTAAAATTAATGATATAATCATAGATTCACTTCCTGATTTAATAAAAAAATATCAAATAATACATCAAACAGGAAAAGAAAATTTCAAAGAAGCTTCTTCTCGCGCAACATTTTTAATAGAAAGGGAACCGAACCTAAAAAGATACAAACCAGTTCCTTATCTAGATGAAACAGCATTAAAAATGGCCGGAGGGTGTGCGGATATCGTTATTTCTAGGGCGGGTTCAAGTATTTTTGAAATAGCAACATGGGGGTTGCCAAGCATAATAATACCAATACCTGAAGACATAAGTCGTGACCAAAGGAAAAATGCCTATTCTTATGCCAGGGTTAGCGGGGCAAGTGTTTTAGAAGAAAAAAATCTTAGTCCTATTATACTTTCTACTGAAATAGATAGAATACTTAAAAACAAAAAGACAAGCGAAGACATGAAGAATGGGGCCCTAAGATTTTCGTCAAAAGATGCTTCTCAAGTAATAGCAAGCGAAATAATAAAAATGGGTCTAGAGCACGAAGAATAATCCGTTACATATTTGTCTATATTTAAATTATTTTTACCTTTAAAAATTTATTTATTATCCAATAAAATATTATGGAAAATAATAAAAACAAAACTATAACTCGTTTTCCTCCTTCACCAACAGGAAATCTTCATATTGGTGGACTAAGAACAGCTCTATTTAATTATTTATTCGCGGAGGCAAAGAACGGAGAAATGGTCTTTCGAATAGAAGACACCGATAGAGAAAGATCTAAGGAAGAATACGAGAAAAGTATCGTAGATTCACTCAATTGGATTGGCATAAAAACCAGCAAACCAGTTAGACAATCAGAGAGAGTAGCTATCTATAAAAAATACCTAGAAAAAATGATTGAAAACGGTTTCGTGTATGTTTCAAAAGAAGAGCCTGATGAAAAAAGTGAGAGAACAGAGGTTCTTAGGTTCAAAAACCCAAACAAAAAAATAAAATTTGAAGATATGGTGCTTGGGACAATAGAAGTTGACACAACAGATCTTGGAGATTTTGTGGTTGCAAAAGACTTAAATACCCCCCTATATCACTTAGCTGTGGTTGTGGATGACTTTGAAATGGGTATAACACACATTTTAAGGGGACAGGAACACATTGCGAACACCCCCAGACAAATACTCATTCAGGAGGCAATAGGGGCCCCTAGGCCGTTTTATGCGCACATACCACTAATCTTGGCCCCAGACAAAACCAAGCTGTCAAAAAGGCATGGGGCTGTATCTGTCATTCAATACAAAGAAGAAGGTTACCTCCCAGAGGCCTTAATAAATTTTCTTGTTCTTATTGGATGGAATCCTGGAAACGATAGAGAATTCTTTACTCTCGATGAGCTCAAAAAAGAATTTTCTATTGAAAAAATACAGAAATCAAGTGGGGTTTTTGATGTAAAAAAACTAAATTGGATGAATAAAGAATATATCAAAAAACTTCCTTTGGAAAAATTGTCGATTTATATCAAAGAACGTGTTCCCAAAAATATTCAAGAAAATAAAAA
Organism: uncultured Candidatus Saccharibacteria bacterium; assembly: GCA_964649715.1. GTDB lineage: Bacteria > Patescibacteriota > Minisyncoccia > Phycocordibacterales > UBA12445 > UBA12445. The sequence goes on from CAZYTH010000004.1 coordinate 73,670, forward strand.
ATTTGAGATAATTTTCCCAAAATTAATAAATATCATTGCCGATAGAATAGAAAAATTTAACGACGTAACAAAAATTTTTGAGTCCGGAGAATTTAATTATCTTTTTGAAAAACCGAACTATGAAAAAAGTTTACTGAAAAATACTTCTTATTTGGCTGAATTAACAAAAATGATTGAAAACATAAAAGAAGATGAATTTATAAATGAAAAAATTAAATTATCTCTCTGGGACTTTGCAACAGAAAAGGGGAGAGGGGATGTCTTGTGGCCAATGAGAGTAGCACTATCAGGAAAAGAAAAATCCCCAGATCCATTTACCTTGGCCGAAATTTTAGGAAAAGAAGAAACAATCTCGAGAATCAGTGAGGCTCTAAAAATTTAATTTTATAGCCACAAACCAATACGCTTGTTATAATGTTATCGTAACATGAGAAATTTTTTAATTTTCTTTAATAAATCGTCGGCAAAACAAAAATTATTTTTTATTTTATTTATTTCTTCATTTTTTTTAACAATTTTTATTAATCCTGCAAATTCTTTAGCCGATGTTTCTTATTCCATTGAAGAACTCCGTTCTCAGATAAAAGAACGGGATGAGGAAATTAAAAAACTTGAAAAAGAAATCGCGGAGTTAGACGATACAATAAAAAAAACAGCAGGAAATACAAAAACACTGCAAAACGACCTTGCAAAAATAAACAACACAATTAATCAATTAAACAAAGAAGTTCTTATCACAGAAACAAAAATAAGTGCCACAAGACTTGGAATAAACAAATTATCAAAAGAGATTGTAAATAGGGAAGTTGATATTGAAGCGGACAAAAATTCAATCGGTCAAACAATAAAGATAATAAATGAAAAAGATATGGATTCCCCAATAGAAACAGTATTATCCGGAAAAAACTTTTCTGGCGAGTGGGAATACATTGATACAATAGAACAACTTCAGGAAAAAATAAAAGACAGAATAATCGGTCTCGAATTTAGAAAAGAACAGCTAACCAAAGACAAAAATGACATGGACAAGCAAAACAATGATCTAACTAAATTAAAAAATAAACTTGTTGATCAAAAATACATTACAAGCCAAAATAAAATTTCTAAAGACAAACTTCTTAAGGAGACCCAAAACCAGGAGGCAGTTTACAGGAAAATGTTAGCCGATAGGTTGAGCAGAAAACAAGATCTCGAAAAAGAGTTATTTGAGTATGAGTCACAATTAAAAGTAGCAATTGACCCTAATTCTTATCCAAAGCAGGGAACAAGAATACTCAATTGGCCAATTGAGACACCATACGTAACACAACTTTTTGGAAAAACAGCAGATTCTGGTAGGCTTTATGCCTCAGGAACACATAGCGGTGTTGATTTTAGAGCAAAAATAGGCACACCAATAAAAGCATCTGCGGGGGGAATTGTGATGGGAACGGGTGACACCGACGCAACTTGTCCCAAAGCTTCATACGGAAAGTGGGTTCTTTTGAAACACCCAAATGGCCTAGCGACATTATACTCGCACTTGAGTCTCATAAAAGTTAAAGACGATGAAAACATAATTGATGGTCAGGTTTTAGGTTACAGTGGTGATACTGGATATTCAGAGGGACCACACCTACACTTTGGAGTTTTTGTTTCCGGAGCCGTTCATGTGTCCGGACCAAAAGAATACAAGAGTAGAGTTTGTGGAACCTACATGAAATTACCACTTGCTCCAACAAATGCTTATCTAGACCCAATGTCTTACCTCCCAATGAAGGGAAGCAATATCAAACTTGACTAAACTTAAAATATGTTTTTATATTTTAAGTTTCCCTATTTTTCCATTAAGAGAAAACAGGGGAGTAAGTATTACATTGGAAACCTTGAATAATATATACAATTACCATGAACTATGTGTTTTGAATTATGGTTTTGATAAATTTAACAGATTTACTCTTTATAAAGAATATTTTTAATTTTGAAAAATTTTCAACTTTGTTAAACCGAAAATTATATTCCGCTGAAAAATATTTTTTAAATACCTCACAACAACCATTCAAAATAATTTCATAAAGCGAAAAGCTAATGGTAATAAAAATGACCTCCTAAAATGACCTACAACAAAATTATTTTTACTCATTGACCCATTATTCATTAAAAATAGAACAGGGAAGACATTTTCTTTGTTCGCATCTACGCTGTGTGCTTTTTTTAATATACAGTGTCGCAAAAGATATATTGTGCGACACTGTGTATATTTATAATTACGTACTTCCCCATTAAAAAACTCTCCTGCGTAAAGGTGAGTAAAATATATTTATCAATAATAATATCACCAATTTTTTTAGTGATATTATTTATAATTTTTCGATAACTTTATCTGTCTGTTCTTCTAAGTATAATAAGTCTCTATCATTTATTATCGAGAAATCAGCGAGCTTGCTACAAGCTATCAACCTTTGACCTTTTTCTCCTCCGTCTAACTCCAAAGCTTCTTTAGCCTCAAAATCAGCCAGACTCTCCCCGTCTCCAGCCCTTCCCCTAGACGTAGACCTCTCATATCTAAGCTCTATCGGAGCATCAACAAATATTAGCTTAAAGTCATAAAAATTTTTCTTAATTTCTTCTGGCTCTGCTGGATTTCTGATACTAGTTATAACTATCTTTTCAGAACCATCATCCTTTATCCTTTTTATGGCTCGGATAGCAAGCTCGTTTGCATTAAAATTCTCTCTTATCTCATTTCCCACCCTAATCATGTTGTCCCTAGAATGTTCCAACCCCCTTTTTGTAAGTTCAAAACGTATCTCATCTGAAAGAGAAAAATTTTTGAAACTATATTTTTGTACTAGGTATTCTGCGACAGTGTCCTTCCCTGAAGCGTTTGTCCCTGTTATTCCAATGACTTTCATAATATTTTATTAATAATACCACTCTCAAGATGCCAGCCACCATCAGGGCATTTCTCCTCGAAAATAACAAACACCTTATTCATTTCAAAATCATGCCCAATGGCTTCCTTTTTATTAATTCTGTGTTTACCACAAGAACAGTGTTCTATTGTATAGTCCAATTCAGAATCTATTTCTTTATGTTTGCCACCACAGTGATGAACAACATGCTTACCCTCTTTGTGATGAATATGATGAAATAAATAAATTATACTTTGATTTTTCATCTACCGATTATAACCCAAAATATAAAATATTTAAAACATAAAGCCCGGAATTTTCCGGGCTCAGAGGGTATTTATTTCTTTTTACATTTGCAATCAGGGCAATCACCATCTTGTTTTGAACACTCAAAAAATTCAGCTTGTTCCTCGTCGCAACCACATTCAAAATTTCTGTCTTCTTGGGAATATCTTCTGATACTTAGACAAATGCCAATTGCTACCAAGAAAACAGCTAAAATCAAAAGATAAACCAATCCAGCATCAATACCAAGCAAAAAAACAAAGGGAGAGAAAACAAAAAGTAAAATAGCGACAAGAATAAGTGATGTGATTTCTTTCAAAAAATACCTCCTTAGGAACCATCCTCTTAAAACTTAACACAAAAAGTTTCTTTGGTAAACAAAACTATAAATTTAAGCCCTCCATTTCTCCTGCAGATTCTCTATAAGTGCAATAATCACAATCAGGACTTGGTTTTGGCATCTCATCACACACAAGACATTTACGCACTCTTTCCAACGCCTTTTCCATCCACGAGTCATCTCCTTTGTGCGGAATTATTTTTATATCAAATTCGAGCTTGCCGTCAAACGCCTTTCTGTCAGTTTTCCCATTGCAATAAACAAAATATGCCGTATCTGAAACTTTAAAACCATTTTGTCTAAATAGCCACTGATACATCTCAACCTGTCTTTTATATCCTATCTGCCAATCAGCATCAAGTGTTACCTCTTCTTCTTTCGACGTGGCCTTATAGTCAACTATGTGCAACTCCCCTTTCTTATTGACCCAAACATCATCCACCCCTCCTGTTATAAGAAGATTTGTTTGCTTGTGGTGAAATTGTATTCCCCTCCTCAACGCATCCCGCCATTCATCCATTCTTTCGTCACGAAGAGGTACCACATCTATTCCATAATGATCCATAAGGGGGTGTTTTGTTTGTTCCGCCCTATGAACATCAAATTCTTTTTTTAAAAGAGTATCTACCGCGGAATTTAAATTAAAAGGAAATCCTGGTGGTCTATCTACACCGAGTCTGCGGTCCAAATAAAAACATCTTGGACAATTTAAAAAAAGATCTATCCTTGAGCGAGATAACTTAAAAGGCTCTTTGGATTTTGGATCAAAGATGTTCTTTGTTCTTTTTCCTGAATAGTATTTGGACATAAAGAAGATTTAAGATTTGTAATCAAAAACAATAGTAGAAGTATAACAATTTTAAGCCAAATAAAAAAGCGGGTCTTTTGCCCGCTTTAAAGATAAATATTATTTTATTTCTTTCCTTACCTCGTCCCAATAGAGACAAAGATCGCAATTTTGACCCCTTGGTGGTATTTTTGAAGCGTTCAGACAGGAGTGCGCATTAATTATTGAACGCTCAACCCAAAAATCGTCTCCCTCATATGGAACAATTTTCATCTCAAATTCCAACTTGCCATCAAAAGCATCTTTATCTTTCTTGCACACACAAAGCAAAAAATATCCGACATCTTTTACTGTGAAGCCGTTTTTTCTGAAGAGCCATTGATATACCTCTATCTGACGTTCACACATTCTTTTCCACCCAGGATCAAATGCTCCCATGTCTGAATTAGGTACAGCTTTATAGTCAACAATGATAATATCGCCGTCTCCTGAAATCCAAACATCATCAACTCCGCCGGTGATAATGAGATTAGTTTTTTTGTGCAAAAACTGTATCCCTTGTCTCAAGGAATCACGCCATTGATTGAGATCAGGGTGGGAAAATGGAATAGCGTCTAAGCCGAATTCTTCCATTATTGGATGTTTTTTGCCGATTGTTCGATAAGAATCAAATTCTTTTTTGAGAAGTGCGTCTATCATAATGTTTAAAGTCATTGGGAAAATCGGTGGCCTATCTATCCCAAGCCTTCTGTCAAGATAAAAGCACCTTGGACAATTCATAAACATCTCAAGCCTATATCTGCTTAATTTATATGGTATTTTCGAACCTGGATTATAAATATTTCTAACTCTTCTTGGTCTGTAATATTTAGACAAAAACCCTCCTTAATTATCAAAGATCGAATCTCTAAATTTTATTATAACAGAATCTCAAAAAATTTTAATTAATAGGGTGAATATCTTTTCCTTTTAATTTATATTTTTCTATCTCCTTGTGGTTTCCAGATAAAAGCACGCTCGGAACCTTATGTTTTCTACCTTTCCATTTTAAAATCTCGGGTCTTGTATACATTTCCCCTGAAGACACCCTTTCCTCTTCAATAGATTCATTTTTTCCAAGAACCCCTTTTATCTGCCTAGAAATCGAATCGATCATAATCATCGCAGGCAACTCCCCTCCCGTAACCACAAAAGGGCCAACAGATATTTCTTCCGCTTTTAAAATTTTCTTTACCCGTGAGTCTATGCCTTCATACCTACCGCAGATTAAAATAATATCCCTAACGCCACTCTTGTTTTTTACAATCTTCTTAGCGAACTCATTTGTAAACTGCTCACCACGTGGTGACATTATAAATATTTTTGCTTTCTTTCTGCCCTTAGCCCTTAGGGCTGCTTTAATTATCGGTTCCGCATACATAACCATCCCCGGGCCACCTCCATACGGCCTGTCATCAGCTTTATGATGTTTATCTATTGTAAAATCTCGCGGATTATAAAACTTAAAATTGATCAATTTATTTTCTTTTGCGCGTTTCAAAATCGACTCATTTAAATAAGAGCCGAACATTTCTGGAAAAAGCGTGATGATGTGGAAATTAATCATTGTCAAACAAATATATCAGACCATAGACTTGATATCAAGTCTATGGTACTTATCCAATCCAAATTCGTAATTTTTAATTGATAATTTGTAATTGTTTAATGGCTTCCCCCGCCACCTCCACCACCACCCCCTCCGGATGATCCGCCACCCCCTGAACCACTACTGCTACCAGGGGAAGATGTTAGCGAGTCTCCAGCAAAAGAACCAAACGAATCTATTGAACTCGCGAAAACCCCTGCATTAAATGTTCCCCCCTGCACATCACTATACCAAGATGGTGGCGTTGTATAAATTCCCTCAAACTCCTTGGCCCATATTTTAGAAACACCTAGTGTCATTGCGTAAGGTAAAAGTTTTTCAAAAAGCTCAGGGCTTTTTTCGGGCGCGTTATAGAATTCTAGCCTATCTTTTTCGGCGATACGAAGATAATCAAGAAGACCTAGCAAATATTCATATGTGACCATCCCTTTTTCGGTTTTTCGGGGCATGTAATAACCAGTAACACCAATAACTATTGCAGATAAAATGAGTGAAATTATTGTAGATACGCCATAGTAATTATACAAATATTCCCCACCCAAAAAACAAGCAACCACCATTAGAAAACTAACGATAGTAAATTCAGAACGAAATCTGCCTGGTTTTCCCTCATAATAACCCTTAGAAACAACGACATCACTAACCATATTTTCAATCAAAGATGCTTCTTTATAAAATTTTTCATTAAGCAAAGAAAGTCTAATTTCTCTTTTTAAAGAACCGACGGAAATTTCATTTCCCGTATCCTCTCCGACAAGATCCCTTGAGATAATTTTTGCTTTTCCTGTTAATATCGCTTTCGCAATCGAAAAACCTAAAAATAAAACAAATAATATCGGTATCATGTATATCATTCCAAAAAGCAACAACGCTCCCATTGCAGGAATAAATTTATAAGAATCTGGTAAATAACTTCCACCCACAATTGTTATAACTGCAGTTAAAGCTACAATCGAAGTATAAACGTAGATTATTATCTTCCAAGTTTTATTTATTTTAAGCTTGGACTCTGATATATTCTCTCCACCCACATTCCTGATTTCTTTTTCCGCATTCTCCAACTTTCTCGTTTCTGCAAAGATTTCCTCGTCTCCAAATAATGATTCCATCAATTTTTTCTGATGTGGTGGTAAAAAAGACATATCATCCTTGGTCTTTTCTAAGCTATAATCTTCCGGCAAACCACCCAAAACACTGTTTCCTATTTTTCTTATTTTGAGATATCCCCTAATCGCAAGCTGTATTATTTCTGCTGAGATATCATTGTTGTGGCTAATCTCATTAATAATCATTCCCACCTCCATCGGCGTAAGCCCATCTGGCACATCATATTGCGGAATAATTACTCCAGTCCCCTTTGGGTCTCGCCCTTTTGTGTACCACAGGTAAAACATCAAAAAAAATACCAGAACAGGGAGCATAAAAATCTTGTTGTCCCAAATAGCGCCTAGAATATTTTCCCACATTGTCGGTTCGTAGACTATCCCCTTCGGAAAGCCAACAGCTACAGTAAGACCCTCTTGCGGGACATAGTTCCTCGAGGAAAAGAAAACTACCGATTCAACAAGATTGTTGTTTTTAAATAGTCTATGCGGACAACTTTCTTTACTCCCCCTGACACCCTGATAACAAGATATTTTTAGTTGGCTTTCGGGTAATGGCTTGGGCAAAACAACTTTTGCAGAAGCATAATTTATGGGCACATTCCATTCGTCACCCGTCGCATTCCAGTATATCTCATCAAAATCTTCAAAATAACCAATGGTCCCATTTACTTTGTATTTGAATATATACGGAACAACCCCATTAACGTGGGTGTCCGGATCTGGATTTGTGTCTATTCTCAAATATTTTCCATACTTATAAAATTCATAGTTATCTGTATTTACAGATACATCAGAAAAATAAAAATTAAAATTTCCATAATCCGCCTTGTATTTTCTTGGTATATCTCTATATAGACCATGAAGCTCCCTGCCATTACTTAAATTATCAAAATCGTAATTTATTTTTTCAATTACATTTATAGAAGAATCTTTGTTTACCCTGACCTCAACGTCAAAGCTCTTTATGCTTTCTCTGGCCGAAGAATAATTAAAAAAAGACAAAAAAATAAAAACAAATAAAATTTTTTTTGTAAAATTCATAAAAAGTAATAATTGATCTATAATTATACTATTATATTGATTGTAAGATATTTTTAAAATTATTTAAACATGTCATTTAATCCAGAAGAAGATTTCAAAAAATTAAAACAAGCAGGTGGCGGAACAAATAGGTTTGAGGCTTATGTTGATTTTATGCAAAAAAGAAAAGAACAAAAAGAAAAAACAACTCACCTAATCGATGATTTAATAAAAAGAATAATTTCTGAACCTGAATTAAAAATAGAAGACATAAAGAGATATGCAGAACAAAAAATTAAAGACATCGGCTTACCAGGAAAACAAAGAGAAAAAATTTTTAGGGGGATAAGGGAATACGAAAAGAGAAGTAAGGAAATAAAAAGACTTAAAGAACATGCAAAAAATGGCGAAGAAATATATACAAAATTTTTTGGAAGACCAAAAAAAAGATTGGTATAAGATTCGGAGGACTGACGATACATCTATATTGTTCTGATGAAGATTATTCAAAAGCAACAAAAAAAGATAAAAAACTTTCAGCAGGAACATATTTTCCTTCCCATAAAATAATAAGTATTGAAAGAGGGTCTCTAACGCATGACGACTCTGTCAGAATACACGAAGAGGGCCACGCAATTAAAAACATTTTCGACGAGACACTCCAAAAAAAAGAAAAATATTTGGATTCAAATAAATTAATTAATAAAATAAAAAATGCAGACTCTCTAAAAGATTTACAAAAAAGGGAAAGATTTTTTATGAAAATCTCCATAGAAATGCTCAAAACAAAGGAAGAAAGAATAAAAGATGAAATAATGGCCCACTTCAGAGGTAAAAATTTTTCCATAAAAAACATAATTAAAAACATGGAAGAAGGAGGTTATTATGACTATTTCTCATATGAAAAGGAGAAGATTACAAATGGAGTAGAAAAAGATGGGGCAATTGAGTTCCTAAAAATATTTAAAAGAGAGTATGATAGGGTAATAAAAAACGCCATTAATTCTTATTCAGAATTTTTAAATATTACACACAAAGAGGACTATGCTATGACTTATTTTCAAGACATTCCAATTATGTCCTGGGGAAAAGAATTAAAAAGATTTAATCTCTTTTCTAATACAGATAAAAAATAAATTTTATTTACTCCAATCAGAAAAATACTGTCTATATGCGATACTAGCATTATCCAACATTTTTCTTGATGCAACCCAAACAGGATCATTGTGATATTTATCACTTCCAAAGATTACTTCTCTAATTCCATTTTGAATTATCGATTTTGTACATTCGTTGCAAGGAAAGAGTGTGCAGTATATTTTGCAATCCTTTGTTGTGTTATTAGAGTTAAATATTGCGTTCTCTTCCGCATGACAAATATATGTATATTTTACGTCCAAAAAATCCCCCTCCCTATCCCATGGGAAATCCTCATTTTTTAAACCCCTCGGAAGTCCGTTGTAACCAACACCCACAACTACATTGTCAGGTGAAACAATAACTGCTCCAGCCTGAGTAGATGGGTCCTTAGACCTTTCGGCAATTGTCCTCGCTATTCTCATAAAACACTCATCCCACGATATTGCATTCTCTCTTGGTTTCAACATTTTTAAAAAAGTTAAAAATTAATTTTTAATAAACACATTCTATCATAAAAAATTACCCAAAAAACTCCTGCGGTGAATCTTACAAGGGCCATATTTTTTGATGGCTTCGTAATGAGCACTTGTTCCATATCCCTTGTGCTCCCCAAAACCATATTTGGGATATAATATCGCCTGCTCACACATAAAAGCATCTCTGTGTACCTTGGCCAAAACCGAAGCGGTGGCAATTATTTGTTCCTTTTCGTCACCCCTTATGATCGTCTCTTGGTGGGGATATTTTTCTGGTGCTTTTAACCCGCCATCAAGTAAGACCTTACAGGTGTCAGGTTTCAAAGATATCTCTTTGAGTGCCTCCTTAATGGCTAAATTAATTGATTCTGTAATACCCAATTCATCTATGGTTCCGTGATCAGAAGACTGCAATGAAAAAATAATATCACCCAACTCTATTTCGCTATTTATGCGGTCCACCCATTCTCTTCTTTTTTTCTCTGTAAGTTTTTTTGAATCTTTTATTCCCCTGAGAATTGGTGTGTTTCTGCTTCTTAATGCAACAGCACAAACAGTCACAGGACCCGCAAGAGGCCCCCTCCCCACTTCATCTATTCCAACATACCATTCAAACTCTTCCATAATTAGAGGCCTACTAACTCAAGCTGAATCCCCTTTCCAAACCACCTTCTAGCGGTCTTCTTAAAAGCATCAGTAACTTCGGTAACAAGAACCTCTCTTTTGCCTTCCTTTTTTATTTTGCGATCAATATCTGTATGTCTTGATAAATAATCTCTAAGCTTTCCTGGAATAATATCATCCTGCGAGATTATTTTTACATTTTTAGGAACATTCTTTTTGACGATACCCTTTATAATCGGATAATGAGTACAACCCAGAATAAGAGTGTCTATTTTTTTATCAAGAAGCGGTTTTAAATATTTTTTCAAAATTGGTTCTATATATTTTATCTCCCCATTTTCTATTAGAGTAACAAGGGACGGAGCGGGACTCTCATAAACTTTTATTTTTGGTTCAAGTTTTATTATCTCTTTTTTATAAGTTCCTGAATTTACGGTCGCCATTGTAGCTAAAATTCCTATTCTTTTTTCTTTTTTTTCTGAAACAATCCCAACAGATTTTTCAACGGTTGGAATTATTACACCCAAAACTCTTTTTTGAAAATATTTTATTGGCAAAACCTCTCTCTGAATCCTTCTCAAAGACTTTGCGGATGCGGTATTGCACGCAATAATCACTAACTCACATTTTTTTTTATCAAAAAGATACTCAATCGAACTCTTTGTAAAATCAAATATCACCTCATCAGACCTATTGCCATAGGGTAAACGTTTAATATCTCCTAAATAAACAAAATTATGTTCAGGAAATTCTTTTATGAGCTTCTTGAAAATAAGAAGCCCACCTAAGCCAGAATCAAATATTCCTATATTCATTATTTGTATATTCTAACAAATAATTAGCCACAAGAAAACAGGTCAATGTATTTAGATAAACCTATTTGTCTGATAAATTAACTGCACAAAAAAATCTTCTTAAAAAATTTTGACATCACTCATATTTAATGTTATTTTTTACTAAATTTGTTATTTGAAAAGGAGACCATATGAAATATATTTTTTTGTTTCTTTTTTTAATTTTTGGATTATTTTATTTAATCCCACAGAACAAGAGCGTAAATGAGACCAAGCAACTTACCCCAGATTACTATTTATTTCCTGGAAAAATAACGACCGCAGGTGAAATAACTTTTGAAAATACAGACAGAAAAACAAGTTACCTCTCCGTGGCACCAGAAGAAAAACCAGATACTGATATTTTTATTATTTTTGAAAGAACAAATAATCTCTTTCGTGCAGGAGAAAGGGTTTTGGTTAAATGTAGCAAGTGTCCGAAAGCTTTCATTACGTCTGTTATTGTGATTGAAAAAGATTATGGAATAAAATATTACAATTACATACCACTTTATTCAGTCATTGAAATCACAAAATACCGTTCCGAAAAACAAGAGAGGTAAAAAAATGAGATGCGATTGCAAGCAAACCTTCTGTCGGGCTGTGTGCTGGCCAAAAGATACAGAGAATGGCTTATCTTTATCAGAAATTTTCAAAAGTGCGAAAGAATTCTTTCCTGAGACCAGTTTAAAAGATATCAGGATAATTATAACCAAAGAAAAAAACATCGGCTTTGAGTGTGTGCAACACGAAAGAACTTGTAAGTTCCACACAAAACAACAGGAGGAAAAATGAACAAAGACCTATTTTACAAAATAGCTCTCGCTCTACTTGCGTACCACCACATCAAACATGAACTAAAAATTCCACCAATCGTTGGCGGCGAAGAAGCTGTCGATATTATTAAAAGAAAAATCACAGAAAATATGTTCTCAAAAACACTTTGCGCCGGAGGAAATGATGATCTTCTTGGTATGGCAGAAGTTCTCAATGTACCACAAAAAGAATTCCTAAACTTCTGTAAAGAGATTTACACACAAATGAATAATGAGATGAGGTATCTTGCATCACCATAGAATTTCAGAAATTATTCAGAAAAAGTCCAAGGAAACTTTCAAGAGTTGATAGGATTTCACATGTGATATAAACGAATGCTAAACCAGAAGATTTTCCAAAAAAGTGTTAATTGAGCCATTATTTTTTATTTTCTGTTTACGTAATTTTCCCCCGCATAAAAAATGCGGGGATTTTTATTTTTTAAACACATTTTTCATAAGTTAGGCAATCTTTTTTATTAACTTCTTTAACTGGTATAATATGGAAACTAAAAATTAAAAGTGAAAAATGTAAAATAAATTTATATTTTACATTTTTTATCGAATTACTTTTTTCGTTTTAAGTTTTAAATTTTTATGCATAAATTCGTTCATCTTCACACCCATACACACTACTCCCTGCTTGATGGTTTATCTAAACCAAAGGATATTATAAAATTCGCCAAACAAGACGGGATGCCCGCTATTGCCATAACAGATCATGGAAATTTACATGGTGCTATTGAATTTTTTAAAATAGCCAAAAAAGAAGGAATTAAACCAATCATTGGTGTTGAAGCATATATGGCAAATAACTCTCGTTTTGACAAAAGACCAAACATAGATAACCGAAGATACCACCTCAGTCTTCTAGCAAAAAACAAAGAAGGTTATCAAAATCTAGTAAAAGCTGTCACACTTTCAAATCTTGAAGGATACTACTACAAACCAAGAATGGACAGAGAACTTCTAAGAAAACATTCAAAAGGACTTATTTGTATGTCTGGATGTCTCGGTGGTGAAATATCCCAAGCCCTCTGGAACAAAGACCACGAACTCGCTCGAGCAATTGCCCTTGAATATCAAGATATTTTTGGAAAAGAAAATTATTTTATTGAAATAATGCATCATCCAAAACTTGAACGTTCAACGGAAATAAAAAATGAATTGATAAAACTAGCACGAGAACTAAATATACCTCTGGTGGGAACACAAGATTCTCATTATCTAAGGCATGAAGATAATAAAGCACACGACACGCTTGTCGCAATTCAAACAAACACTGATGTGACTGATGAGGATCGTCTTTCTAACGCAATAGAAGATTTTGCTTTTATAAGCACAAAAGAAGCCAACGAATATTTCTCAGAAACCCCAGACGCAATAGATAATACTGTAAAAATAGCAGACATGACCGATATCGATTTCAAATTTGGAAGTTGGGTTTTTCCAAAAATAGATCTTCCTGAAGAAAAAACAGCTGATGATGTACTTCGAGAATTAACTTTTGTTGGAATTGAAAAAAGAGGACTAAAACCAACAGAAGAGATCGTAAGTAGAATTGAATACGAACTCAAAGTTATAAAAGACAAGGGTTACTCACCCTATTTTCTTGTTGTGGCAGATCTTCTCAAATTTGCAAGAGAGAACGGAATACTAACAAACATCAGGGGATCTGTTGCAGGCTCCATCGTTACATATCTAAATTTCATCACAAACGTTAACCCGATAGAATTTAACCTACCATTCGAAAGATTTCTGAATCCCGAAAGACCTTCAGCTCCTGATATTGATATGGATTATGCCGACAATAGACGCGACGAAGTAATTGGGTATGCAAAAAGAAAATATGGAGAAGACAAAGTGGCACAAATAGGAACATTCGGAACCATGATGGCACGAGGTTCAGTAAGAGATGTTGCCAGAGCCTTAGCCTATCCATATGAAATTGGAGACAGGATATCAAAAATGATACCGATGGGAGCGCAAGGATTTCCGATGACCATTGAAAAAGCAATGAGAGATGTTCCTGAGTTAAAAGAAGCATACGAAAATGAAAAGGATACAAAAATAATCCTAGATCTTGCGATGAAAATTGAGGGAACAATTCGCCATTGCAGTGTCCACGCCGCGGGTGTTGTGATAGCTCCAACAACACTCACCGACTGGGTCCCACTCCAAGTTGAACCTCGTGCACAAAAGGTCATAACTCAATACGACATGCATGTTGTCGAAGACATGGGGCTTCTAAAATTCGACTTTCTTGGGATAAGAAACCTAGCAATACTTGGAGATGCTGTAAAATTAGTCAAAGAAATACATGGAGTAGATGTTGATATTGATAATATGCCAATGGACGATAAAAAGACCTTTGAGATGCTCGCTAGAGGCGAAACTATGGGCCTATTTCAATTAAACGGTGACGGAATGACAAAGTACCTGAAAGAACTCAAACCCTCCACCATACACGATATAAACGCAATGGTGGCACTCTATAGACCTGGTCCGATAGAATCTATTCCCTTATACGTAGAGAGGAAAAACAACCCGAAATTGGTCCGTTATCTAGACCCAAGACTTGAGGAGATACTAAAGAACTCTTTTGGTGTGATTACCTATCAGGATGATGTTATGCTCATTGCCATCAAGCTGGCAGGATATTCATGGCTTGAAGCCGATAAGCTAAGAAAAGCAATGGGCAAAAAAATTCCAGAAGAAATGGCTGCACAAAAAGAAAAACTCCTCGCTGGTTTTGAAAAAAACGGTCTTGCAAAAGAAAAAGCGAACGAACTTTGGAGTTTAATAGAACCATTCGCCGCTTATGGTTTCAACAAGGCACATGCTGCAAGCTATGGGCGTGTCGCATACCAAACCGCATATATGAAAGCGAATTTTCCCGCGGAATATATGACCGCTGTTCTTACTGCTGAGTCTGATGACCTAGATAAGATTGCTGATATTATTACGGAGTGTAAAAGAATGAACTTACCTGTTCTCCCCCCCGATGTGAATCAAAGCGAAATAGGATTTACCGTAATCAAATGGAAAGAACATTCAAAAGAAGAGGGAGAATACACTGGAGACAGAATAAGATTCGGTCTTAATGCTATAAAAAATCTCGGCACCGAAATAGCCACCTTTATAATTGAAGAAAGAAAGAAAAATGGCCCGTATAAAACATATGGAGATTTTCTTTCTAGAATAAAACACAGAAATCTAAATAAAAAATCGCTAGAAGCACTCGTAAAAGGTGGAGCATTAGATAATTTTGGTGAACGCGGAATGCTTCTCCAAAACATGGACAACTCTCTTTCCTTCAACAAAGAACTTTCAAAAGACAACGGTGCTCAGGCCTCTCTCTTTGGTCTACTACAAGAATCAACAACTCCAGAACTAAAACTAAAAGACTTCCCCCCTGCGACATTAACAGAAAGGCTCGGATGGGAAAAAGAGCTTTTGGGTTTGTATATCTCTGGACATCCTCTTCAAGCCTTTGAAGACAAATTCAAAAAGAAAGAAAATACGATTGCTTATCTAAAAACTCTCCCGAACAGCAAGCCAATCGTCGCTGGCGGAATTATTCTTGAAGTAAAAACAATTACCACTAAAAAAGCTGAAACGATGGCGTTTGTAAAACTCGGCGACTTTAATGACACAATAGAGGTGGTTGTTTTTCCGAAAATCCTCTCTCAATTTAAAGACTTATTCGTGGTTGATAAAATAATTGCAATAAAAGGCTCAATCTCTCACCGAAACGACACCATAAGCATCACGGCAGATGCAGTAAAAGAGCTTACAAAATAGTTACTTTTCAAAACCCTTATCACTGTTCTTTCGACCTACTATAGTATTATTCCAATTGAAATAACACTATAGTAGAAATATAAAGATAACAAATTTTCAAGTTAATTCCCTTCCCCCCCCCCTTTTTTTCAATAAATTTACCCCACAAAAAACAGACCCCCAAGGATCTGTTTAATGTATTTAGTTCACTCCTCTCTCTCA
>CAZYTH010000005.1:0-84066 GCA_964649715.1 uncultured Candidatus Saccharibacteria bacterium
ACCTACATCAGGAGATTAGAAGTCTCCTGTTCTATCCATTGAACTACGAGAGCAACATTGAACTAAAACACGACACGAATCAAACAATCATTCTCGAAGTCTCCTGTTCCCCGCCCGAACGACCAGTCGTTCTGGTCGGGCGGGTATCCATTGAACTACGAGAGCAAAACACAACTACAGAACATTTTTCAAATCTAACCAAATCCTTATCTATTGACCGTCCTAGACAGGTCCGCTCCTGGCGGAAAAGACAAGAGCAATCTAATAATTTACGATAAAACAATACAAAATTTATCTAAGAAAGTCAAAATCAGGCCTTTCTTGAAAAAGTTCTCCAAATTTATTTTCTCTCTCTACCCAGGGGATTAACAATCTCTCCAGTTTCTCTTTTTTAATTAATTCTATCGAAACCTCAGAGGGATTTGCACCAATATCAATATTAACTTTGTTTAAATTAATCAAACTTAAACCAAAAACATCATCATAAAAAATAAAAACAAAAAATAAACCAACAACAAATAATATAATAATAAAGAACCAGTCTCTCTCAGGATTAGGTTCCTTTTTTGTTTTATCCCTGTCAAAAAAAGATAAAAATTTCTCTTTCATATTTTTAAAAAAATAAATTCATTACTCATTTATATAACTAAGTATTTCAAAATTTGCTTCCCCAACCCAGACATCTCCTTTTTCAGATGGTGTCCCTCCGCTAAACAATGGTAACTGAGAGGAATTAACGCTCCCCATATCACTAGTAGCTATTGCTAATTTTTTAAATCTAAGTTTATAGGGAATGTTTTCTAAAATAGACATAAAATAATAAACATCCTTTTGTTTTCCTTTTGCTCTCAAAGAAAATTTAAGCATATTTTCACGAACCTGAGGAACCTGCTTCTCAACGCTAACACTTTTACTTAATTCAATCCCAGCATGCTTCGCAAACATCTCCAAATCTTCAATAAAATTAGCCACGCTATTTTTATTTAAAACATAAAAATTAACCTTTTCTCTTTCTGCCTTGGTTTCATTTATAACCTTTTTGTAAATAGAATGATTGGCTTGAATAATTTCCATTTCTTTTATCTGCCCGACAATCTTTTCAAACTCCACATTCTGTTTTCCTCTTATATTGTTCAAAAAATAATAATATCCCAAAACAAGCAAGGCGTTAAAGAGTAAGGCCCAAAACAAAACATTTTTTAATTTTTCTTCGTGTTTATCCATAATTTAAAAATTTTTGTCTTTCAACGTCATTATTAAATTAAAATCAATATCATTGCTATTAATTAAATTAGATACAGGCGAATCAATAGAAGCAAAATTTTTGTCCCTCTCTAACTCTTTTAAAAAACCAGAAAAAACCTCTCTTGTTTCAGCTTTGCCACGAAGATAAACTTTGTGAATACCTGATTCCTTAATTTGTCGTGAAGTTGTCGCAGAAGAAGTATTAGTATTTTTTTTGATTTGAACTTGTTCATAAACAAGACTATTTATTTTTATCTTCGATTCAAATTTCAATGCTTTTTGGAAAACAGAAGAAAAAACACCCATTAAATTTTCTCTCTTCGTGGTTCCCATTGGATTATTAATCAATGTTATTTTTCTGTTTGTATCTTTTATGAGAGCAATAATATCTGCCGTCTCTCTAAAACTTTCACTTTCAGACAGTTGCGCCGAAACTTCATTGAGGTAACTAAAATTAGAAGAAACAATAAAATAAGAAATAACCAATGGAATCATCGCGGAGATTGTTAAGATAGAAAACATTATACTTATTACCGTAAACAATCTTAAATAATATTCTTTTCTAATTCTTGTTCTCTCTTTTTGAGTTATCAAATTTATCATTTCTTTGAAAATTTTTTACAAAAAAAACGTTCGCACCTCTCTTCTTCCTTCAGAGCAAGACCGATGGCTGTTGAAAACTCAAGTGATTTATTTAATTGCATATCAGGAATTTCATCTTTAAAAAGAAAAAGATTCACCCATGGATTTCCAATATCAACAGATATTCCCAAGCTTGAAGATAAATATTCTGAAATACCAGGAATTGATGCCTGAGAACCACAGAGCAATATCTTACTTATATCTTTTTCGTTACCAGGACTCTTGTGTGCATTCCAGTACCAATAATGTTTTATTATCTCATCACGAAGACTGGAAATAGAGGGCGCGAGACAAAAAAGGAGTTCTTGATTTTCTGGAGTTCTTAATAGTCCTTTCGAAAATTTTAACTTATTCGCATCGTCTTCACTCAAATTCATATTATCCATTATTGCTCTGGTGAAAAAATCACCACCCATTTTCATTGTATATCCAAACCAAACAACTCCTCTGCTAACAATAGACAAAACTGATGTCGTCCTTCCTACACGCACAATCATCATTGTCCCATCGTAGTCTTTTGGAACAAGCGATCTGGCCATTGATTCTGCTTCAACCTCAAAAGAAAGCGGGGTTATCCCAGAGAGATCCATTATTCTCTCGTATGATTCAACTACGGTTTTTGGTAAGACAGCAACACTTATATCAATATACCCCCCAACCCCAGATACTTCGGATATTACAGAATAGTCAAAAACAAGCTCATCGGGAGAGTAAGGAATATGTTCCTCCAACTGAAGCTCGACGCTTTCTCTAATTTCACTTTTTCTCATATAAGGTAGCCTGAATTTCAAAAAATAAGATTTTTCTTCTGGGAGCGAAATATGTGCCATTCTTATGTTATATTCTTTTTGAATATCTGTAAGGGTCTTTATCATCGCCTCGTCTTGTCCTTCATTCTCAAAAGGTTGAACACTTCTCTTAAAATGTCTACCCAAGCGAAGACCATCCCTTGTCGGAATAATTTCGACAAACCTAACTGAATGGGAACAAATATCCAAGCCCATCGAGGGAAAATCTAAATACTTTGGTACAGGAAAAAATTCCAAAAAAGATTTCTTTACCATTTATTTAATTATAACACGACAAAGAATAGGAACCAATCAAAAAATGATTTTAATTCGATTCATTTTTTATATAGCGACGGCAGACTTATCCGCCAAAACAACAAGACAATTTAAAATAAATCTATTTTCACAAACTAAACTTTTGTTTGTCTATAAAACTTTTCAATATAATGGCAGCGGCGGAAGCATCAAGCATCTCCCCTTTTCCTTGGATCCTCTCTGCCTCAGCAGAACTCATAGACTCGTTTTCATAGACAACGTTTAAACCAGTTTCTTTTTCCAAAATATTTTTAAAAACAGCAACCATTCTCATAATGCTATTATCTTTACCTTTGTAGTCCAACGATTCTCCTAAAATTATTTTAACCACTTTTTCTCTTTTGCAAATTTCTGTAATTTTTTTTATTAAATCTTTATTATTCTTTAAAACTGAATGAGGAAATGCAAAAACCCCCGTCTCATCAGACAAAGCAATACCTACTCTTTTTGTACCATAATCTATGCCAAGCAATCTCATCCTTTTAATATATAACACAAAAAGAATAAAGGCGAGAAAAAATAATTTCTTTTAAAATCCTTTTGTGGTATACTGGATTAGTGTCCGAGTATAAAAGAAATCCAAATAGTATATGCTCCGTTTGCTCAAAACCAATCTACAAGAGACCCTCACAAATTAAAAAAAATAAAGGAAAAATTTACTGTAGCTCCGTGTGCTATGGCATGTCCCTGAGAAAAGAAAAACCTTGCATAATTTGTGGTAAATTAATTTTAGCTGGCCTAAACAAAAAAACTTGTAGTAGGAAATGTTCAAATAAAAACAGGGCGGGTATAAGATACAAAATTGGAAGACCAAAGGATAAGGTAAGTTCACTGCGAATTATAAAAAGAAGATTAATGAACGACAGAGGAGAAAAGTGTGAAAAATGTGGTTATGATAAATATGAAATACTACAAATTCATCACAAAAACAGAAACAATAAAGATAATAATTACAAAAATTTAGAAATTATTTGTCCTAATTGTCATTATGAAGAACATTATTTAGAAAACAGTTGGTTGAGAAAATATTAGTTAGATGTTGAAAAATATATAAAAATCAATACACTTATCTAATATAATAAAAAAGGAGGGTTGCGCCGAATGGTAAGGCACTAGTCTTGAAAACTAGCGGGTGAAAGCCCTTAGAGGTTCGAGTCCTCTACCCTCCGTAGCGAAGCGAAGGAGTTTAAAACAAATTTCTTTGCTTTAAAAGAGGACGAGAAGACCTTTTGAGGGTTTTTGTGTTCCGTCGTCTGACGGAGAAATAAAAAATCCAAAAGGTGTACTGAACATGTAATGTTCGAGTCCCTACCTCTACCTATCGGTAAATAGGTAGAGGTAGACAGGCCTGCCTGTCTGGTAGGCAGGCTCTACTTTTCGTAATCAAAAAACAAAACTCACCAAATAGTATATTTTTTGTTTATGTTTACAATGAATATGCTATAATTTGTTAATAGTAAATATCTAATTCAAAAATGTACAACCAACCAGAAATCATTAATCCAATACCAAGAACGGCTGAAATATCATGGGAGGCCTATGAACACAAGCATCATCATGTGACCAATGACTGGTTTTGGACTGTTGCTCTTTTGGGTTTTGTAACTTCTCTAGTTTCTATATATTACAGCAATTATCTTCTTGCTATCTTTGCTATTGTCTCAAGTTTTACAATAATAATGCTAAAAATTAAAGGGCCTCAGATACTTACAATAAGACTTACACCAAAGGGTATAATCGTTAAAGATTCCCTATACCCATACAACAGAATAGAATCATTTTGCATCTATGAACAAGGATGCCATGGCATAAAAAGAACCAACGAACTCTCAATAAAATCAGACAGAACATTCATGCCACAGATAATACTACCACTAGGTGAAATAGAGACAGATCTTGTCCGAAACTATCTATCAAGATATTTAATTGAAGAGCATCATGAAATACAGATTGCCGACGTTTTGTCGGAATTTCTAAAATTTTAATTATTACAAAAAAACGATTGACGGAATCCTCACTTTATTCGAATAATCGCCCCGATTATCATCGGGACTTTTTTGTTTTTATACCCCTCAGTAGGATATCTTCCTCTACGAGGACTGTATAGCTTTCCCATTCCGATTTCGTTAAAACTCATCGGAATAAGGGAGAAGCTTTTCGATTCCTAACACAATGCAAGCAGTTGCATTGTTCTGAGGGCATAATTAACATATGTTAATTTTATTAATTTATGCCCTCAGTAGGAATCGAACCTACGTCAGAAGCTCCGCAAGCTCCTATTCTATCCATTAAACTATGAGGGCGTCAGGCAAGTCAGGCAGGTCTAAGAAAAGACTAACTAAATTTACCTCATTAAATATAGGATAATATGCAAAATAAGTAAAACTGCATTAAGCGCTTTATAGAAGATTAAAAAGTTATCTTTTCTAAACTTATTTATATTCTCTTAGCCAGAAATGTTCATCTTTTATTTTAATCAAAACTTTTGATGCCCCCTCTGGTCTTAAAAAAGAAAGTGATGAATTTGAACCACTCTGTTGTTTAACCAAAAAGAAACCAATTGCATCTCCTTTAGAAAAAAGCAAATCATTTATCTTTCCATCATTACGCATACTAAAAGATATTAAGGTATCTGATTTCTCCATGCCAGGGGTATATCTATGTATTTTTGGCAATGATTCAAATGTGCCATCACCTTTATTTAAATAAATAATAAGATAACCACGATTACATAATAAGACAATGTCCTTTTTGCCATCATTATTATAATCAATTGTAGCGGAACCCAAAATATCTAGAACTAAATCGTCTATATACCTCGTTCCATAATCTTTTCTTTCCTCAAATTCACCGTTGTTTTTTCCTAAGAAAATACTAAAAACAGGAGATTGGTAGTCATAATAGACCCCGTTACTTAAACCAGCAGAATATGACGCTACAGCTAAATCAGAAATTCCATCATTGTTAAAATCGGCAATGATTGGTTTTCCTGGATAAGGTAGCGTGTAATATGTATTTTTCTTTTCTAATTCACCATCTTCATTTCCGAGCATTATTGCAATCGTACTTGTATTAAAATCAGAAGCAACAACATCACCAAATGTATCATTATTTATTTTGCCCGCTGTTAAGTATGCTTGTGCGACAGAATTGGTTGAGAATTGTTCGTCAAAATTTGGATTTCCGTCATTTTTCAAACCGCCATTTTTCAAAACAGTAATTCCTGGAGTCCCCGCCACGATATCAATCTTTCCATCTCCATTTATATCAATAATATCCAAATATTGGAAATAAGGAGAGTCTGTTCCAAAATAGATAGGCTGTTTAAATGTATTATCACCCTTGTTCATAACAACCGAAACATTTCTGTCATCACCGACAGCAACTATATCAGCCTTTCCGTCACCGTCCAAATCCCCTATTTTTACTTTGCGTAGTCTCCATCCAACTGAAAATTCAGATACATTGTATTTAAAACCATCGATATTTTCAGTCCCATTTTGATTACTCAAAAAAACAGAAATTGAGGAAGCCTTCTTATTTGCTGTCACAAAATCAGGTATGCTGTCATTGTTGAAATCATAAATATCAATACCCCATGTTTCAACATCAGTACCATTGCTTCTAATTAATTGTTTAAGTTCTTTATAGTCTAAAGAGCTAGTCGTTTCGCTATTTGCCTTAATCAAAGAGACACCATACATAACAACATTATTACCTTCTTTTTTTGTCATTCGAAGCGGAGATGTAAGGACACCCTTTGGATCAAAAGCTATCTTTATTTCTTTATCATCATGCTTAACACGAAATCCGATATCAACAAAATCGACAAAAGGCAAACTACAATCTTTTGTTCCTGTCATTAGTTTTGTTTTTTCACAATTGCTCGTTTGGGTAAAAGTTTCTGTGGTGCATTTTGTTGCAGGATCAGGAGTCCATGTTGTATCAACACAATCCCCAACATTCACGGTCACGCTCTTTGAATCACTTCCCCCGGGACCTTCACAAGACAGTGTGAAGGTTTTGCTTTCTCTTAAGCTTCCTGTGGACTGAGAAGAGTCAAGGGTTCCTAATGTTCCAGGAGCTAAAGTACCCGACCAACCAGTACCACTTCTTGTACAAGATGTGGCGTTTTTGGCGGTGTATCTGATTGTTGTGGCTGTGTTGTAATCAACAAAACCGTGACCAACCGTCAGAGTGACTTCTGGTGGTTTTATGCTTACAGTTTTTGAATCTTCTACTTTTGCACCATTTATTCCAATACATTCAACCTTGTATGTTTTTGAGGTGGTGAGGTTGCCAGTAGAGAAACTTGATAAACTTGTGTAGCTACTTGACCAATCCCCTGACCAATCCCCAAGTCTCCTACAAGAAATAACGTTTGTTGTCGTGTATGTTAGTGTTGCTGGCGTATTATAATCAACGAGTTCTTTGTCGACTGTGAAGTTTAAAGTTGGTGAATCTAAAGGCAAACTACAATCTTTTGTTCCACTAATACCTGTTCTAGTCGAACCACACTCTGTACCCGTTTGGGTGAAAGTTTCTGTAGTGCATCTTGTTGCAGGGTCAGGAGTCCATGTTGTATCAACACAAGCCCCGACATTCACGGTCACGCTCTTTGAATCACTTCCCCCGGGACCTTCACAAGACAGTGTGAAGGTTTTGCTTTCTCTTAAGCTTCCTGTGGACTGAGAAGAGTCAAGGGTTCCTAATGTTCCAGGAGCTAAAGTACCCGACCAACCAGTACCACTTCTTGTACAAGATGTGGCGTTTTTGGCGGTGTATCTGATTGTTGTGGCTGTGTTGTAATCAACAAAACCGTGACCAACCGTCAGAGTGACTTCTGGTGGTTTTATGCTTACAGTTTTTGAATCTTCTACTTTTGCACCATTTATTCCAATACATTCAACCTTGTATGTTTTTGAGGTAAAAAGATTACCAGTAGGGAAACCTGATGCACTTGTGTAACTACCTGACCAATCCCCAAGTCTCCTACAAGAAGTAACGTTTGTTGTCGTGTATGTTAATTTTGTTGATGTATTGTAATCGACTGAATCGTTCTCGACTATGAAATTTAGAGTTGGGGCTCCTGGTTCTGCAACAGAAACAACTACCTCTTTTTCAACATCACTACCTCCTGGGCCAGAACAATTCAGTCTGTAGGTTTTGCTTTCTGTTAAGCTTCCTGTGTCCCAAGAAGAGCTAAGTGCCCCTGATGATGCATTAGGAGGTAACGAGCCACTCCAATCTCCGCTTTTTGTACAGGATGTTGCGTTTTTAGCTGTATATTTAAGATTGGTTTTTTCTCCATAATTAAGATTTTGTTTAGTAGCCTCTAATGTAACAACTGGAGGGTTTATACCTATTATTACGTCCTTCTGCTCTTTATTATCCTTAGAATCTAAACAGACTAATACAAATTTATATTCGGCCTTTAAATCGCCCGTATATTTAGAATTAGGTGAGGTATGAGAACCATTCGATAACGTTAGATAACCATCATTACTACCGTTCTTTGTAAAGTAACAGCTTTTGGCATTTTTAACAGTATACCTAAGGTATGTGGCTTTATTAAAATCAACCTTTTCTGCGTCAGTTGTTAACGTAACCTCTGGGGCGTTTGAATACAGAGTTACTTCCTGCTTCACATCTCTCCCCCCGGGACCATCACAAGTTAGTGTAAATGTTGTTTGTTCTTTTATTGAACCAACATTTGTACTTAGGTTTACAAAAGAACCAGTTGTTGCTGAAGGATTTAAAGAGCCTTTCCAAGAATCGTTTCCAGTTCTTGTACAAGAGGTGGCATTTTTAACACTGTATGTAAGGGTTACGGTATCTTTATAATCATAATTTATTTTATTGTCTTTAGCGCTTAACGAAACCTCTGGAGCGTTTATGCTTATGGTCACTTCCTTTTCTCCAGCGTCTCCTCCTGGTCCTGAACAGTTTAATTTAAATGTTGTACCAACCTTTAAGTTTCCTGTGGTTATGCTTCCAATTGCAATAGAGCTAAGAATAAGATTATTGTATGTACCACCGCTTAGTTTACAGGATGTGGCGTTTTTGGATGTATATTTAAGAGTGGTGGCTTTACCATATTCAACGCTACTATCAACAACCGTCAGTGTGGATTCTGGAGCGTTTATACTTACGGTTTTTGTATCTTCTACTTTATTACCATTAATTCCAGTACATTCAACCTTGTATGTTTTTGAGGTGGTGAGGTTGCCAGTAGTTACATTCGTGGCGCTTATCCCAGAGCCAGTCCATCCGTCGCTTCTCTTACAAGAAGCAGCATTTGTTGTCTTGTATGATAACGTTGTTGATGTATTGTAATCGACTGAATCTTCCTCGACTGTGAAGTTTAGAGTTGGATCATTTATCGTTACCGTGGTTTCTGCACTAATATCCTGATTTAAACTATTTTTACAATTTATTTTGAAGGTTTTTTGTTCTTTTATCTCTGGAGAAGGCCTCGATAATACGGTTTGGTTTGTCCCTATGACTTCACTCCAATTGCTTGTACAACTCTTCGCATTTTTTGTTTCCCAACTAAGATTCACTTTTTCCCCTGAATTGACTTTATCCCTGTCAGATTTAATTGTAACAGTCACTGGGTTTTGTACAGGACCTTCAAAAGGAGGATTTTCCTCTACGGGAGTATTTGTCGTCGCACCATAAACATTGATAAGGAAATCTGGAATAGTTCCACAATTTCTCCACGCACAATCAATATAAGCGGAAGTATTAGGATAACAATAAGCTACTCTGTAAGAATTTGCAGATATTTTTCGAGAACCATTAATATTCTCTACTGTCCAAGTTTTCGTGTAAGTATTGGACTGATTAGCACTTCTCCCAACCCCCTCTCTGTTTGATCCGTTTGAGCACAAACTGGTTCCAAATACATCATAAAAACCATAGAGGTCGCTTCTAATGCCCTGAACAGGCGTAGACATAGGTATTACTCCTGTGGCTGATTCTGTAATGGTGCAAGTAATCTTACTAAGAGCCTTAACACTAGCACCCGATCGAATCACATTTTCATTTGCATCTTTGCAGGTAATTGACGCTACAAAACCGTCACCACATTTATTTGTTTCGCCCGCAGAAGGATGTTTCTGCCCAACCTCTCTGCATTCCGCTGCTTCCCCTGTTGCTGGAAAAAAAATAAACAAAAAACAAATAAAAGAAAAAAATAAGATAAGTTTTTTTAGATTAATTTTCATTTTTTATATGTTTTATTAAGGTTTGCAGAGAACGCATTGAGAACACAAAATTATAAATCAGTTACTAACCACAACCTTCCCTCCTCCATTGTCGGAAGATCAGCTTGTGTTTGTGCTTTTGTTTTTTTCTCTATTATTAATCCACCTCGAGTATTGGTAACACCCAAAACATTAGCTGTCTTATTGACCAAAAGAGAACCTGCTTCTAAAATTTCTTTTATCAAAACGTTGCCTCCTGGATTTTTATTTTCTATGTACTCGTAAACAACGCCGTTTGATAAAGTCTTTTCTTCCGATTCCCAAAAACCAGTTTCAGAACTACTGCATACCCAGCTTCCCGCTGTACTGCCTGCAGGTTTCTGATACTTCAAGACTTGACCGTCTGAACAAGCAGCTTGAGGGAAACTCAATATTTTTTTTATTTCAACAGCCCAATTATTAACAGTGTCTCCTACTCCTGGTGTTATACTTATACAACTGTCCCCCAAACAAAAACCTTCTGCCTTAACCTTGCCACCGACTGTAAGTTTTTCAAACAAATTCTTCCAGTTATTTTTTGCTTTTGCTTCGTTTATAAACACATTACCTGTATTTTCATTTTTTATATTTGGTGTTGTGCTTATTTTTGACCAAAAACTAGATCCACCTGGCGTAAAACTCTGAGTACAACTTACTTCAGCTCCAGCACTATCGTATATACAAAACTTAGTGGCACCTATCATAGCTTTCTTGATTTGGTCGCTTGTCCCCACATTTATTGGGGGCTCTGTGTTGCCTCCAGGAGGGACTTCTGTCGGTTGAGACCATGCAGCAAAGGATGTCCCTGAGAAGAACATCAGGGCTAAAATGATTAGAGTTTTTATTTTATTCATTTTGATTATTCTACTAATTTAATAAATTTTTTAATTATTGTAAGAGTGACTCTAGTATCTTTGCCCTTTCTTCCTCCTGGGCCTTCTTGTCTATATTGCTCACTGGGGTGTCTTCTTTGAGAAGCTCTTGGACAATATCGTTTCTTTCCTCTTCGGTTAATATTTGTGATGGAACTCCTTCGTCTTTCAAGAGTTCTTCTATCAGAGCATCTCTTTCTTTCTCCTTTTGGAGTAGAGCGTCTTCTTCAGAAATCTTTGTGCTTTGTATGAAGTAAAAGAAAATGAATAATAGGGAGAGAGTTAACAGTAAAGCTAAAAATACCCACAATATTTTTTTGTTGTTTTCTTGCATATGCGTTTATTGTACCACCCCCCCCCTCTATTGGCAAAGCAAGTTATCCACAGATTGGGGTTGATTATTTTTAGTTTAAAACATAGGAAAATATATCTGACGTAATGCAAAATCCCCCACACCAATCTTTAGTGCGGGGGATTTTAAAGTTTCTTTAATTACTTTGTAGAAACCCTTTTTATCATTTTTACAAGTTTGGATTTCTTTCGATTCGCGTTATTTTTCTTGATGACTCCCCTCTTGGCAGCTTTATCAATGGCCTTATAAGCTCCAGACAAAAGATTTCTAGCACCCTCGGCATCTTTCTTTGCTACAAGTTTCTTTATCTCTTTTATGGAATCTTTCATCACCCCAGTTCTCCTTAAATTAAAAACTCTCTTCTTAGAAGATGACTTAATCGCTTTCTTTGCTGACTTTGTTATTGCCATTTTTTTATGTTTTATGATTTAGGATTTATAATTTATGAACAAAAAACGCAAATCCAAACGTTTTTTAAGATATTATAATACATTTACGCAAAAAGCAAGGGTTTGTCTATCGGTGAAATAAATAAGTGCAAAAAAAGAAAAAATATGCGAAACTTAAAATTATGATAAAACAGATTAGCGGTAAAATTTCCCATATTGGCGATAAATTCATTGTAATAGATGTTTTGGGTATCGGATTTAAGGTTTTTGTCAGTTCAGACACTCTTTTTGAGATGGAAAACAAAACAGAACAAGAAATAAAACTTTGGACTTATTTATCTGTAAAAGAAGACTCTCTTGACCTATACGGATTCCTAAAGCAAGATGACCTCGATTTTTTTGAAAAAATAATATCTGTGTCAGGGATTGGACCCAAAAAAGGAATTGCCATAATGGGAGTAGCTCCTGCAAAAACTCTCAAAAAGGCAATAGCGGAAAAAGATTTATCTTATTTAACTCAGGTTTCTGGCATAGGAAGGAAAAATGCCGAAAAAATAGTACTCGAACTAAGAGACAAAATTGGCGATATTTCTGAAGAGGGTACTTCCCTAAAAGACAGTAGCGATGTGATGCTTGCAATAAAATCTCTCGGATATGGATCTTCTGAAACAAGGGAGGCGATGAAAAATATTCCGACAAATATAAAAGGGGTTTCGGAAAAAATAAAATGGGTATTAAAGGAATTAGGAAAGTGAGTTTAAAAGTTATAATTTTTAAACTTTCAAATTTAAAAACTTTATAACATTATAACTTTCAACTTTATAACCAAATATCATGGATAAAATACTTTCTAAAATAAAAAATAAAATTCCGAAGAGCTTTCTTGAAAAAATTAGACCAGCTTATCATTACTCTCTAGCTCTACTGGGCAACACAATATACAACTCCCCCTCAAAAGAAATATTTGTGATCGGGATAACGGGAACAAAAGGAAAATCCACCACAGTTGAGATCTTGAGTGCGATATTAGAGGAAGCAGGTTACAAAACAGCGGTTGCTTCCACCGTCAGGTTCAAGATAGACAAAGACAGCAAGTCCAACCTCCTAAAAATGACAATGCCTGGAAGATTTTTTATTCAAAAATTTTTAAGAGAAGCCGTTGTCGCTGGTTGTGAATACGCAATAATAGAAATGACCTCTGAGGGTGCGAAGAACTTCAGACATAAATTTGTTGAACTTAATTCTCTGATATTTACAAATATATCACCCGAACACATTGAGTCTCACGGATCATATGAAAAATATCTTGGGGCAAAACTATCCATCGCCAAACAGCTAGAATCTTCTGGAAAACCAAGTCGCTCTATTATCGCAAACGGCGACGACGAGGAATCTGATAAATTCTTTAAAATAAATGTTCCCAACAAAATAGCGTTTTCTCTTGCGGAAGCAAAACCATTTACCCTAGAAAAAGAATATTCTGATATAAACATCTTCGGAGAAAGAGTTATCACAAAATTACCAGGAGAATTCAATGTGATGAACATACTTGCGGCATCCACCTTCGCAAGAAGCCAGGGAATATCGCCGACTATAATAAAAAATGCGATAGAAAAAATAAAAAATATTCCGGGAAGAGTTGAAAAAATTGAAATAAATTCTAAAGATAAAAGATGAAAGTGGCAAAGAAATTGGAATTGGAACATTTCCTGATTTTAGCGTAATCGTTGATTATGCACACACGGCTGATTCATTAGAAAAACTTTATAAAGTTTTTAAGCGAGAAAAAAGAATCTGTGTCCTTGGGAGTTGTGGAGGAGGACGAGACAAATGGAAAAGACCTAAAATGGGATCCGTTGCAGAAAATTATTGTGATGAAATAATCTTAACCGACGAAGATCCTTACGACGAAGATCCGGAGGAAATAATTAGAGAAGTTGCGAAAGGAATCAAAAACAAAAAACCAAAAATTATTTTAGATAGAAGAGAGGCAATCAGAGAAGCACTCTCATGTGCGAAAAAAGGTGATGTTGTTCTTATAACAGGTAAGGGAACCGATCCATGTATAATGAAAAAAAATGGAGAAAAAATTTCATGGAGCGACAAGGAAGTGACAGAGGAAGAATTAGTTAAGCTGGCAATTGAGAGAACGGTGAACAAATAAATTAAAAATTATCAATTACGAATTACGAATTTTTCAAAAAGAGAATAATGATTGTGAGGAAATTATAAAAATAATAGGAAAAATTCGAACAACTGTCAGAGATAATTCTTAATTTTTAATTAAACTAAATTGCCTGAACTTCCCGAAGTTACAACAATAGTCTCCGGACTAAATAAAAGAGTAAAAGGTCTTATCATAAAAGACGTCTGGACTGACCTGCCTAAACGGCAGGCAGGTCTGCCTGCCGGCAGGAAAGTTGGGCTACGCAAGCAAGATCTTCTGACAATAAAAAATCCTGAATATTACAAAAATTTCAAAAAAGAAGTCGCAGGAAAAAAAATAATCGTTTGTGAAAGGATAGGAAAAAATATTTTAATGCACTTGTCCGGTAACACGACTATTCTCTTCCACATGAAAATGACAGGGCACTTGCTTTGCGGAAAATGGATTTCCGTCAAAGGTGAAAAAAATGCGTGGAAGCCAGAGAACAAAAACTCCCCTCTTTGTGATCCGTACAATAGATTTATTCATATAATTTTCTATCTAGATAACGGCAAAATGCTCGCGCTTTCTGATATGAGAAAATTTGCTAAAGTGACATTGCTTAAAAAAGAAAATGAAAAAGAGTTTTCAGAAATAAAAAAAATTGGTCCTGACCCTTTAAAAATAAATTTAAAAAAATTTAGGGAACTTATAAGGAAAAAACCAACGGGAAAAATAAAACAGGTTTTAATGGATCAAGAATTAATTTCAGGCATAGGAAATATTTATTCAGACGAAATACTTTGGGCAACTGGAATACATCCGTTGGAGAAAATAAAAAAAATTACAGATGAAAAAATAAAAATGATGTATGAAACAACTAAAAAAATTTTAACAGAATCAATAAATTATGGAGGAGATTCTATGTCTGATTTTAGAAACATTGACGGAGAAAAAGGAAATTACCAGAAACACCACAAGGCATACAGACAGACAGGAAAACCTTGTCCCAAAAGAGACGGGGGGAAAATTGTGAAAACAAAAGTTGGGGGAAGAAGCGCGCACTATTGTAATGTGCACCAATCACTTCAGCATAAATAAAATAACTGTGTAACATAAAAATTTGTGCTAATAATTTAAAAAAAGTTTTACATTTTTATCTATATTTTTTATCTTTGATATTTAATTTTTAAATTTTTAAAATTCTGAATAACGCCACTGCTGTAGCGACAGCCACATTAAGAGATTCTTTTTTGCCACTCATTGGTATCTCTATTTTTTCATCAGAGATTTTTAATATTTTTTTTGAAACACCGTCCACCTCATTCCCTACAATAAGGGCAAGGGGGTATTTTGGTTTAAATTTTTTATAATCAATAGAATCCTCCGACTGTTCTAGTGAAACTATTTTTATTCCTTGTTTCTTCATTTTGGTAAGAAGGCGAGAAACTGAAAAAACTTTTTCCCACAGGAGAAACTCATCTCCCCCCAAAGATACCTTTTTCAGTTCTTTATTCTCTCTCCCAAATTTATCAAGTGGAGCAGGTGTGTAACCGCACAGAAAAACTTTTGAAACACCGGCGCAGTCGGCTATGCGAAACAAAGAACCAACATTAAAATTGCTTCTTATGTTATCTAATATCAAATAGACCTCTCTTTTCCTTTTTTCCTTTTGCAATGAAGGCAAAAAACTTCTTTTGTTTTTGTTTGTCATAATGGTAAAATGAAATTATAAATATATAAATATTAGATAATAAATAAAACATGCCAGAGATATTTTCACAAGTGTTAGGATATAAAAAAATTTTTAGTATCTTTCCCGAATTATATAACTATAAAGAATTCTCCCCTCTCCTTCTTAGGGTCACCCTCGCTACCACACTAATTGTTGTCGGCTGGAAATTTTTTTCAAAAAAAACTGGTTGGCGTGGAGTTAACGTTGTTATAGGAATAGTTGAGATAGGAACAGGGGTCTTGCTCGTACTAGCAGCGTACACTCAACTCGCCGCTTTACTCTCTGTAATAATATCCATTATGAGCATAATCGCTGGCATAAGAAAGGGGGAAGGATATTTTTTTTGGCAACATCTACTAACGCTGGCAATTTCTATATCTCTGCTTCTTACCGGACCCGGGATTATGTCTCTGGACTTACCCCTTTAACAATCTCCAAAATTCCACCAACATATGGTGGAATTTTTTTACCTGTTTGACACTCGCCACCAGCAAAGATAGGATAAAAAGAAATAGTTATTTGAAAATACTGACAAACATCGAAAAGGAGGTTTTTGTGGATAACTGGTTAGAATTGGATTACAAAAGTCCAAGCGCTGAGGAAATCTTTTGCATAAAATTTTTTGACAGATTTATTATTGGTCAACAAAGAGCGAAAGAAAAAATCGCTTCAAATTTAGCCACATGGAAACATGGACTTTCAGACAAAGACAAACCTGCTTCAATTCTCCTTCTTCCAGGACCTTCTGGCGTCGGAAAAACATATCTTGTCCGTGTCTTTGCAAAACTTCTTATCGGAGATATGAACGCCTTCACCAGAATAGACTGCTCAAATCTTCAAGAAAGTCACACCATCTCTCGTCTCCTTGGTTCCCCTCCCGGATATGTTGGATACAGTGAGGAATCCGAGATTTCTCAAGAGAAACTTGACCGCCACTATGAAGACAGGCATCCACAAAAACCAACAGCGGAAGAAAAAAGAAAACTAGAAGAATTAAACGACAAACTTTTTGAGCTTGCTCAAGAAGTTGACGATCTTCAGTTTAAACTCTCCGAAGAAAAAGATGTAATAAAAAAAAATGAGCTTTCCAAGCGGATAAAGGCTAAACAGAGAGAATTCTTAGATATTCACAAAAAGCAAGAAGAATTTATCAAAAGATCCGAAAAAAACAAAGCAAGATGTCCTTCTATCCTTCTATTCGACGAGATTGAAAAGATTCATCCAGCGATCACAAGAGCCCTGCTTCCTATCTTTGATACAGGTGAAACAAAACTTGCGAATGGGAAAATAGTTAACTTTAGGAATTGTTTCATCTTTATGACCTCCAATATCGGAGCAAGAAAACTTGCCGACATGCAAAGGGGCAAAGGAAAGATAGGAATCTTCACAGAAACAACTCAAAAAGAAAAAGAAGAAGATAAAAACATCTACCAAACGGTAATCGAAGAAATTACTCACTCCGAACACTTCCCGACAGAGCTTATTGGACGAATTGGCAAAGAGAATATTGTGATATTCCATTCTCTAAAAGAATCTGGAATCAGAAATATCATTGAGCTTCAGATAAAAGAGATGGAGAGAAAAATTCAAATTGCCTCTCCCGGAACAAAGCTAATTTTTTCTCAACCATTAAAAGATTTTCTTTTTACAGAAACACAAGATCCCGTGAACAAAGCCCTCGGAGCCAGACCTATTGAAAATGTGATTAAGTCAAAGATACTAAATCCTCTAATGAATCTGATTATTAAAGGTGAAGAAGGCGGAATCATTCCCGGAGACATAATAAAAATTGATATAAAAGAATTCACGAAAAACGGAGCAAAAAAGAGTAAGGTCGTTATTGAAAAAGTAAAAGATCAAAATAGAATTGACATCATTTGATGGCAAAAAGGAGACCAAAAGGTCTCCTTTTTTTAATGCGTCCACCATCAAAGTCATTAGGTAAACTCAATCCAATTAAATAATCAAATCTTAAACCAAGAAGTAAATTTGGATATTTTTATTCTGTATATCTTATTCTTTTTTTGAGCTTCTCAAATAGCACATTTATTTTGACCTGAAAATATCTTTTTTCTTTTTCATAATCTGGATTGGTCTTCCTGTTTTCGTCTAGAATAAGATTATCCCCTAAAATTTTTTCTATTTCAGACAATCTCCACAATAGTCTATAAATATTATCAATCTTTTTATTTAATTCCCTTTTTTTATTAATAGAAATTTCAGATAAATCGCTGTCCTTCAATTCCGCTTTCTGTGCTTTTAATTCTTCTAATGAATTACTTAGTCGTTCCCTTGGGTTTAGTGAATTAACCTCTTGCGCAATCTGTTCTATTGATAAATAATTCTGTTCTATCGATCCATTTTCCAAGGACTCTTGAATCCTTCTTTCTGTTTCCATGGTAATTTTATCCTTTTTGGTGGCGACGTCCTCTTGTTTGGGTGTTTCTTTCTTGTTTAGTTTTTTGCAATATTCTTCAATTTTTTCCGATGAGATGAGTTCTCTTAATACCCCTCTTATTATTCTTTTTTTCATGTCAAAATTATCTGCTTCCGGACCTCCTGGAGGCATTCCCGCATTGACCCAATCTTTATATCTAGCCATCAAGTGACGCAGAGGTATTATGACCAAAACAAGATCGTCCACTTTTTTCTCTAAAGTAAGCGACATTTTCTGTTTGGACATTTCTGTTTGTTTGCCCTTTTTCTCCCCTACATCTTTGTTGGTATTTATCGTAAATTGTATACCTGTGCTTTTGGAATCAGATTCGACGTCAACTCCTCTTAGCCTATTTTTTGTTTCTACAATAAAATCTATTTTATATTCAACATCCTCAAAAAAATCTACATCTTTTACATCAAATTCCGCTTCATGATCGATTTCCAACTTCTTTAAAATTGTTTTAACAAGTTTTTCGGCTACAAATCCGCCTCTCTCTAGACTTTCTTTTTTATTTTCAGGTAGCCTTGTTCCGTATGCTTGCTTTTTTCCTTCATCAGTAAATCCGCTGCTGTGTTCGTTTATCGCTATTTGTTCGTCCAATAATTCTCCGATTAGAGACGAAGTTCTTTCTACGATATATCTCTTTCTTACATCGCGTGGAACAGTAAGAGGATCGAGATTATAATCATTGCCCCAATCATAATCTGTAAAAATTGTACCCAGAGTTACTCTTATGTCACCCACAAAATAAAAGTCTCCTTCTTTTTTAACATTTCGAACGTTTCTGCCCTCAACCTCTTCTATTTCTACCAACTCATTGTTGTCTATTTTTCTAAGATTTTCCCTGAGACCTTTCATTATCTCTAATTTTTTTTCTTGAATCTCATATATTTCTGTCTGTTTTTCCGGGGTATTCAAAAAATACTCAGATCTGCTTTCGATGAGTTTAATTTTGTCTCTCAGTATCTCCGGGTCTTTCTCTCTAAATTCACCTTTTATATTTTTGCCATAATCTCTTAGAGCTATTTTTTCAAAAAATTCTCTCATATTTTTTATTAAATTTTTATTGTTATACTTTAGCAAAAATAACTAAATTTATAAATAAATTTAAAAAACACCCACAATTAAAATTTCAATATTATCTCCTGCGAGAAAGAATTTTTAAGCCCAGCAGAATTATTCCAATATATGGACAGTCCAATCGTCGGATCCACCTTGGGTGGATACTCAGTCTGGTTTCGAACTGCCTCTACCTATTGGTAGACAGGTTCCGGCAGGCAGGCTAACGAAAGCTATGGGTAATGGCTTTCTCTGGGCAGACAAAAATCCGCTCATCGCGGATTGTTTGTGCGCCCAGCAGGATTCGAACCTGCGACCATTTGCTTAAAAGGCAACTGCTCTACCAACTGAGCTATGGGCGCATTTAATAACTAATGTGTAAAAAACAATAACAAAATTATCGCTACCTGTCCAATGACAACACGATGAGCGAGGTTGAACCTCACTCATCATTTTGTTCCATAATTAAATCTATGTCTCCATCATTCTTATTGTCCCTAATCCAATCTTCCATTTCTTTTTTATACTTCGCTTCCCCGCCAAGATAACCACTCATCCATTCTCGCGATGTAACAGATGGAAAATTTTTTATTCCTATATAATCTAAATAGCTACTCCATCTATAGTGATTCAATTGTTCTATTTTTTCGGATGGCAATCCCTTGGATTTCTTTATGGGGTTATTGTGTATATAAAAAGGCAACCAACCAAAATGAGCTTCTTTTTTTATGTGGACCGCCTTAAATCTTCCCTGAAACAAACCCCCCACTCTCTCATATTTTTGATTAAAATACATAGTATATCCAGTCCCCAGTTTCTGCATAAATTTTACGATTCCATTCTCTTGTCTTTGTTTCAAAACCAAATGAAAATGATTGGGCATCAATGTAAAAATAATAACATCAACCAACCTTTTTCTATTCTTCACAAATGAGTGAGGTTCAACCTCGCTCATTGATCTATTATGTTCAATGTCACGACCTAAATTCTGAACTGGGGAATTATTATTAAATTCATAAAGACAGTGAATAAATCTAAGATGGTCCTGCTTATCTAAAAAGATGTTTCTTTTTTCTACACCCCTATTATAAATGTGATAGAATTCATCTTCTATAAATTCCGGTTTTTTCTTTGCCATAAACAAGAATACTATCATCCTTATGAGCGAGGTTCAACCTCACTCATAAAATAGGAAAAGAAAAAAGGCGTTCGGTTTAAAACCGAAACGCCCTGTGTAGGCTTTCGCCCGATGTGTGTGTGAAGACTACTTCTTCTTCTTGCCGCCCTTACCCTTGTTCTTCTTGTTCTTGCCCCCATCGGAGGAGCCGCCCTTCCCTTTCTTCTGCTTCGGGGGCTTCACCTTGGGATGCCAAGTGCCGTTGGCCTTCCCCGCTTCGATGCCGGCCCAACGAGCCGGCTTGGCCTTGGACTTTTTCTTCGACCCAACGCGGGAACGATTCAGGATTGACGGTCGATACTCCTCCTGAATCAAACCCTTGATGTAGGCCGAGTGGATTCGACGAACCTGAAAAGCCTCCCTTTCCTCGGCGTCGAAAATCGCGCCGTTCTGGACTTCGATGATGTTGCCGAGCGTGAAGTCCTTGTTGACGGTCTGAACCTTCCAGTCTCCTTCATTGTCGGGAAGATTGGAGAGATTCTCGAGAATAATCCCGAGACCCTCAAACACCGAGAGGAAAAACTTGATTACCTCACCGACACGGAAGTTCACCATAAAAATAGCCCTCCTTTTAAAATTTTGATGTTCTTAATTCTCTTTTAATTATATACCTTTATTATGAATCTGTCAACACCACCAAATAAAATTGTCTAAAATACAGATAATCAACGACTATCATCCCTTTTGTCATTCCCGACTTGATCGGGAATCCAGAAATTGTCTTTGAAACTGGATCCCCGTTTTCACGGGGATGACAACTAAAACCGAGTCGCACTAAGAAAAAACATGCAACCCTGATTGGATAAAAATATATTCATCTAAAATGAATATATTTTTATCCAATCAGGGTAAAGAAAAAGGCGCTGAAGCTTGAGAGCTTAGCGCCTGAAATGGACATTTTGTTGATGGAGATGTCCATCTCCGATTCTGCACTAGGTTACTTCTTGTTGGTCGGGCGGAGTTTGGATAGAAGGTTGGCAACCACCGGAACCTTCTCGATCTGTGCCCTGAATCCCTCATCCATCCACTTGAAGTGAGCGAACAGGAATCCGCCGTTACCGTTCTGATTCTTGCGCCGTTCCAAGATCGGAACATCGCGCTCGAGACCGAGCTCCACCTTGCCTTCAACGAGCTGAAGAGTCCGGACCTTGGCCCAGATCTCCCCATCGAAGCCTGACTTGGTGGAGATTACCGCACAGGGGCCCGCCGACCCGTGGATGTGGAGTTCTCCCCGAATGACACGAGGCCAGTCGAAGATTTCCTTTCCGTCGGCGAGTTTCTTCTTCTTGGTGAAGCCACGGGAACCCCATTGCCAGCGAGCCTCGGAGATGGGCAGGGTGATCAGGATCTCGGAGATCCGCTTGGCCAACTTCAGCTTAAGCTGGTCAGCGACGGCCTTGGGCAGGATCCGGAATTCGCTACGGGAAAGACTGACCGGAACGCCCTCGGAGGTCTCGGCCTCCATCTGACCATCGGCCTTGACCGAGATCAAGACCAGGTGACCGCACTTGACCGCAGCACCGACATAGCCGGACCGCGGATCGATGGGGGGCAGCTCCTTCAGAGTGCCGTCTTCCATCTTCTTCTGGCGGCGGATGTTGGCCATGCCGTAGAGACCGTTGAGCTCGAACTGCTCGATCGGGCGAAGGGAGGTCTTCTGGACCGCCTCCATGACCTGGTCGGTGCCGGCGATCTGAAGATCGACGAGATCTTCGGTTTCCTTGAGGATGAACATGGGCTTGGCGGATGGATCGTCCTTGAAGGCGACCCATTCCAACACGAACCGTGGTCTGCTGTTCTGATTCTTGTTCTCCATAACAATTGCCCTCCTTTGGGCTTCGAAATTCAGAATGTACCCTTTCGCTAAACTACCTCTTCCTCCAAAGAAGATTTGATTAAGCGAAGGACACGCGCACGGCCGGGTGAAATTCCACGGCCAATTTTTAGAACAGTTTCCCTTCCTCCTTTTTCATTTAACATAGAATTGACATCGCTTTCCTTGTGACGGAATTTCTCCCGCCCAAGATGGCAGTGCCGAGTCCGGATGTTGTTGTTGACTTAATCCACCTCCTTCTTTTTGAAATAACCTTTATTGCAATGAACAAACTTGATTTTGGTTTATAATACACAAAACTATATTTTTGTCAAGACAAATTTGCGATAATCTAAAATAACGGCTTAAAATAAAAATTTTTAGGAAACCGGGTTAATTAAGGTTATAAATATAGAATTCTTTAGCCAAAAAAATTAGCAGTGGTAATTCATTAACCCGGTTTCTTCTTGTTTTACAGATTTAGGATAAAACCCTCAAGGGCGTTATCAAATTCAGCCACCCCTCTTCTTGAGTCGTGATACAAAGATACAAGGTCACCATATAATTTTTTTAATTCTTCTTCACTAAAATTTTTGGAGTATTTTTTGGCCTTCATCAAAACAAAAGGGGCTATCTTTAGTTTTTCCACCGCCCTATCGCCTTTGTCTTCAGCAATCTTTGCCAAAAGCATATTTTTCACCTGCCAAACAAACTTCCAAAAAACTTCCTCGGGAGCGATGTCTTCTCTAATGGCTTTCTGATACAAAACCCATATTTTCTTTTTATCTTTTTCTCCGAAAGCGTCTGATATAGAAAAAATATTAAAACCCCTATCTTCCTTTTCTAGCCCGATTGGCAAATCAAAAGTAAAAATTTTCTCCGCACCCTTGGCTAGTTTAATGAAATCACCCTTTTTTATATTATCTTCAACAAAAATAAAAATGTTCGGAGAAGATCTAATCTCGTCTAATCTATCCAAAACAACTTCCTTCGCTTCATCATTTTTAAAAATATCCTCACAAATAATGAGAAATTTATCGGAAAAAAGACTTTGGCTACCTAAATGACCCAAAAAAGAACCTTTATCAAAAACATCCTCTGTGAATCTAAAAATATTTGAGTGAGGATTTTTCTTAAAAAAAGATTCAACCGTCGTCTTTAATTTGGCGTGACTTTTTATTGTATCTTTGCCGTGAAATAAATACAGCATGTTTATAATGTTATCAAGTTATCAAGTTCATAAAGTTGTCGAGTTCACCGAAGGCGAAACTTTATAACATTATAACTTTTTAGCTTTCAACTTCTTTTAAATCTCCCCAGTTGTCCCCTACCGAAGCATCCACAAGTAACGGTAAATTAATTGAAACAGCATTTTCCATTGCGTGCTTTATCAAAGCAACGTTGTTGTTCAAGTGCTCGTCATCCTTAACCTCAAAAAGGAGCTCATCATGGACCTGAAGCAATAAGTGAACGCTGTCTTTTAACTTTTTCTCCTCAAGTTTTTTGTCCACATGAGAGATGGCGAGCTTGATTATATCACCCGTCGCACTCCCCTGAATAGGTGCATTCATAGCCATTCTCTCCGCCTCGCTTCTGATATATGGCAAGTGCGAATTAATCTCGGGAAAATATCTTCGCCTCCCAAAGTAGGTGGTTGTATAACCCCGACTTCTTGCCTCCGATTTAATTCTTTCAAAATATTCACGAACTCTTGGAAATTTATTGAAATATTCGTTGTAAAATTTCTCAGCCTCCTCTGTGGTGGTTCCAAGATTTTTCTTTAATGCCCTAACACCCATCCCGTATATAATACCAAAATTTATAACTTTGGCCTGCCTCCTCATTTCTTTTGTGACGTCGCCCTCCGCAACACCAAATACTTTCGAAGCCACGCTTGCATGAATGTCTTTTCCATCCCTGAACGTCTGAATAAGCACCTCGTCCTCAGTGAGCCAGGCAAGAACCCTCATCTCTATTTGAGAATAGTCAAAAGCGCATATTTTATAACCTTTGGACGAGATAAATGCACGTCTCACCTCAGAACCAAACTCTCCTCTCGCCGGAATGTTTTGCAAATTCGGATCGGTTGAAGACATTCTTCCTGTGGTTGTTCCCGTCTGATTTAAATGTGTATGAAGACGGCCATTCTCGTCGACTTTTTCGGGGAGATTGTCTACATAAGTTGAAAGCAATTTTTGAAGGCCCCTATATTCAAGGATATCGGCAATTATCGGATGAACATCTTTTAGTTTTTCAAGCTCTGACTCTCTCGTCGATATCGAACCGCCTGCCGTTTTTTTTATTCCCTTTTTTGACAAAGCCATCTTTACAAAAAGTATTTCCCCTAACTGTTTTGGTGAATTTATGTTAAATTCCACACCTGCGTGCTTCCATATCTTAGCTTCGTAATCTGAAAGTCTCTTGTGATAGTCAACCGAAATATCTTTCAAATATTTTGTATCAAGAAGTATCCCTCTGTTTTCCGCATCTTCAATTATTTTTATTAAAGGTAACTCTATTTCATCATAAACCCTCCCAAGTCCATCCTCTTTCATCCTTTCCAACAGTTTCTTTTCAACAACGTCAAAATCCTTACTGTCGGCAAATACATAGAGGTCTTCTGTCTTCGGATCGGTCTTGCTTGAGTCTATGAGCCAAAGAGCAATAAAGGCTTTTTTGAGACGAATGGGGTTTATTTCTATTTCATTTATATCTGAATTCACAGTTTCTGTGTTAGAACTCTCACTTGGACTCCCGGAGTCCAAGTGATCAAACTTGCCAAGAAGCTCGTCCAAACGGCCAGGCAAAGTGCGGAACTCAAGATCAGTAAATATCTGTTTTGCACTAGATACAACGAGAGACTCTTTCCATGTTTTTTGGGGTATTTCAAAATCTAAAGGCACGTCTCTTTTTATGGTCGCAAGTTTTTTTGAAAAAAATGCTTCTTCTTCACCATTTTTTAAGAGTTCTATCATTCGGGTCTTTATTCCAGCCTGCTCAAATTTTTTCTCACCATCTTTTTTGTTCAGAATCTCATAAATATTTTCAATAGTTCCAAAACTTTTTATAAGATTCTCAGCAGTTTTTTCTCCTATTCCCTTTATGCCGATAATATTATCCGACGGATCACCACGAAGACCCTTGAAATCACTCATGTATTTCGGAGAAAAACCGTACCTCTCCTCTATTCCCTTTTCGTCGTAAATAATTGTATCTTTTATTCCTTTATGAAGTGTATAGACAACAACTTCATCATCTTCAATAAGTTGAGTGGTATCCAAGTCTCCGGAAGCGATAACAATCTGCACCTTACCACCATCAACCTTCATGTCTTTTACGTTCTCAGCAATCGTACCAATAAGATCGTCTGCCTCAAAACCCTCTTTCTCGTAATAAGGAATATTAAAAGCTTTAAATACTTCTCTTGATCTAATTATTTGCTCTATAAGTGCGTCATCGGTCTTTTTTCTTCCAGCTTTATATCCATCGTACATTTCTTTTCTAAATGTAGGCTTGGGAAGATCGTAACAAGCTATAATATAATCCGGTTTAAGATCACCGATAATCTTTATAATCATTAAAGACAACCCATAAAGCGCACCAGTGGGTTCACCTTTTGAAGTCGTAAAATCAGGAAGAGCGTGGTATGCACGATGAAGTATGGCATGAACATCCAACAACACCAGACGTTTCTTGTATTGTTTTTTAATTACCTTATGTTCCATAGAAATAAATCAAAATTTAAAATTATTTTTCCCTTTAATATTTTTATTTGTCATTTTGATTTTTAGATGACTTCCAGTCTTCTTGTCTCCGAGTCCACAAATTCAAACAGTATCTTTCTATGTCCCTTTGGCATATGACCGCCAATCTTCTCCGGCCACTCAATAAAAATTATATTTTTTCTATCTGAAATAATATTTTTCCAGTCCAAAGGAATTATCTCATCGGGAGTTTCAAGACGATAAGCGTCGATGTGTATCATATTTTTAAAGTGAAAGTGGTCTTTCAGGGGATATCTTTTTTGTAAGACAAAAGTTGGACTTATTATATTATCCTTAACCCCAAAAGTCTTTGCTATCCCTTGAACAAAAGATGTTTTTCCTGATCCCAAATCCCCATGAAGACCAATTACCGTAGCTCCTGAAGGCATTTGTCCATTTTTCAAAAGCGCATTCAAAGAAAAAACGAATTCCTCCGCAACCTTTTGTGTTTCTCCAAGATTTTTTGTGGTTATCTTCATTAAAATTAATACTATCATTTTTTAAACAAATTCAAAGCAGAAAATAATTGTGAAATTTTTAAACAAAAGTGATAAAATAGTAACTGTCAAGACTTTACATTATTTTTTGTTTTTGTCCTGTTAGTAAAAAATTTGTTAATTAAGATAAAATGAGTAGGATGTAATTAAGAGTAAGAAAAAAAATAAAAATGAGTGATTTTGACGACATACAAGGACAAAAGAAATTAGAGGATATAAAAATT
The DNA here is from genome assembly GCA_964649715.1 of uncultured Candidatus Saccharibacteria bacterium. Taxonomy (GTDB): domain Bacteria; phylum Patescibacteriota; class Minisyncoccia; order Phycocordibacterales; family UBA12445; genus UBA12445. The sequence continues at coordinate 26,706 of CAZYTH010000005.1, forward strand.
CGGGAAGCCGAAGAGTTGGCTCAAATTCTATCAGGAAGATATAGCATCCCTTATGTTGACCTAAGCTCTATCTCAATAAACACTGATGCTCTCAGAATAATAGAAGAACCCATTGCCAGAGACTCAAAAATAGCTGGATTTCAAATGACCGGCAAAAAGATAAGTCTAGCTGTACTATCCCCCGCAAATCCAAAAGTTGATACTGTTTTAAACAATGTTCGAGAAAGAGGTTTTGAACCCGTGCTTTTTATAAGCTCAGAAAAAAGCCTTGAAAGAGCGTGGGAAAGATATAGCGAGATATCAAAAGCGGCTGAAACAAAAGCTGGACTTATTGATGTCTCAAAAGAATTGCTTACCGAAATACTTGAAAAAACAAAAGGGGTTGAGGACATAAAGAAACAAATAGAAGAACTAACTAAAGACAATAAAACCCAAGGAGTATCTAGAATACTTGAAATCATCATTGCTGGTGCTCTCGCAACAAAAGCCTCAGATATTCACATGGAACCCCAAGAAGAATCAGTGAGATTAAGATATCGACTGGACGGTATTCTTCATGATATAGATTTTTTCAGTCATCATGTATATAAACTTATCGTTTCAAGAATAAAATTAATTTCTGCACTCAAGCTTAATGTTAAAAAAAGCTCTCAAGATGGAAGGTTTACGATAGGAACACAAAACAAAGACATTGAAGTAAGAACATCCGTTCTTCCCGGGGTCTATGGCGAGACCATTGTTATGAGACTTCTTGATCCAGACTCTATATCAATAGATCTTGAAATGATGGGAATTGAAGAAAAACTTCTTCGAATATTCAACGACGAAATAAAAAAACCAAACGGTCTTATTCTAACAACAGGACCAACCGGTTCCGGAAAAACCACGACTCTTTATGCTTTTTTAAGAAAGGTCAATGATCCAGGTAATAAAATAATCACAATCGAAGATCCTGTGGAATATCACATGAAAGGAGTTTCTCAGACTCAAGTCAGTGAAGATGGCGGATACACTTTCCTTGAAGGTCTTCGAGCGGCTCTTCGTCAAGATCCCGATATCATTATGGTAGGAGAAATAAGGGACTCAGAAACGGCAAAAATCGCCATAAACTCAGCTTTAACAGGACATCTGGTATTCTCTACCCTTCACACAAATGACGCAGCTGGAGCGATTCCAAGACTAGTGGACCTTGGAATAAATTCAAAAATCATTGGCTCGGCCCTTACTCTTGCAATAGCACAAAGACTTGTAAGAAAACTTTGCGCTAACTGTAAAAAAGCAGTTCCACCAAATCCCGAAGAAAGTAAAATAATCAACATTGTATCCAAATTGATAAAAGAAAAAAGACCAGAGATTGAAGTTCCAGAAGGGAAAGAAATATGGGTCGCAGGAGATGGATGTGAAATATGCAATGGGGTCGGATATAAGGGCAGGACTGGTGTCTTTGAGGCAATAATGGTTGATCCTGATGTCACAAGAGTTATTACAGATAAAGTTAACGACAGAGAAATTAAAGATGCTTCAAAAAAACAGGGAATCTTGGATATGAGGGAACACGGAATACTAAAAGTATTGCAAGGAATAACATCAATAGAAGAATTAGAAAGAGTCGTCCAGTTAAAGTTAGCAGAAGAAAGTTATTAGTTTTTTTACAAAATTAATAAAACCCGCCGAGTGGCAGGTTTTATTACACAGAATTTATAGAGAATTTGATTCTCTAAGCAATTCTTTTAATATAGAATTAAAAGTTAGATAATTTTTGAAGGATGGTCTCAGTAATTTCACTCAAAAGGTGAGTACCAAGGCGTCCTCCTCAAAAAATCATTTAAACCTGGAGGTTTTATTGCTTAGAGAATCAAGGTCTCTATTTGTAAAATATCAAAATTTTGCAAATTACAGGAATTACAGGCAAGATATGTTAATAACAGATAAAAGTATTTTTGTAAACCTTTATCCAACCTGTTCGGGAATCCTATCATAATAAAATAAAAATGTCAAGTAAATCATCAAAATCTGGCCCAAATAAAGATTATTTTGATGGAGAAGAAAAAGATAAAGTTGTGTCCTCTGATTTTAAAAATGAGGTCTTTTTAGACAGCACCCTAAGACCTGAAAAATGGGATGAATACATAGGACAAAACCCTATAAAAGAAAATCTAAAAATACTTCTCGATGCTGCAAAAGCCAGAAAACACCCTCCCGAGCACCTACTCTTCTATGGTCCTCCTGGTCTTGGAAAAACAACCTTGGCTCACCTAATCTCAAAAGAAAACAATTCTCAACTAAAAATAACGTCAGGACCTGCAATAGAAAAAGTAGGAGACCTGGCCTCCTTGCTTACAAATCTTTCTGCAGGAGACATACTATTTGTCGACGAGATACACAGATTAAATAAAATGATAGAAGAAGTTCTTTATCCTGCAATGGAATCTGGGGTTTTGAATATAATAATTGGTAAGGGTCCTTCTGCCAGAACAATACAACTTGAGCTACCTCCTTTCACACTGGTGGCTGCCACAACAAAAATAGCGCTACTGTCCTCCCCTCTACGATCACGATTCTCTGGAGGAACTTTTAGACTTGAATTCTACACCAACGAAGAAGTAGAGAAGATAATCACAAGATCTGCTAATATCCTTGAGGTAGAAATAGAAAAAGAAGCTACCGAGGAGATAGCAAAAAGAAGCAGGTTTACGCCACGCATAGCGAATCATTTGCTTAAGAGGTGTCGTGATTTTGCACAAGTCAAAGGAACTATTTTGAATAAAAATACCGTAAAAGAAGCACTTTCTCTTTTGGGAATCGATCATGCGGGATTGAATACAACCGATAAAAAAATACTTGAAACGATTATAAATAAATTTGCAGGTGGCCCCGTTGGGCTTAGTACTATTGGAGCAGCCATATCCGAAGAAACTGATACAATAGAAGAAGTTAATGAACCATATCTTATACAATTGGGATTTATCGAAAGAACACCAAGAGGTCGTTCCGCGACAAGAAAAGCATACGAACACATAGGAGCTGATTTCCCCAAAAATAAACTGTTTTAAACAATTTATTCGATTTATGATTTATGAAAAATCCCTCACGATTATTCGCAAGGGATAATTTTCCGCTCGTGGCGGAAAAGAATTAAAGAAAAAAGGTAAAAGGATTAGTAGGAAACTGCTTGCCCTCTCACCAACCTCTCCACTGAGAGTTTTTAGTGAATGCGGGAAGCCGTAGGCGAGTTCGGATACCTAACTCGGCCAATCATGAACTCTAATCGAGATTGGTGACTGGGGATTAGGAAACTACTGCACGAGCCCGCAAGCGCGAGAACGAATCGCTGGTGCGGCACCAATCCACGTAGAACTTGCCAGCGCTCCAGCCCGCGCCCGGGACGCTGCCATCGGAATAGCGGGAGCCGCTACAGAGGGTAGTGCTGTTGATGTCCAAGTGGTGTTTGGTAAGCCGGAAGTAGAAGAGCTCGAGAAGACGGCGCTCGAGGAGGGTCATGGTCTGGATCTTTTGTTTCTCGATATCGAGAGCCGAAAGATTCTTGAGATCTTTGGGCACTTCGATGGAGTCTTTGATCCAGATGGCATAGGACTTCGTGATGTTTCTCTCTTCCTTGCCCTGGTCCATGTCCTTGTCGAGATCGTCGCCGTACTTCCAGGTGGACATACCGAGCTTCTTCTCGCCGTCAGAGATCATTTTGTGTGTCAGTGACTTGGTGATGAACATCAGGAAGTCGAAACCTTGTTTGTAGTCCGGGATATCCTCCCTTTCTTTCAGGTCCAAGCCGAGAACTTCCTTATAGAATTTCTTCCAGATCCACTGGAATTCGTCAGGAACATTGACCATCTGTCCACCAAGGATGGCAGACATCTTGGGTGTGAAAGTGGCCAGCACTTTCTTGCCGAGAATCGCCTCTCGAAGTCGGGCAATCCTTTCGGGTTGTTTCATACCAATGAAGGCTTGCAGTTCTTCGGGTGTGACCTCATTGTAGACAACCGAGAGAGCTTTTAGAACTGCGCAGTCAACTTCTCGCGCGAGTCCTCCTTGCTTTTGGACATTCCCGTTTTGCTTGGGCATTTCCTTTCTCCTTTTTAAAAGAACTTACTTGGGTCTCGCCAAGTCAATCGCGAAAAACACTTTCGCTTTATCGGAAGATTACAGTAGATTGGTCGGTCTGTCAACCTTTGTCCTCCACTCATACTTAATGTAGTATAGAAAAGTAGTCGTTAGTTTTTAGTTGATAGTTTTTAGAAAAACAGACAATTTTTTACTGTCGCAATACCACTGAGGTTTTTTAAAATACGCACATTCATAAATATAGGTTTAATATAGAAAACCCCGCAATTAATGCGGGGTTTCAGACCTAAAAATCACTTAGAAACAACTTCTCGTATCCTAAGACGGTGATCTTTTGTGTCTAGTTTAAAAGGATGAATAACAAGTAGATTAGTTCTTGTGAGCATCATTGGACAAAATTCTTGATAACTCACAGTAGGAACAAATTCTCTCTTTGTCTCTTTGTCGTAGTAAACACTACCAACACAAAAAGTTTGTGAATCAACATCTAAATGTTCCCCTGTTTCTTCAAAATACTTAAGATGGAAAATAAGTCTTTCCAAAAGATTGATGCTGTTTATTCCAAGACTCAGCGACATTTCAGGGCTTAGTTGACGATGTGCACTATCAGACCATTCACAATCCCTAACCCAAATTGCATAAGCTGATGTTGGTTTTCTTACACTAACGCAATCAATATCAACTTCAGCAGGAATTCTATTTTCATAACTAAACAGGCTGATATTTTTAAACAACCCAACATTGTTTCCTCTAAAAACTCGAAAAACATGTTCAAGAATTAAATCCTTTGGAATGATAATAAGCCTATCAAATCCCTTTCTTAGTTCAGGTATGTTCTCTTTTAAAAAAACAAGATCAATTCCAAAATATTTCCTATAAAACCTTTTCCAATCTTCAATCAAAATTTCTATTTCATCGAGTATTTTTGTTCCGACGCAACAAGTAATGAGAAATTCTCTAAAACTTTTACGAAAAGACTCCGGGTTATTTCTTGCTCTTGTTAAAACTTTTTCAATAATATCCTCTTCTTTTGGTAGAGATTTCAATATTGTGATATCAAAATCTCTAAAATTTTTGATACACTTAGACACAAAGGCACCAATATTTTCACTTACCTTCATTTGTCAATCTCCTTAAATTCAATTACAGAGCGTGCTCGTATCTTTATTTGATATGCCTCATCAAGAGAAATAATTATACTTTGATTAGACTCGTCAAACTGTTTGTATTGAACTCCTTTTATAGTGAGACGGGTTCCATTCATATATACGATAGGAACAAAAACATTCCACAAAGGAATATTTGAAACATTTTCTATATCCTTCTTGTAAACGGTACCCAAACACAATGTGGCTCCATTGCAATCAAGAATATTTTTTTTATTCTCGTCTAAACATTTCGCAAACAAAACAAAGTATTCCAAAAGAGTTATTCCATTTATTCCTATCCGACTTAGCAAATCTGGATAACCCTGAAGACTGTTTTCTGCATCTAACTCATCTTTAACCCAAACAGCATAACCTTTTTGCTTGGAATTTCTAACATTTTCTGTGATTTCATCAAAATCATCTGTCTTTGTACTCATACTCCACCTAAAACAAGGGATAAACTCCACCAAAAAAGAATACATTCTTTCTGTTGTCATCCCCTTGGGAATCATCAGAAGCCTACTGTAGCCAGGATTTTTTTTTGGAATAAGAATATCGGAAAGAAATTCTGGTCTTATACCAAAATATTTTTGATAAAACATCTTCCAATCCAATACGATATACTCTATGTCACGTTCCGTAAAAGGAATAAAGGTTTTTTGGATAATAGAAATTATTTCTATTATCCTAGAAACTTCACCTGGAGAAATCTTTTGATTACAATTTATCTCTTTCTTCAAAACAATCAAGGATTCCTTTATTATTAGTAAGGTGGTGTCTGAAACCTGAATTTTCTCGTTCATTTGTACATCCTTATTTTCAAGGTTCTTTTTTATAACAAAAGCAAAAATAAGACTTTTAAGCAAGGGAAAAGAATAATATCTAAATTATCGGTAATTAAAAGTTAATGTATATAAAATTAAATAATTTAATACTTGATTAGCCTTACCGTACTAATGTAGTATAGAAAGACAGTCAAATTAAAAGCTTAAAAAATTTTATGAGTGGTCATAACAAATTTTCAAAAATAAAACACAAAAAAGGTGCAGAAGATGCAAAAAAAAGCAAAGCTTTCGCAATGATGTCCAAGAAGATAACAGTTGAGTCTCGTATTGCTAAGGGCGATAAAAACTCTCCAGGTCTTAGAAAGGTGATCGAGAATGCACGCAAAATTAACATGCCGAACGACAAAATTGATACTGCCATAGCCAAGGGAATTGGCGCAGGTGGAGCAGAAATGCAAAATGTAATGTATGAAGCCTATGGGCCAGGAGGATCTGCTATAATAATTACGGGCATAACCGACAACAAAAACAGAATGACTCCAGAAATTAAGCACTTACTTTCTGCAAACGGGGGAACATTGGGAGGAGAAGGATCGGTTATCTGGGCATTTCAAAAGAAAGAAGATGAGTGGGAATCAACGATGCCATTAGAATTACCCGAGAAAGACAGAGGGTCCTTAATTAATTTGTTAGAAATAATTGACGAACACGAAGACGTAGAAAGTATATATACAAACATCTCCAATTTAGAATAAATTGGAGATGGATTTATGGTTCATGGTTAAAGATTTATGAAAAAAATCCCAAGTAAACAATGCGTAATTCTCGCGGAGGCGGAGATAACAGAAAAATTAGTTTAATGTTTTATGAAAATTATTGGTGTTGATCCTGGCTATGATAAATTTGGAGTGGCTATTATAGAAAAAAAAACGGGAAAAGAATTTCTTATTTATTCTAATTGTATAAGAACATCACCCAAACTACCTTTAAACGACCGTATCTATGAAATAGGAAAACAATTTAACGAACTAATCAAAAAATATAGCCCGGATGTACTTGCAATAGAAAAGCTATTTTTCACTACCAATCAAAAAACAGCCATGGGAGTATCAGAAGCCAAGGGTGTTGCTACTTATATAGCGAAAAACAACGGTTTAGAAGTCTTTGAGTTCACTCCCCTTCAAATAAAAATCGCAGTAGTCGGATATGGAAAAGCGGAAAAGAACCAAGTTTCAAAAATGATCCCATTTCTAATAAAAAATTGGACTGATATAAACAAAAAGAAAATTGAGGATGATGAATATGATGCGATAGCAGTCGCACTTACGTGTTCGGCAACAAACAGACAAACTTGACATAATCGTTTATTTTTAATTTTATCTTGTTTTTCTATGTTTTACTTTTTGACTTTTTTTAAAAAAAATTATTATTATGTAGTGAAGAAGATAAATTTTAATTTAGAAAATTATTTTTGGTCATTAAAATAACCATGCCAAAATCAAATAACAAAAAAAAAGACGATGGGGACGAGGAGAAAAAACAAACAACAGAAGAAGAAGTTGACGAATATGAAGGAAGTAATGATCCAGAATTAGTAGAAGCAGTGTTAGACGAAGTGTTTCCCGAAGAAGACTTAGGATTAGGATGTGATCTCGATAGGCTAGGATTAGGCCTCGATAACGGGATCAAAGAAAGTGATTATATTTAAAATCAAAAAAATACCCGCAAAAAAGCGGGTATTTTTTATTTCTAAAATTATATATAAACTTTAACTTTTTTAAATCTATCGTCGCTATTTAAAACATCGCGTATCGCATCAGCAATATCTTTTAACTTCTTTTCATAATCTTTTTCGGAAGGATCTGGGGCGCCCTCTTTCATAACAATTAAAACATTGGCTTTTTGAAATTCTTTGTCCTTCATTGAAACATCTATTGTTATCAAAAAACTATCCCCCTCTTTCCTTTTTATTTCAAAAAAAGCATCGACTCCATGTTTTAAATCAAGAGGAGTTTTAACAGAAGAATAAAAATAAACATCTTCACTGTCCTCTATATCTAATTCTTCCATCAAAGTTGCGTGGAGGTCATTTGCAAATCTTTCTTTGGGATTTGTCGGACCAACCTCCTCATCTTCCGGATATTCTTTTTGAACTTTCTTTGCAAAATTAACCGAATCATGATAATTCAAATATCCGCTCTCCTCATATTCGTAGATTTCCTCTTGGGTCAGCTTAAGGCCACTAAGAGCCTCTTTTATTCTACCCGCTTCTATCTCCCCAAAAACCTCAGACTCAAGAAGTCCTCCTGTATATCCACTAATTTTATTTGGATCAAACATTTTTTATTACAATCTAGTATAATAATCCATTATAAACAAAGAACATAAATAATTCTAACAATATAAATTTAGACAACCCTCCACAAAACACGACAAAAAAGGAAGTGGTAAAAACAGCTGAAAAAATTAAGCCTCTTTATACGGCACTGTTTGTAAATGATATTTCATCCCTGCTCAATAAATATCCTCCAAAACACGGAAAAAAATTCGGCCACCACTCCACGATTGCTTTCAAACCCGGCTCTCTCGATGGCATAAGCGTAGGCGAAAAATTAACAATGAAAATAATAGGACGTGTTTCCGATGAGAAAGGAGATGCTCTCTTGGTTGAAAATCCAAAATCAACGAATAATCATCCACACATAACACTATCATGCGCCGAAGGTGTCTCCCCTGTGTACTCAAATGAATTAATTGAAAAAGCGATCACATCAAATACAGTAGAATATTTTGATAACCCTGAAGAAATTGACGTAACGGAAGGTTATTTTGACGGCAAAAAAGATGTTTTGGAGACCAAATAAAGGTGATTACTAACAGATTATCTTGTGCCATAAAGCACAACAATCCAGACCTCTCCTTTTCTACTCTGTTTTCATTTATTTTATTATCTCAATAATTTTATGACCAACATGATAAGGACCGAATCCTTTAATTAAAACAGCGTCAGCTTCTTCTTTAATAAGTAACTTGTCCGGCCATTCATGGACAAAGTTCATCTCAAAAGGGGTGTTTCCAATAGTATATTCCGCTTTTTTTAAAACAACTTCTCCTTCTGTGGCTCCTTCAAGGAGGTGCTCTTTCGTGATTCTATAAACATCATCGTCTTTTATCATTATTACATTACCCATAACAGGCTGCGGTTTTATTTCAAAATAATCTGAACCAATCTTTTGCCTCTTAAATCTTAAACACTCTCCCGTCTTAAGAATGAAATAAGTGGAACCGTTTTCCGTTTTAAAAATCCTCGACAGAGACTCTTTCGATTCCATTAGTTTTTCAATAAACTCAGCCAAGACTTGTTCTTTTTTATTTTGTAACAGACTAAAGTCTATTTTTTTATTAAAATAGTCTTCCTCTACCTGTTCCATATCAGTCTCATACTGTTCATAAAGACTATTTACATCGTCTAAAGAGAGGGGTTTCTTTTCCTCTTCAGTCTTTCTTGTTTCTGTTTTTTGAAAATTCTCTTCTTTTCTCATTTTTACACAATTCGCACAAACTTCTTTTTGCCAACTTTAACGATTATCGGTAATTTTTCAATCTTCATATTAAAGTCTGTGATTTTTTGGCCGTCTATTGAGATTGCCCCCTCCCCCACAAGCCTTCTAAAGTCTGATTTTGAAGAAACAAGGCTCTTCAGAAGCAACATTTCCGACAAAAGGTCCCCCATCTCACCTTTTATCTCATCCATCTCGTCGGGAGTCTCTTTCTTTTGAAAAGTTTTCACGAATTCTTTTTCCGCCCTTTTTGCTTTTTTGTCACCATAATAAACTTTTACTATTTCATATGCCAACCTCATTTTTATATCTCTCGGATTCTTTCCTTCATTTATTTCTTTTCTCATTATTCCTACTTCATCTAAAGAAATATCTGTGCAAAGCTCAAAACCATTCCACATCATACTGTCCTCCCAACTCATTATTTTTCCATACATCATACTCGGCTCATCCATAAGGGTTATCATATTCCCCTCTGTTTTTCCCATTTTTTTACCTGAATTGTCCGTCAAAAGCTTCATTGTTAACACAAACTTTTCCTTGTTTTTAATTTCTTTAAGCAAATTTCTGCCAACAAGCATATTAAATGTTTGATCGTTTCCGCCTATCTCTCCATCTACTTCCATAAAAACACTGTCATAACCCTGCATAAGAGGATAAAGAAATTCATGCAAAAATATCGGCTTTCCTTCTCTCATCCTCGTCTCAAACATATCTCTTTCAAGCATCTGACTAACCGTCATTTTTGAAGCTAAAGAAAGAACCTCCTCAAAATTCATTTTAGAAAGCCATTTTGAATTAAATTTTAATTCCGCGGGATTTTCTCCTTTAAAATTCAAGAAAACTGATGCTTGTTTTTTGTATCTTTTGCAATTTTGAAGAACCTCTCCTCTTGTGAGCTGATGTCTCACGGCAGATTTATCAGTAGGGTCTCCTATCATCGCTGTAAAATCACCAATGAGAAGAATTACCTTGTGTCCTAAATCCTGAAATTGTTTTAGTTTCTTAAGAGCAATCGCATGACCCATGTGTAAAGTAGGGCCTGTAGGGTCTATTCCCAGATAAACAGTCAATCTTTCTCTCCCACTGAGCCTTGATTTCAAAAAATCTTCCGATGGAAAGATTGCCTCAACTCCTCTTTTTAATAAATTATCCATAATTTTATTATTTTTATATATATTTAACTATCTAAATTTAACATAAATTAAAACCGTTCGCATTTTGTCATAATGAAATAAATGTGTTATTGTTACCCAAATCTTATTTAAGTTATCATTTAAAAACAATCTCAAAAAGGCTGTGTATAACTTTTTAAAAATAATAAACAAAAAGTGCTAGAATATTAAGAAAACATGAACAAAAGAAAAAAATATTCAATCTATATTAAAAAACTTTTCAAAGAGCTTCTAAAAAAATCAATAATTGTTGGAGCTATTATGTTTTTTACCTTTTCAGGAGGGGTAATAATATGGATAGCTAATTTAAAAATACCTGATTTTAATGCTTTTGAGAGTAGAAAAATTTCGCAATCCACAAAAATATACGACAAAACGGGAAAAATACTCCTCTATGATATTCACCAAAACATAAAAAGAACCATTGTGTCGTACGAGAACATTTCAAAGGATATAAAAAATGCCACCGTGGCAATAGAAGACTCTGATTTTTATAACCATAAAGGAATAAAAATTAATGCGATTTTAAGGGCGGTTTATGTAAACCTAACATCAGGTTCCGCAAAGCAAGGCGGTTCTACAATTACTCAACAAGTTGTTAAAAATACTCTTTTAACAACCGAAAAAAGCATAACAAGAAAAATAAAAGAATGGTTCCTTGCGTTAAAACTAGAGAAAGTGATGAACAAAGAACAAATACTCTCTTTGTATTTAAATGAATCACCTTACGGAGGAACAATATATGGAGTTGAAGAGGCAACAATGAGGTTTTTCAACAAAAAATCGAATGAAGTTACTTTGGCTGAATCTGCTTACATAGCGGCTTTGCCTCAAGCTCCTACCTATTACTCCCCCTATGGATCAAACAAAAAAGATCTAGACAAAAGAAAGGATCTTGTTTTAGACAGAATGGCAGAACTTGGTTTTATAACAAAAAAAGAAGGAGAAGAAGCAAAAAAAGAAGAAGTAAAATTTATACCAAAAGAAGATCAAGGAACAATAAAAGCACCACATTTCGTTGAATATGTAAGAGCTTATCTTGAAAAAAAATATGGAAAAGAAGAGCTAGAAACTGCTGGATTAAATATAGTCACAACTCTTGATTGGGAACTTCAAAAACAAGCTGAGGAAATTTTGGTTAAATATGGAAAAGAAAATGAAGAAAAATTCAACGCAAAAAATGCAGGAATGGTGGCAATGGATCCAAAAACAGGGCAAATTTTAGTTATGATTGGTTCAAGAGATTACTTTGATACCGAAAACGACGGAAATTTTAATGTTGCGCTCGGACACAGACAACCTGGTTCTTCTTTTAAACCTTTTGTTTATGCAACCGCCTTCAAAAAAGGCTATACACCAGAAACAGTTTTATTTGACCTTGAAACTGAATTCCAAACAACCTGTTCCCCTGAAGGAGAACCGCTTTATCCCAGTGTTAAACAAGAAGATTGCTATATGCCAAAAAACTATGACGATACTTTCAGAGGACCAATTTCTTTAAAAAACGCACTCGCACAATCAATAAATATTCCCGCAATAAAACTTTTGTACCTCGCGGGAATAAATGATTCAATAAAAACAGCAAGAGATATGGGTATAACAGGATTAACAGATGCAAGACAGTATGGACTAACACTGGTTTTGGGGGGAGGAGAAGTAACTTTACTTGATATGACTGGAGCATATTCTGTTTTTGCAAATGACGGCATTAAAAATCCAACAACACCAATATTAAAAATAACTAATTCAGCAGGAAAAGTAATAGAAGAATACACAGATAATGGAAGAAGGGTTATAGATGCAAACGTTGCAAGAAATATATCAGATATTCTTTCTGATGTAGAGGCAAAAATACCAGCATACAGTGAAAGCTCCCCTGTTATATTTAAAGACCGCCAGGTGGCCGTAAAGACGGGTACAACGAACGATACCAGGGATGCTTGGGTCATGGGCTATACCCCAAACTTTGTTTTAGGTGTATGGGTTGGAAACAACGACAACTCACCAATGGTTAAAAAAGTAGCAGGTATGATAACAGCTCCAATGTGGAGAGCTTTTTTTGATAAAGCAACAGAAAAATTACCAGAAGAAAAATTCCAAAAAGCTGAATCTGTTGATGAAACAAAATTAAAACCTGTTTTAAAGGGTATTTGGAAAGGGGGAATAGAATACACCATAGACAAAGCATCTCAAAAAATAGCCACGGAATTCACTCCGGAAGAATTAAAAGAAAAAAAAGTAATGACTGATGTTCATTCTATACTTTACTGGGTTAACAAAAACGATCCCTTAGGAGAAAAACCATCTGATCCAAAACAAGATCCTCAATTTACTCTCTGGGAAACACCAATAACAAGATGGGCTTCTATGCAAGGTATTTTAAATGAAACATCTTTCATTATTCCCCAAGAGGTTGACGACATGCATGGACCTGATTTTGCACCAAAAAGTTTCATTATTTCGCCCAACACAAACATTGAATACAGTATTGACCAACCCTTAAACATCTATTTTCAAACCACTCAAGGAAAATTTCCTGTGGCACAAGCAGATTTTTTTATAAATAATACTTACATTGGATCTTCAAATAGCCAACCATTCAACCTACTGATTCTTCCTTCAGAAATACCTAACATTAAAGAGAATAATGAACTAAAAATAACCATTTATGATAGCGTAAGGAACTCCAACGAAATCTCTCTTATCTTTAAAGTAGCTATTTAAAACGAATATCTTTTATCGTTTTGTCTTTTGAAATATTTATTATTTTATCTATTATTCTGTCTCTTTTTATAAATATTTCACTCTTAACGACTGGGGGTGGATTTTTAAGATAAACAATCCCGTTTTTTATTGAAATATCTTTTGGTGTTATTTCAAAACCTATATATTCTTTTATAACAGAGGAGGATGCTTCTCTTGTTGCGATATCCGGTCTACCAAATCTTTGAAATTTTTTAAGAAAAGATGATATTTGCAACATTTTTTATAAATTAATTACCGTTTTATATCTTTACTTTATCATTGGCATCAAAAGGTACATAAAAGAATCATTGCCTACTGGTTTTATTATTACAGGCCTCTGGTGTCCATTGAAAGTAATAACAACACTATCTTCCTTAATACTACTGAGACATTCCAATATAAATTTGGCGTTGAAACTCATATCTATCTCTTCACCCTCTAAAGTAGCATCAACCCTTGTAACGCTTTCTCCTTTGTCTTGATTCTTTGAACTAACTTCAAACAGAGAATCAGATGGTATTATTTTAAAATTAACTTGGTTGAATTTATCGGAAAAAATGTTTGATATTTTTATAGAATCTATCAGTTCTTCTTTCAAAATAACTACTTCTGTTTTCTTTCCTTTTGGGATTATTTGTCTATAATCAGGAAAAATACCCCCGACAACCCTTGATGTAAAATAAAGGCCTGAGGAGACAACCGACATTTGATTTTTGTTAAAAATAAGTTCTATATCCTCATTGTGGTTTTCTAAAATTCTAACCAACTCATTTGCATTTTTTATAGGTATTATTGAAGATGAAAAACCTGTAGTATTACCTATATCTATTCTTTTTTCAGCTAACCTTGAAGAATCTGTTGATACAAAATAAAGGTAACCACCGTCAAAATAAATATAAACACTTGATATTTCAGGTTTTATGTCTGAAACCAGTGCTGAATAAGAAACCGATTTTATTCCCTCTATTAGCTTGAAAGGACTTAATTTTAAAGATTCTTCTTTTTCTATCCTAGGAATAAGAGGAAATTCATCTGAAGGAAAACTCTTTATTAAGGTTGAATTTCTTTTTGTTGATACAGATAAATTATTGTTTAGAGATTCCATCTTAACAGTATCGTCACCATCCAACATCTGCAAAAATCCGCTCAATAAGTAAGCTGGAACAGCAACACTTCCTGGTTTTTCCACTCTTGAAGAAATATTAACCTCAAGACCAATATCAAGATTGGTTGCTTTAAGTGTAAGTGTTTTTTCTTTTGCTTCCAGAAGTATTGATTCTAGTATAGGTAAAGAGAGATTTTTACCAGAAATCTTTCCTACTTGAAAAACAGCTTCTTTTAATTTTTCTTTTGAACAATCAATTTTCATTTTTTATAGATAGTAATGTGTTTATAATTCATCAAGCACTTTCTACTAATTTATATTAAATTATTTATTATATATAAAACTACTATTATTATTAGAACTGTTGATATGTTGATAAATCGATTAAGTTATTACTGCTAAACGTTTTTTTTGAAGAACAACTGTGGAATAACAGGGCAAAAGGTTACATATAAAAAGTGGAGAAGAAAAAGATAAAATATTTGTTAAAAGTTTTAAACAACTTTTCCACTCTTTTGTCGTCAGGTAATACATACAAAATTCACATCTTTTTCCACAAAGTTATCAACAGAAAGAATACAGTTTGATAAAGAACAACGAACCCAAACGTTTACATATCCACTATTTGTTTTTGGTATTTTAAATAGAGGCGGATAAAGACATCTTATTATCTGAACCAAAAAGAAGAGTCTTTATTTGTTCTATTTCTCCCAAAAGCGTATCGTTGTTTTTTATCTCTTCTTTTATTTTTTCACATGCGTGGATAACAGTTGTATGATCTCTACCCCCCATTTTTTGTCCTATATGAGGGTAAGAATAATTCATATCCTCCCTTAAAATATACATTCCAATTTGTCTTGGTTTAACAACCTCCCTTCTTCTTGTTTTTTCGTATAAGAATTTTTCTTCGATATTGTAAAACTCAGAGATTGCTTTCATAATTTCGCTAATAGAAACGGTTTTTTGTCTTTTGACGTTGTTTTTTATGAGACCCCTTACGTCGCTTATTGTTAATTCTTTATTTTTTAATTGAGACTGACAAATAACAGTATTTAAAACACCCTCAAGCTCTCTTATACTTTCTTGTATATTGACGGCAATAAAATCTATCAGATCGTTTGATAGCGATTTGTTCATTTGTTTTAGTTTTGTTTTTAGGATAGCAACCCTTGATTCATATTCGGGTTTAGAGATATCAACAGTCATTCCACCCTCAAATCTTGATTTCAGTCTTTCCTCTAGATTTTGTATTAATTTTGGCGGTTTATCGGAAGAGTATATTATTTGTTTGTTGCTGTTATAGAAATCATTAAAAAGATGAAAAACTTCTTCTTGTGTTTTATCTTTTCCACCAAAAAATTGAACATCGTCTATTATTAATGCGTCGTATTTTCTGTATTTTTCCTTGAATTGGTTTATGGTGTTGTTTTGCATTGCGCTAACAAGTTCTACGGTGTACCTTTCTGATGTCATATAAAAAACGGTTTTCCCATCTTTTTTTAAGGAATTACCGACAGCTTGTATGAGATGAGTCTTACCTAGTCCTGTTCCACCATAAATATAGAGAGGGTTGTAGTCCATTCCCGGTCTTTTTATTACTGTTTGGGCGGCAGCAAAAGCTAGTTCGTTGAAAGGTCCTATTATAAAGTTATCAAAGATGTATTTTGGGTTCAGATTGTCTTCTCTGTTTACATAAGGTTCATTTAGCTTTAATTGAGGGACATCTTTTTTTTGAGATTCCTCGGGGGTTTCTCTTTGGTTGGTTTTTATTGTTTCGTCTTTGCTTATTATGTACTCCACCCCTCTTGTATGTGGAGAAACATCCCTCAATGCTTTTACTATAAATTTATGATATTTGTTTGATAACCAATCTTTTACAAAAGCATTTGGGACGGCGAGGAAAATGGTTCCATCTTCCTGTTTTATTATATAGGTGTTTTTAAACCAAGTACTAAAATTGGCTTTAGATACTATTGTCTCTATCTCAACAAGAGCATCATTCCAGATTTTCTTGTTCTCGTCCTCACAGACAATATTATTGGTTTCATTCATAAGGTAAATTATATTCTTGCCCACAAAAAAAGAAACTAGACTTTTCTGTTAATAGCATGTGGATTATGTGTGGATAACCCTCAAGAACTGTTGATATCTATCCCATTGCTTTTTTTCT
Source organism: uncultured Candidatus Saccharibacteria bacterium (assembly GCA_964649715.1). GTDB lineage: Bacteria > Patescibacteriota > Minisyncoccia > Phycocordibacterales > UBA12445 > UBA12445. The sequence continues at coordinate 43,474 of CAZYTH010000005.1, forward strand.
GTTTTTCTGCTAACTCAGAAAAAACAGAAAAATATCATTATTTAGAGGGTCCTTAAAAAATATTTTTTTTGTTATTTTTTAACATTGATTATTTTAAATTTTTGTTTTATACTACAACCCATGTCAAAAACATACAATCCAAAGAAACTTAAGAGGAGTAAAACCCACGGTTTTTTAAAGAGAAAAAGTTCTGTTGGGGGGAAGAAGACTCTTTTGAGGAGAAGAAGAAAAGGCAGAAGTAAGATTGCGCTTTAATTTGTCTTACCTAAGAATCAAGTGAAAATTACGAGCCAAATGGTTCGTAGTTTTGTTTTTTGATATAATTAAGCAACCAATAATATGGATTTTAAAACAAACAAAGAACTTTTTGATTATGTTTTCAAAAAAGGCGGTGGTGTCTACTCCCCTTTTTTATCCTTAAAGTTTTTTAACTCAACTGTTTCTAAGAAAAATAAATTTTTTTTTGTGGTATCTTCAAAAATTTCTAAGAAAGCGACTGTAAGAAATCTGTTTAAGAGAAGGGGTCGGAATATCATTGCTAAAAACATAAAAGGAGGTGTTTCTGGTATATTTTTTGCAAAGAAAGGTATTTCAGAGCTTACTTTTTCTCAACTTGAGAGCGAAATGATCTCTTTATTAAAAAGAGCGAAAGTGTTAGGATAAGCAAATCGTTATTTTTTTTATTAAAATAATACTTTTAAATGCTTGATTTTATATTTAATATCTTTTATTACCCTCTTTATAATGGACTCATATTTCTTACCGCTATTGTTCCTGGAAATGACATTGGTATTGCTATTATATTTTTAACGATATTCACGAAGGTTGCTATACTCCCTCTTTCTCATAGTTCCATAAAAACGCAGAAAAAAATGAAAGAAATAGAGCCTCATATAAAAAAGATAAAAGAAGAACACAAAGATGACCAAGAAAAGCAAGCTTTAAAAATAATGAATCTATACAAAGAACATGGAGTGAATCCTTTCTCAAGTATTTTGATGCTTTTTATACAGCTCCCGATGTTCATTGCTCTTTATTATACCTTTAGCCATGACATAGACATCGCATCTCCCGTAATTTTTTCTTTTAATCTTGTTCCACCAGCGATAAACACACTTTTTCTTGGTTTTTTAGAATTATCTAAAAGCAATCTCCTTCTAGCTTTGTTTGTTGGTATTACTCAGTTTATTCAAACACAACTTTCTGTTCCTAAAATACCAAAAAGCCAAGAAAAAAACCCATCTTTTGCTGATGATTTTGCAAAAAGTATGAATTGGCAGGTTAAATACTTTCTTCCCTTTTTTATAACTTATATTGCTAGTAAACTAAACGCAGGTGTTTCCTTGTTTTGGATAACGAGTAATCTTTTTGGAATAGCGCACGAGCTGTTTGTGAAGAAAAAAGCGGAAGATCTAAAATAAATTAGAAATTGCCAATTACGAATTACGAATGAAGGAAAATATTATTCAAAAGAAGAGTTACGATTTTGCATTAAAAATAGTCGGTATATATCAAAATTTAGTAAAAAACAACAAAGAATTTGTTCTTTCGAAGCAATTACTGAGAAGCGGAACCTCAATCGGTGCTAATATTGAAGAGGCAATCGGAGCTCAATCTAGAAAAGATTTTTATTCAAAGCTCAGTATAGCCTATAAAGAAGCAAGGGAAACCAAATATTGGGTAAGAATACTTTGTGATAGCGACATGTTGTCTACCAATGAGGCTGGTTTGTTGTTGAATGATCTCGAAGAGATACTAAAAATCATAGGAAAAATTCAAAAAACCGTTAAAGATGGTTTTAATTCGTAATTCGTAATTGGTAATTTCTAATTTATTTCAGCTTCACGACCCAAGCAGTGCCGTCTTTTTTGTTTATGAATGCAAAAAAGTCTTCGTTTTCGCTTAAAATTGGTTCTATAATATCTATCTCTACTCCCCCTAGCTTCTCTTTGTCTATAATTATCCTAGCGGTAGCACTGCTGGTGTCTATTTGCCAAATTGTATCTGAGAAAGATGAGATTCCCTGATACCATGATTCGGGATATTTTGAACCTAATACTACATTAGGAACTCCACAATAAATTATATTTTCATCACCTTTACTAAAGACGCATTTTTCAGGAAGAGTTTTTAAAGGGAAAGAATTGGTTGCACCATCCACTTGATTAAAAAAGTATGTCATAAAACCTGTCCCTACGGTTTCGGAATAGATAACGTTATTATTTTTTGGGCTTATTTTTGTAGTAAGGCCAGAAATATCCCCGATAACCTTTTGGAAATTATTTGTTCCGTTCACAGATAAAGAATAAAGTTGCCCTAAGGCAGAAGAAGAAGGTTTTGTCGCCAAGGAAATTATTTTGTCTGATTCCCAAGACACACTCCACTCTTTAAGAGGAGAACTCCATATTTGAGTTTTCGGACTAGAAAGTGGGTCTGAATTAAATTCTCCTATAGTACCAACCACAGAGCCTCCATTGTTTATTAAGTAAAATACTTTGTCTTTGTCTGGAGAAACAGCGAAACCAAGTGTATTTGAAGGAAGAATGGTTCCGTTTAGTTTGCCTACACCTGACTCAACAGTTACCTCTGTTTCAGAAGATGGTTCTATTGTGCCATATATCGTTTGAAGGATGTTGTTTATTCCCTCAAGTCTTCTTAATATTAAATTCTGGCCGTTTTTCCCCCACGAAGTATCTACTATCCCCGTGATAGTTGTGTTTGTTATTTTTGTTGGAATATTTTCACTAAAAGACATATCTTTTATGTGTCCTGTTCCTTTCTCTATAAAACGAAGCGAAGGCTCTCCTTCGTTTTTGTTCACAAAAGTTATTCCTGCCACAGAGACACTTGTCATTTTTTTAATACTGCCAGGAATTCTTGTTTCATAGTCGTCTATTGTTTGATCGTTCTGATTTATAAAATCTGAACTTTCATTTTTTGTTGTATTTCCGTTTATTTTTCCGCTACTTGGAAAATAGTTCGTGTCTTCATTTGTCGGCGGTTGAGGTTCTCCTGAAGAAGGAAATTGTTCCCCTCTTTGAAGATACCAAACAGTCCCTCCTACAGAGGCAACTATTAAAAGAGAAATTATTACCACAAAGATAGTTGTCCTTTTGTTCATCTTTTTAAATTTTAATTTATTAAAAAGCACCAGTACTCCCTCCACCTGCAGGTGCTCCTGGTGTTGGTTGTGGATTTGATGTTCCTGGTGTTGTGGCTGTTTCACAATTAGCATCTGACGCACTTAAATCCATCTTAACCAAATTAGGATTTACTGTATTTAAGATAAGATAGCCTGTAAGAGCTATAACAAGCCCTATTATTGCGTTGGTGATTCTTTCTTTTGCCTTGCCTTTATTACTATCACTTGCCCACGATGTAGTGTACTCAACTCCTCCTATGACTATCATTAGTATTGCAGACAAAACAGCAAAGCCAAGAGCATACCAATAGATAGCTTGTATGTATTTACCTGGGTTTGTGACTGTCTCCCCTGTAAACCCTTTTATCGGTTCCAGAAGCTTATATGATGATTGAGCAAGAGAAAAAGATGTCGGTATTGTCATTAGGATTGAAAATAAAAAAAGTTTTGTCATTTTTTTGACATTAAAATTTAAATAAATTCGGTGACGATTTTACCATAAGGGAATTGTTCGTCGACTGGAACAACCTTTTTATGTTTTTTATTGAAACGTTTATTAAGGATGTTGTTTCCTCTGAAGACTCGCTTCTTAGTGTTATTATTTTTGGTGTTCCTTCGTTTGGGGTTATGCCTTTTTCATTCATTGTCCAAGTGAACTCAAGATTTTTGTCGGTCGGTGTGTCGGGGTAAGAGAAGAAATAAGGTTCAGCTCTTATGTTAATCTCTCTTTCAGATAAATTTGTTTGTAGGTTTAAGGCATTTAGATAGTTTGTCCCATCGGCTGGCTTGTCTTCGTAAAAAATTATTAAAGGTTCTTCTGGCTTTATTTTTATTTCTTTTTCCGCCACAATATCTCCTTTGGAATTTGTTGCAATAACAGAGACTTTGGTATCACCAAAAGGACTTCCCATTGTAATCTTTTCGCTAGTTTTTCCATATCCCTTGCTTATTCTTGATGAGTTTGCAAACCATTCATAGGTAAGATCATCAGGTGAAATCCTTGTGCCTTTTTCCGATAGGAAAAAAGGGACAGCAACAACTTTTACAGTGCTTTTTGGGGATGCGCCAGCCTTTCCCTTGTAAAGTGGTGGAACATAGGTATCTGCTTCCCACACAATATCAACATCAGCAGGATTTACAGACATTGTTTTTTCGATTTCTTTTCCATCTCCTTTAAAAACCCCACGGACGACAGTGTTTGAGCCGTTTTTTCCCGTTTGAAAAGAAAATTCTTTTCTGCCAACCCCCTCTTTCTCAAGTGAGCCGTTAATGTACCAATAAATATGAGCGTTATTGAGGTCCATTTCGTAACTTATGGCACTTACTTTTACATTCGTGAAACTTCCCGGATTTTTTGGAGTAATGTTAAAGCCCACTTCACCTCCAATACTCCTGTTTACAACTAAGGCGTTTGAAAAGAATGGAACGAGGGCAAATATTATTGATGCTATTTTTATATATTTTTTCATATACCCTCTTAAATTTTAATAATAAAACTTTTAAATTATCTGTTTCAAAGATTAAGCTGTTTCTGTTTGAAGGTTTGTTTCTGGGATTTCGTTTGTTTGCGTTTGTGGAACTCGTGAAAGTGAATTTTCGTATTGAGGATAACCACTTACGGCCCCAAGTGCCCTGTTTGCCCACATTTTTTGATTTACGCTTAGATTTGAACCTGCTATTTTTCCGCCTAGTTTACCTGAGATCGCCCCTGTTAAACTACTACCTCTTTCATAATTTAATTTTGCCCGATATATCATAAATGTCCATGTGGGGAGAATACTTCCAACTATTGGTATCGTCTCTACAAACCAGCTTATCATCAGTGTGACAAAAAACTTAGCTCCAAGTCCTTTGTTTGACCAAATAATTGCCCACATAACGAAAGTTAACCCTGCAAATATATTTAAGGTAATTGTAGCCCCCCCAAGAAGAAAGAAATCAACGATCAAACAAAGAAAACCGCAAAAATCAAAAAAATAGGATGCCAGGAAAAGAAGAACCCAATCTCCTTTATTCATTTTGCCTTTTGATTCGTTCATTATCCCTAATTTATTAACTTTTTGGTTCTCATTCCCACCCCCGATTAAGATGACATCCACAAATTTATAAACCAAACTTGATAACTCGTCTTACTCACTTGCCTTCAACTCCGCTTTTGCCTTCTTTATCGCCAGAAGTTGTGATGGATCGGATGTAATGATTTGATCCTCTGTATAAGAAGAAATGACTTTAATCGCCACGTGTTTAAGACCAGCAAAGAATATCCCCTCCCCGACATTTGATTCAAGCAAGAGATATTTTTCTTCATCTGTTAGGTTGAAAGTTTTTTTGACTATATCTATTGAAGCTGGTGATTGTTTGAAAAGTATTTGCATTGAAGAGTTGGTAATAATAGGGACTCCGTATGGAGATTCAAGAAAATCTTTCACGTCCTGGGTTATTGTGGTAAGACCAAGGAAATATTTTCTTCCTCTTTTTGCAAGACTGAAAAGGAAAGATGCTGTGTCGGGGGATTTCATCATCCACCACGCCTCATCTATAATAAGCATTCTTTTTCTAAGTTCTCTTCTTACTGATCCCCAGATATTATTCATGACAATATGCATTGCTACCGGTTTTAGTTCATCTTCCATATCCCTAACTGAAAAAACGACAAATTTTTTGTTTATATCAACGTTTGTTGGTCTGTTTAAAAATCCTGCCCATGTTCCTTGTGTGAATTTTAGAAGTCTTTGTGCAAGAGAAGCTCCTCCTTCCATTCCAGCCAATACCAGCTCTAAGTCGGAAAGAAGCGGAGGTGTGGTGCCTGAAAAATCACTGTCGGCTGTTATGTCTTTGAGCGCGTATGTTTCCCTTATCGCATTATCCATTATCGCATCTTCTTCGGGCGTCATACCAGAAAGCATTATTCGAAAGAGACCGACAAGGTTTATGATATGGGAACGTAGTACATCGGAAGATGATTCGTCTTCTCTCACAAATGGCAGGTCAAAAGGATTTATGTGGTGTTCTGATGTTAAAGAAATATTGAAATATCTTCCACCCACCGCTTCTGCCAGGAATTCATACTCCCTCTCAGGGTCAATAACAATAACATCAACATCAAACATAAGCGATCTAAGTATTTCAAGTTTTGTGAAATAAGATTTTCCTGATCCTGACTTTGCAAAAATTACGGAATTGTAGTTTTCCAGAGAGAATCTATCAAAAAGTATTAAACCTGAATTGTGTCTGTTTATTCCATAAAGGATTCCTTTGTTTGATGTGAGGTCAAAAGAAATAAATGGAAAAACGCTAGATAATGGAGAGGAGTTTAGTTTCGTGTTTACTTGAAGCCTGTCTGACGCTATCGGAATTACACTATTGAATCCTTCTTCTTGCTGAAAAAGAGCGGGTTTTATATAAACAAGACGAGATTCCATCATTGTTTTCACTTCTGCTTCTACTTTATTCAATTCCTCTTCGTTACTTGCGTATAGCGTTATATAAAGCCCGACATCAAATATTTTTTCTCTTGCTTGTTGGAGTAGGTCTCGGAGAGTTTCAATATCTTGAAAAGCTGTATCTAAGATAGGGTCTCTTACCATACCCTTTGCCTCGTTTGCGTGTATTTGGCTCTGTACTTCAGCCAGTTTTTTCTGGAGTTGTCTCAAAACAAGAGAGGTATCTATCGGATGAATGATTACAGAAACATCAAATATTTTGTCTAAATTTATTATCGGAGAGAACCAATTTTCGGAAAGAAAACGAGGATAAGAAATAACATAAAATGTTCTAGCCACTTTCTCCCCTATTTTTATGTTGTTTGATCCAACCTCAAGAGCAGATGGAGAGATGACATCCCTTAACTCTAAAACTCCGCTTGAATAAATATCTTGTGGTAAGATGGCTTCTATTTTATTATCTTTATTTTTTCCAAAAAAATCCATGTTTCAAAATTAAAATTTAAAAATCAAAAGGTTATAAAATTATACCTTGGGAACACCGCCTTGTTCATCGGGATTGAATATTTTGTAAAATAGTTCTATCAACTCCTCTGTTCCTAAAGGGACCGATCTTACACCGCTTCTACTTAATCCTTGTGTAACAACGCTAACTCTTTGCTCTATCTGTGTCCTGTTTTCTTCGAAAGTAAGTAATTCTTGCCTTTTTTCTTCTCTTGAATCTTTTCCTCCACCAAAGATGCTGAAGATTTTAGAAGAAGCTCCGCTTGCAGATTGCATCACAGGTGGTGAATATGGAACGACAACATAGAAAGATTTTTCCATTATGTTTACTCCTTCTGTAAAACCCCTGATGAAATTTATATATTCTCTTAATTGTATTTTGAGAAGCTCGCTTGGTTGAGAGCTCATTTTTTCTGACATTGAAGATAGATATGGTCTTATGTCCAATCTTCTTGATTGGATTAGTATTTGAACGGTAAAATCAAGTGAGTTAAGGAAGTTTTGGTATTGCATTATTATCGCTTGTTGTTCGTCGGATGATTTGAGAGCGAAGTTCAGTGAAGAGCACATAAATATCATAAGCATAGTTCCATCTTTCAGGACGACTATCCCATCTCTTATTTCTTTTATTGGAACGAAATCTTGTGTGCTTTTATTATTATCGGCCATATATTCAATTACGAATTTTTAATTACTAATTACGAATTAAACTTTTTCTTTTCTTTATTTTATCATCAATCATTATTAATTCGTAATTATTTTATTTTCTCCTGTATATCTAAACTCCATGCGATGTCTTTAAGTTTGCCTGATGTAAGTTTTGGCGTTGCGGTCTTTGGTGATGACGCTTTCCCTATAAGTTGATCAAGGTCGTCAGCTTCTTTTTTTATAACCGTTGCTTCTTTTTTCCAGAGGTATCTCTTTCCCGAAAGGGTGAAGCTAAACCACGCTTGGACTATGTCTATAAACGGTCTATCGTTCACTTTATAGTAAGCCAGAGCAACAGCAAATGCGATAAAAGGAAGAACGATTATATATGATATAGATCCAATATACGGTTCAAGTATTCTGTACAGCCCATAACCACCACCAAAACCACCCAAAAGATAAAGGAATTGTTTGAAGGTGAAAGGTCCTACGACCTTATCCTCTACTTCTATGAATTGTGGGACTTGGAACTGCATATATAATCAATTATGAATTAATAATTACGAATTACGAATTTTCTTGTACCATTGCTTTATATTTCCTGCCTGCCGGCAGTTCGTTTTTTTTGTTCTACGCTTTTACATCATTTCCCTATAGGGATCTGGTGCAATTCCTCCTCCTCCCACCCTTACATCTGTCTCTGTTTTTGGTATTTCTGTCGGTTCGTTTATCTTCTTCTCTAAAATATCCATTCCGCTAGTTGCTTGAAATCCGAGAATGCTCGTGTCTTGTTTTTTTGTTTCGGTTATTTTGCCTTCTAAGATATCCATCGTTTTTCTGGGCACATTTAAACTCTCTCTTTCTACTTTTTTCATAATGTTTGATTGTGTCTCTGTCTTCTCTCCTACTGTAAAAACTTTTTGTCCTGCGTGTATGGCTCGCAAAGATTCCTTAACTTTGGCGAATATTTTTTCGTTTATTTCCATAACGATATTGCTTGCTTTATTTTTGTCTATACCGAGTCTGGCTACTATACTGCCAACAAATTCCATTGGGTCGGATACTCCGAGAAGGACAAGTCCTGTCTCCTGCCCTAAAATTGCTGTTTGGTCGACGTGGAGATTGTATTTCTTGCTTGTTTCAAATATCGCTTCGGCTGAATCAACAGAAGCTATGGCGTCTTTCAGATCTTCGGGCAAGTTATCAAAAATATCGTTCAGCTTATTCCTGTCGTGATTTAAAACAGGCCCACCTTTATTTAAGGCGATAGTCGGTCCTGATTTGTAAATATTTAATTCATCGTTTTTGAGAATCATTTATGGATTGTTTATTATTGATTCTAATTCTGCCACCTTTGTTCTTAATTCATCCCTTTTTGAAATAAGAGATGGATCTGATCCGCCAGCGACAATAAGATCAGATTCGGCTTTGGTAAGCTGTCTTTTTGTGTCTGGAAGATTTTTTCTCGCCTCTATTTTATCTGCCATCTTTTTCCTACCTACTTCTTTAAGTTTTTTCAAATCATCCTTGTCAAATGCTTCTGCAGCCTCATCTGTATCTAGTATCGAGTCCTCTAATTCGGCAGCATTCTTAGCACTCATGGATTTTAGGGCTTTAATTTTCTTATCTTTCGTGTCATAAGAATTCCAATTTCCTTGAACAACATCCAACTCTACGTGTTTTCTCCCTCTGTAGTTTCTTTCGTTTGAATGAACTGTATTCTTAAGTGCAATTAACTGATCTGGTTTAAGATTGCCTTTTTCTTCTAAAGCCTTGATTTGGGCCTCGTCAAGCCACTGTGCTATTTTCCCGTTGTTTTCCATCAGTTTCTTTATACCAAGATCAAGTATTTTGTCACCCCTGAACAGTGAAAGACCTTCTCTGATTTCTTTTTCTATTCCCTTTTTTGCATTATCCAAATTTCCGTTATGCTTTTCGTCAGCATATTCTTTAAATTCTTTTCTTGCTTTTTCCTCGGCTTTGACTAATCCCAGATTATTATCTCTTGCATAATTATCTTTTTGTTCTTGCGTCATATTATCCCAGTCGACCAAACTAGAAACTCTTTGCATTTCTTTTTTCTTTTGTTCTATTTCCTGTTTCGCTTTATACGCTTTTTCGGCTTTTTCTCCTGCTTCTCTTTCACCTTTTGTTTCCATAATTTCAAAACCTGTTCCGGTTTTTACTAGTTCGGAAATTGTTGAACCAGGAGAAGTGACTTTTTCTTTGATTGATTCTCCAAGCATTCCAGCTTTCGTGCTTATTTTTTCAGCAACGGGTTTGCCTATATTTTTACTCCAATCATTTTGGATATTTGCCCAAGCACCTGATGTGACTCTGCCTTCTTTATCTTTTACCTCTTCATCTCTATCTCTTATGCCCCTATAAACACTTCTTGCCGAACCTGCACCCACCATAGCCGCACCAGTTGCAAGACCAATAGTCGCGCCTGTGGCCCATTTGCCGAATTTTTCAGCACCTGACGCGCCAGTGGCTCCCATCTTTTTTGCCATTATGATTGAGGAGAATAGGAAGCCCAAGATTATTATGTGGGAAAAAATAGTATCAACAGAACCACCCAAGATAGGTATTTTCCAACCTTTATTTATTGATGATATTAAATCACCACAGACAATAAGTTTCATTGTTATGTATATTCCAAGCATAAAGGCTGGAGCGAAAAACGCCTGATTGATGAGATTTTCCCAATAACCGCTACTTATTTTTCCTGAAATAGACTTGGGGGCGACCATTGCTATCCACGGAAGCGGAGACAGTATAAGTGCAATAATTAGACTTATAATTCTCACAATAAAAAGTGCAGAGGCAAAAAACAACACAAAAAGGAAAACAATCATAAAGACGGTGGTCATTAGTGCATTTATAGAGATGGCTCCAACAGAGGGAACATCTTTTAACTCAGAGTCTCCTTTTTCCGCAGCAGCCTGACCTGATGCAAGTTGTTGTTTTAAGCTTAGTCTCTCTATAAATACGCTAGTAAGATTGCCATTTGGTCCACCTCGTGCTTTGTCGTAGAAATACACAGCAAAAACGTTTGAAACATCTATTATGATGCCTGTTATTGCCATGCTAAAATTTATCATAACAACAGCGAATATTAGTGTGCTGATCATTTTTTTCCAATTTACACTGTCAAGACTTAAAATTGTTCCAATCGCAATATACATCATAATCATGAGGGCAAACATATTTACGAGGTCCCTCAACACTTTCCATGCAGATATAACCACATCCTTTTGTGCAAAACTAGCCATTTCGTTTATTGAGACCTCGACCACAAAGGTGAAAATTTCTGATACAACCCACGTTACCCCAGAAAGTATGTAGAGGAAAAAGCCCAAGATTCTGGCAAAAGCTTCTCGAAGACAAGCCATTGAAAACGACCCTTCTCCAAACCAGCCTGGTTCGCAGGTGTCTGGCAATTTACCCCCAGAAGAGACTATTGCCTTTTTTGCTTTCAGTAATTCATCTATTTCAGCTATTCTTTCGTCAATACCTCCACGAGCTCTAACTTTTAAATCCAAGTCAACTCTTTCTTCTTTTAATTTATCAATCTCTTTTTGAATAGTAGCCTTCTGTAATTTCTCTGTAATTTCTTGTTGCTTCTTTTTTATTTCATCCTTTTCTTTTATTAATTCATCTCTCTTTTTTTCATTGGATGTTATCTGACTCTTTGCTGTTACAACCTCTTCTCCAGCACTTGTATCTATATAAACATCTGCGCTTACAAAATTTGAGCTTAAAGAGAGCAAAAGCAATAAAAACAAAACAGCAAAAGACGTTGATGCTATTTTCTTTATTTTATTGTTTCCGAAAAAGTTCATTTTTTATGGCAAAAGATTTATTGTTGTAAACTTTGAGATTTGTTCTCCCGCTTCGTTTATGCAACTCATTCTATATGTATAGTTTCTGTCAAAGGTGCCCGTTGTTCTTTTTATGGTTAAGGTGTCGCCAGATGAACTCACTGTATATTTTTTAAATTCTTCTTTTTTGATGTGGTCGGTCTCACTGGTGATAGCCACCCAGAGTCTGTTTACAATATCTGATCCATCGGGTGTTTCGTCGGTTAAGTTCGCTTGGATATTTAAACTATAACCATTAAGAGTTAGAAATATTGAGTCGTTTGCACTAAGTCCAGTGATATTTGGTTTGTAGGTGAGGGTCTGTGTTAAGGTGTTCTGACCTATTGTAAATGTATTAGTAGGGATTTGCACTATTGTTCCACCTTCACCACTTGCACTTATTTCATATGTAAATATTGAAGGGTGATAGATATCAAAGGTGCCAATTATATTGCTTTCAAAATCCTCATCTTTTTGTATGAGTATTGTTTTTGTGGTGGAGGCGATATGTTTTCCATTTTCTAAGGTGCTCCATGTCGGCCAGTCCGTCTTGGTCATGCAAGAAATACTGTTTTCGGCCTCATAAAATATTTCCGTCTTTTTTATTCCGTTTTTTAGGTCTTCGGTATTGCTTTCAATTTTTAACGTTGGTGCTTCTGGTTCATAATATATTTCTTCGTCACCATAAGATTGATCTGGCTCGTCATTGTCAGCACCCGAAAGTCCTGAAAAAAGTTGACTTAAGTAGGAGAGCCAATCTGTGCCACCACTTGTGCCACCAGCACTTCCACCACCTCCAGAGGTAGCACCCCCTCCTCCGCCAGATGTTTGTCCGCCACTTGTTTCCATTGTTACTCCCGAGACAGATGAACCACCGCTTCCACTAGATAATGGAGAGACACCATCCTTTCTTTTGTCTTCTTCGCTCTCATCAGTGTTTAGAGTTACGTGTATTGGTGCGTCATTCAGAAGAGACGCTCTGTCGGCGACTAGTTTTGCGGCAATCAATATGGATTCATCGGTGCAGTGTTTTTTGCCATCATATTCAAAAGAATTTATGCATTCAGTCACCGCTGTTATCCCCCCAAATGGAGCCCAAGTTTGTTCCGCTCGACTCTTATATTCTTCTTCAAATTTATTCTTTATGTCTAAATTAATAAAGAATTGTCCTGGTCCATTGTTTCTGGAATCAGCTATTTCAAATAAATTACTAAAATTTTGAGATGGGTCTTGGGGAGGATTTTGGATAGAAGCTTTTGTGTCGATGGTAGGTTTTGTTGAGGCCAGATAGAAAGCTTCTTCATCTTTTTTTATTTCCACCTGTTCCCCAATGGCTTGGGCAATGAGTGTTTTATTTCCTTCGGGTATTTGGGATTTATTTGAATCTAGGAGATATAATAAAAGGTTGTTGGCAACTTCTTTTGACTCTTGAACCCATTCTTTTAGGGTCACAACCATATTTTTTGTTGGCCCTTGACCTATATCGTTTGAAGGAGTTCTTCCCTCTTTCATGAATTTTTGATAGTCATCTCTTTCTTTTTTTATGGCCTCCCTTGCCTCTTTAGCTGCTTCTGGATCGTCCTCCCTCTCCTTCTTTAGAAGGTCTTTTTGTATCGCTAAGATTTTTTCTGTATCCTCGCATATTTTTTGGGTAATGTGTCTGGTTTGTGTGGTCATATTTGCGAGTTGTTTGGTATAACCAAGAAGAGCTCCTGCTTGCTCTATTACGGGAACACCGTTACTCCCGCTGTCTCCTTGCGAATTTTGTGAGTTATTGCAGACGTTTTGTCCTGTTTCTTGTCCGTCTTTGATAATATTGTTGTTTTCACTCATTTGTTCAGAAGCACTGTTTACTGTTTCAACGGACTTAACCCCTTGTCCGCCTGCTCCTACAACTTCTGCCATCATTCCGCTAGCTCCAGCGCTTGCTCCTGTAATTTGGGATGGAACTCTGTTGCTGTTTGCAAAACCTCCAAGTACGCCCTGAAGAGAGGAGGCTGAATTCATTATTCCGTTTCCCATCCCAGAAATCATCCCAATTCCCTGTTTGAATTCTGAGGGAATTGTAAAGCCAACCAAACTACCCACTCTTTCTAGCGTTTGTATTATTTGGGCAGGATTTGCATCTCCCTTACCAAGATTTTTGATGTCGTCAATTAACCCCAAAACAGCTGGAATTTTTCCCACTGTATTCATTAAACCGTACACACTTTCAGCTTTATTTATTTGGCCTAAAGTATTATCGATTTTTTCAAATGTTTGTTTTTCTGCTGTGCTAAGCTGGTCGAGTGCTTCTCGCGCTTTTCTTTTTTTGTCTGCTATTCCTGGTATGTCATAATCAAATAATTTATCAGGACCGTTTATTATTGTTTCGAGCCCTGTCTTTGTAACTTCAAATCCTTGTTTTGCAGTAACTCTAACGTTTTTATCTAAATACTCTTTTATTTTTGTTGTGGAGCTTAAATCAATACCAGCATTTTTCCCAGCATTTAAATAACCTTCTATCGTGCTTGTGTCATAGCCGAAGCTTTTTGCTGCGGATAATATTGAATTGGTATTGTAAGCAAATGTAAAAAGTGGGAAAAGAAAAGATATGAACAATATCAGAACAACTGTGAGTCTTATTTTTCTAATTTTTAAAATTCCCCTTTTCATTTATTTTATCAAATTTATATACAAATTGATTTGTTCTTCCGGGCCGAATTCTATCTTTTTTTCAGAAAAGAATTTGTTGATCTGGTTTATATTTAAAACAAGTTCATCCGTTTCCCTCTTGAAGTCGTTTACGGTTGCGATTACGGTATCTGGACTTTCGAGTGCAAGGGATAACAATAGGTCTATATATGATATTTTTGCGCAATTATTCACCAGTTTTAAATGTTGTGATGATATTTCGTTTGGAACTTGCATTCCCAAGAGGGTTTCTGCAACGACTTTATGAAGCTCGCTCATAATTCTTATTTTTTCAAAGTCTTGAGAGTTGCCTGTTTGTATAGCCTGCATCACGAGATAACCTTCGTTTGGGAGGTTTGTTAGGGAGTAGGGTTTTAATGCTGTAACAAGGTCTTTTGCATACTTTTTGTAAACAGCATCGTTTTTATCGTAAACGATGTTAAGATTAGAGAATTTATAGGAAATAAAACCCTTTTTGGTGACTGAGTTTGATATTGAAGCAGTATTATCTGACGTTTGCCTTGTGTAGGTTGGCTCGCTTTTTTTTGTTGTTTCTTCTTCTTCCTCTTCTATCCAATGCCATTTATTTGTCGTTTCTTGATCGTTTTCTTTAGATAATGATGTATTTTCCCTTGAGAAAACAAGTACATTTCCCCTTTTTTCAATTTTTTCTATCGCGTCCACCTCTTTATCTATTGCTATGTTTTTGTCTGCAGTTCCATTTTCAGAAAAGACAAACCACGCTCCAAACAAAAGGAGAATTATTCCTGCTCTCTTCGCAAATTTGTTACTTGGTAGATATTCCATCAAAATTGGGAACAGTTAGAAACATCCCCAATTTATTATACCACCTTCTCTGAATGAATAGTATAGTCTTTTTTTAAAAAACTGTGGATAAGTCTGTAATTGAAGATAGACGGTTTAAATTTAAACTTGGACTCCGGGTTTCCAAGTATTTTGCTTGGAAACCCGGAGTCCAAGTACCCGCTACTGAGAAGACAAACAGAGCCAGTCTTCTAGTTTCATATCCTCGGCTCTTTTTTTTGGATCTATGTTGCAATTTTTGAGTGCATTTTCGGCTTCCCCCCTACTTTCAAAAACATTTTCTAGGTTTCCTAATATCATTTTTCTTTTTTGGCCGAATCCTGCATGTAATATTTTAAAAAATCTAGCCTCTGTTTCTCCTTCAATCTTAGGATCTAAATTTTTTTGCGAAAGGTCAATTAAGAGTATGGCGGAATCTACATTTGGAGATGGAAAAAAAGAACCTCTTTTAACGGTTTCTATTAATTTTGGATTACCATAGGCTTTTACACTTATAGAAAGGATGCTTTCTTTATTATTTCTGGCCACAATCCTCTCAGCTACTTCTTTTTGGACAAGAAGTATCATTTTTTGAGGTTTATTTTTGGTTGTAAGAAATTTTTTGATGAAATGTCCTGTAATATAGTATGGAATGTTGGCAACTATTTTATACCCATTTTTAAGTTCAACATGGTTTTCTGGAGAAAAATAAAGAATGTCGCCATTTATTATTTCTAGTTGTCTCGTTTCTAGATTTTTTGAGAAATTTTCATTCAAAAAATCCACAAGGGTGGAATCTTTTTCTATCGCTATTATTTTCTTAGGGTTTTTCTTTAAAAGGAATCTTGTTAAGGCGCCTTTTCCTGGTCCAACCTCAAGAACAATGTCCTCTGTATTTATTTCTGCTGTTTCGGTAATCTTCTGTAGGGCGCTCTCTGAAGTGAGAAAATTCTGCCCTAGCGACTTTTTTGGTCTTATTTTTTCTTCCATATTTGGTATTTTAGCATTTATTTACAGTGATATAAAATTAGAATAAAAATTCCCACTTTGGTTTTTATTTTAAGCAGTCCCAAATTATGTCATCTTCTGAAGTATTTTTATAGATATTTCCTCCATAATTTCTAGAGTCAAAACATTTTTCATTTTTTTCTACAGAAACAATAGAGTCGTCTAGATCAGGCAAAAATTCAGAGGGCAGGTTCATTTGTCTGGTTCCAAATATCATTCGTGACGAGGAATAAGACAAGAAAAGTTTTTCCTTTGCCCTTGTAACAGCAACGTAAAAAAGTCGTCTTTCTTCTTCTGGGTCGCTTGAATCATCATCTCCAAAGCTTCTGTGCGGAAAAAGGTTGTCTTCGAGACCAACGATAAAAACATTTTTGAATTCAAGCCCCTTTGATGCATGAACAGTCATTAATCGTACTCCCTCTTTCTTTTTTTTGTCCATAATGGCATCTTGGTCAGACATAAGAGATGTATCGGTTAAGAATTTATCAAGTGCTTCTTCAATTGGAAGATTGTCATATTTTGTGGCAATGTTTGCCAACTCCAAGATGTTTCCTAAACGGTCTATTCCCTCTTCTTTGCCATCTTCTTTAAGCATCACATCCATTCCTGTTTCTTTTACAATAAATTTTATCGCTTGAGGCAGTTTTTCTTTTAATATTGTTTCGCGAATTTTTTCCATTTTTCTAGCAAAATCAATCACTTTCTCTCTCATTTTTTCCGGAAGAGAGGCCTCATTCTTTAATAATTCGTAATTCGTAATTGATAATTGATAATTCAACCCGAGAATTTTTTCGAGGGATGTTTTCCCTATACCTCGTGGAGGAACATTTATGATTCTCCCAAACGATTCTTTGTCTTTTGGATTTAGAGAAAACTTTATAAAAGCAATTATATCTTTTACTTCTTTTCTTTCATAAAATCGCGTGCCAAGAATTTGATAAGGAGTCCCTGTTTTTAAAAAATTTTCTTCAAGAATGCGAGACTGGAAGTTCGCTCTATAAAGGACGGCTATTTCTTCCGGTTTCACGTTGCCTTTTGAGATTATCTCTTTGCATTTTTTTACAACGAAACCTGCTTCATCGTATTCGTCTATGGCTTCAAATAAAGTTATTTTCTCACCATCTTCGTTTCTCGTGAATAAATTCTTTTCTTTGCGTAACTTGTTTCTTTGAATAACACGATTTGCTAGATCGAGTATTGTCTTGGTTGAGCGGTAATTCTCTTCCAAAAGGACGGTTTTAGCTCCCGGGAAATTATTTTCAAAATCAAGAATATTTTTGAAGTCGGCATATCTCCAGCTGTATATCGCTTGATCACTATCACCCACAACACAAATATTCCCGTGTTTCTCGGCAAGCAGTCGCGAGAGTTCATATTGTGAGGTGTTGGTATCTTGATATTCATCTATATGGATATATTTCCAGAGGTCTTGATAACGATCTAATATTTCTTTTTTATTTTTTAGAAGAAGGACACTTTTTTGTATTAGGTCATCAAAATCGTAAGATTCATTTTCGGTAAGCATATCCTCGTATTTTCTCCATATTTTTGCGACCATGTCTTTGAAATAACCACTTTTTGATTCGTTTTGGTAGTTTTCAATGCTTTGCATTTTGTTTTTGCCTCTGGAAATTGCATTGCGAATTGATTTTATATTGATTTCTTTTGGATCAAAACCAAGATCTTTTGCGGATCTCTTGAGAAAAGAGATTGTTCCATCGTCGTCTAAAATTGAAAAATACCTACTCCTCCCGATTGTGGATGCGTTCTCTTTTAATATTCGGACACCTAAAGAGTGGAAAGTACTTATAAAAGGAATATTGCTAAAACCTGTGTTCATTGGAAGGAGTATTCTTACGCGGTCGGACATTTCTTTTGCTGCTTTGTTTGTGAAAGTTACTGCAAGAATATTTTTCGGTTCCACTCCCGAATTTATTAGATTTGCTATTCTGTGAACTATTGTTTTTGTTTTCCCTGCTCCTGCCCCTGCGACAATAAGAAGAGGACCGTTTTTGTGTAAAACGGCTTCTTTTTGTCTCTCGTTTAGATTATTTGAGTGTTCCTGCATTTTTAATTGGCCTCAGAATTTTTTTTTGATTCTATCTCTTGTTCAACACTCTCTAATTCGCTCTTTTTATTCTCTATCTCTTTATTTATTTCCTCAAGTTTTGTTTTTGAGTTTTCGCTTGCCTCACTTATTGTTTCGAAGTCTCTTATTAGTTCTTCTATTTTTGGCAACAATTCTTTTGTCTGTCTTATTGTTTCTTTCATTTTATATATTATGTCTGCGTTCATATTTTATATATTTTATCCTATTAATTTGTTTTGATGTTATCACACAAATCATTTCCAGAGAAATTTTTACAATGTTGTGGTATTTTTCTAAAAAAGATATTATTTAGGTATAAAAATATTAATGAATTTTAAATGAAAAATCCCGAAGAATTTATTCGAAAAACAAGAGAGGAGAAAAGTTTCAAAGGCTCTACTAAAGATGATTTTTTGAATGGACTACTGGTTCGGGCGAAGGGCGCGGAAGGTGCAGACAGAAAAGAAGTTGAAAAAAAGCAAAAAAACGTACATTTTTCAAATGATCCAAAGGATATGGAAGCGGTGTTTGAAGGAGTAGAGCCTGCATTAGATGATTCTGGTGGTGGAGATGGCGTCTCTAAAGTGGCAGAAACTGAAAAAGATGATAATTTGACGAAAAACAAGGAATTAGAAGATTTTGATGCCGATAAAGTAGCGGATAGACTCTTTGAGATACAAAAGATATTGAAAGATCAGGAAGGTTTGGTCGCCTGGGCTCCAGAAGATAGAAAAAAAATGATCGGTTTTTTTGAAAAGAATAAATTGATAAAAGAAGAAAAAGAATTAAAAGATAAGATTGATATGCTTGCTGGATTGATTCCAAATGTTCCAGTTGATCGTTCTGAGCCTCCTGCTCCCTTGAGAAAAAGAGGTCGGCCAAAAAAACCAAATCTCACTGATAAGGAAAAAGAGGAAATAGCACAGAAATGGGATTCACAGGACAAAAAGGAGGCAGAGATACTTGAGTATAGAAAAAAAATTGATGAAAAGATTAAAAAGAAATTAAATCTAACAGAAGAACAAATAAAAATACTTGAAGATGGAGGGAGCGTCACTGTTGAAAATGAAGATAATTTTTCTGAGAATGAGGAAGAAACGAATGATATAAATAACGAAAGAATTGAATCAGGAATAAGGAGTAAAAAAGGGAAAAAACAAGAAAATAATAAAAGAGTTAAAGAAACTGCTACTCAAAAGATTGAAACAGGCAAGGAAAATGTTTCTCAAAAAATAGAAGAAATAAAAGGTGTTATTAATAAAGAGTTTGGAGGGGAACCAAAAGAGCCAAAAACGCGAAAAGAACAAATAGAAGTAAAGGAGAAAGAGTTGATTGAATTGAACAGCACAGAACAGGAGTTGGGTGGCGAGATAAGTTCTAGAAAAGATAAATATAAAGAATTGTTTGAGAGCGACAATGTTTGGCGAAATCTTATTAATGGTTGGTGGTTTGAGACTGATACCAAAGAGCAATTAGAAAATGAGATATCTGTTTTAGAAAACGAAAAGAAGGTAATTAAAGAGGTTATTTCTAGTTTGAAGTCTGAAATAAAGGATTTAAAAAAAGATTATATTGATTCAAGATTGAAAGATATTAAAAATAACGAAAAAGACAGAGGAGATTCTGGGTACGTTGAACAGGTTTCTGGTGGATATGAGGCAAAAACAGAAGAACTTAGTGGTGTAAATCGTGAGATAGCTTCTTCTGCGGAAGGAATTTTTTCTTCAGTTAATGAAAAAAAAGATTTTTTAAATAAGCTAAAAGATAAAAAGAGCAAAATTGAGGAAGAAATTATTATATATGAGATAGAAAATTCTGATAGTAAAGAAATTTTAGAAAAGATAGAAAAAAAAGAGGATGAGACGTTGAATGAAATTGATGGTTTGAAAATGAATAAAGGCAAAATAAAGAGTGGAGATATAGAGCATTCCGAATATGAAAAAAGCATCAAGAGACTTGAGGATAGAATGAAGAAATTGGGTGAGTTAAAGGGTAAAATTTATAAGGAAGCAGGAATTATTTAATAATAAAAAGATGGGAAGTAATGAAAATGCACTAAGGGGCAAAGTTTTTAATCAAGAACATCGATTGAAACAAATAGATGTAGCTCTTAGGGAAATCAATAATGAAATAAAGAAGAATGAGGAATCTGCGAGGGAAAATTTGACAGATGCTCTCATCGCCAAAAATGCTCATTTAAATTCTTTAAAAAGAAAATTGATTTCAGAAAGGAGCGAAATTCCAAAATAATTTTTAAAAACCATTCTTTTAATTTAAAGAGTGGTTTTTTTATTGACTATCTTTTTAGTTCAAAGATATGTTATTATTTATGCATTAGTATATTTAAGGAAATTATAAAATGGAGGGAGACCCACAAAATAAAATAGAATCGGAGATTGCGGAACTAACAAAACAGATTGAAGAAAAAAGAAGGATTTTGGAATCTAATAAAGGGATAATCGAAGAGAAAGAGATCGTGAGACAAGCCATAGGAGAGAAGATAGCAGAATCTACATCGGCACCACGTTCTTCTTCTGTAAAACCGATAACTCTTAGCGGTACATCTAGTTATCTTGATAGTGTTGATAAGGAAACTGAGGAGAAAGTTAACTCTCTTTTGCAGATTTTTACCAAAAAAGGTCTAAAAGCAGCCATAAAAGAACTTGAAGGAGCTGATTTTTTTGTTGTTGATGCTTTCCACGATGCTCTTACCGACAAAATGTATGAACAACTAAAAGAAAAAGGCTTAGTCGCATAATTTTATAATAATGTTTAATTTTTACTATATTTTAATTGCATTGGTCGCGGTTATTGTTGTTTATCTTCTTTTGAAAAAGAGAACAACTTTTAATTCTTTAAATTTAGTTCTTCTTTCTGTTCGGTTGCCGAGGAATAAAGATGCGGAAGGAAAAGAAGATAAGAATTTTTTGAGTCAGATAAACCTTTCTGAACAGCTTTTTTCTGCTCTTGCATCAATATCGGAACCTTTTGTTTTTGAAGCTTCCGTAAAAAATGCCGAACAACAGATATATTTTTATGTTGCAGTTCCTAAGAGGTCTGTTGATTTTGCCTCAAGACAGATACAAGGGCTTTTCCCTGAGGCGAAAGTAGAAAAGGTGCCCGATTATTCCATATTTGGTCCTAATTGTTCTGTTGTTGGTGGTGAATTACAACTTCGTGATAGCTATATCTTGCCACTAAGAACATATAAAGAGGCCGAAGTAGATACTTTCTCCCCTATCATAAGCACGTTGTCTAAACTTGATGAGGTTGGGCAAGGGGCGTCCATACAACTTGTTTTCAGACCGGCAGAAAGGGGAATAAAAGAAAATATTGTGAGTGCTCTAAAAGAAATAAAGAACGGAAAGACAATTGATAAAATATTGAGAGAGAGGTCCGCAACTTTTGTAGATGACATAAAAGTAGGTTTTAAGGAACTGATATTTGGGAAACCGTCAAAGAGTGAAGATGAACAATCCAAACCAAAGACGATAGATGAAGAAGCTTTAAAGGCTGTTCAATCAAAAACGAACAAGCAACTTTATCGCTTAAACATAAGATTATTGGCTTCTGCGAACTCCAATGACTCTGCTGAGGATATTTTGCTTTCTATGGCCGGATCTTTTTCGCAATTTTCTGCACCAAACAGGAACGAATTAAGGCTTTTAAAAGCCTCTACCAAGGGTCTTAGGAAGTTGGTTTATAAATACACTTTTCGTGAATTTGATATTGGTAGTTCAGTCATATTGAATACAGAGGAGATCGCAAGTATTTTACACTTACCGACATCATCTACAGATGTCCCGAGGATCTGGTGGCTTAGATCAAAGGAGGCTCCTCCGCCGGAAAACTTACCGACAGAAGGTGTCGTGCTTGGGGAAAGTGTTTTTAGGGGTGATATCCGTCAGGTGAGGATGACGGACGATGACAGAAGAAGGCACCTATATGTAATAGGACAAACAGGAACAGGTAAGTCTGTATTTCAACAAAATCTTATTGTCCAGGACATGAAGGCAGGAAAAGGTCTCTGTGCTATAGATCCACACGGGACACTAATCGCCGATATACTAGAAAGAGTTCCAAAGGAGAGGATAAACGATGTGATTGTCTTTGACCCTGGGGACCTCTCCCGCCCTCTTGGTATAAATATGCTTGAGTATGACTTAGATAAACCAGAACAAAAGTCTTTTATCATCAATGAGATACAGGCGATATTTAATCAGCTTTTTGATAAAGAAGGAATGGGACCAATGTTTGAGAGATATATGAGAAATTCCTTGGAACTTCTTATGGGGGATGCTAAAAACGAGCCTGCAACATTGATGGAGTTGCCGAGATTGTTTACTGATGATATCTACAGAGAAAGAAAGCTTGCCAGATGTACTAATCCATCCGTGATTGATTTTTGGGAAAAGGAGGCAAGCAAGGCATCTGGAGACTGGTCTTTGGCTAATATGGTTGGTTATATCGCATCAAAATTTGATAATTTTATAACCAATGCTTATATGCGACCGATAATCGGTCAGACAAAGTCCGCTTTTAATTTCAGACAAATAATGGATGAAGGGAAAATACTTTTGGTGAATCTTTCAAAGGGGAAGATTGGCGACCTCAATTCAAGTCTTCTTGGTATGATAATTGTCGGCAAAATTCTCCAGGCGGCTCTTTCCAGACAGGAACTTATTGAAAAAGGTCAGAAAGATTTTAAAGATTTTTATTTATACATAGATGAGTTCCAGAATTATACGACTGATTCCATACAAGTTATTTTATCTGAAGCAAGAAAATACAAACTCAATCTCGTTGTTGCTCATCAATTTATTGCTCAGCTAAAGGACAACATCAGAGAGGCGGTCTTCGGAAACGTTGGTTCAATGATATCTTTTCGGGTTGGAGCTCCTGACACAGAAATGCTTTTAAAGCAATTTGCTCCGGAATTTAATGACAAGGATTTGATTGGAATAGAAAATCTGAATTGTTTTGCTAAACTATTGATTAAAGGGGTTCCAACGAAACCATTTAATATAAAGATACCGCTTCCTATTCCAGGTAATCCTGTTGTCAAAGATAAATTAAAAGAGCTCTCCCGCCTCACATATGGAGAAGATGCAGGAGATGTAGAGAGGGAGATAATTGAGAGGTTGAGAGACTAGAAAGTAATTACAAATTACGAATTAAAAATTACGGAAAAAACTACCCAACGAAATGGGTAGTTTTTTATTGGCGTCTTTGTGAGCCTGCCTACCGTACAGGCAGGCCTGCCTGTACGGTAGGCAGGCGAAGCGCAGCAATCCAGGAGATTATTTGGTCTTTTTATTTTCCTGTTCCAGACTTTATTAATTCAATAAGTCCTTTGGGGTTGATTATTTTGAGGCCATTTTTATTTTTTGTGGCTGTTTGTTCTATCTTTTCCAAAATTTCTTTCTTTTTAAGTTCCGGATTTACCTGTAATGCGAGAGCAAATACACCGGCAAGATATGGCGTAGCCCAGCTTATGCCACCTACCCCATTGACTTGATATTGCCCGTCTCCTTTCCATGATGCCATTGCGCGATAGTCGCTTGGCACAAGAACACTTTTCTCTTTTTGTTTTGGGTTCATCTTATAACCTCTTTGTTTGAATGATAACCACTCTTCATAATTGTCGGGATTGTCTTTGTCTTCGGACGAGCTTCCTGTCCCTAAAAATTCAAAAGTATCGTCTATCCTGCCAAAGCCGGGAAAAATAATAATCATCCCCTCCTTTTCAGCTTCCCTGATTGTTTCTATAAGTTCTTTTTGCTTGTCGGGGTCTTTATTTAATTTTCCAATCAATCCGTTGGATATGCTCACGACTTTTATCTTTTCTTCTTTTGGAAGATTTTTATTGTATTCGATTAATCTTTCTATTTGAGAGCTGAAACGGTCTCCCGCATTTCCGTCCGCCATAGCAAAGTAGTGAAGTTTTGATCCGGGGGCCACACCGCACTCTTTTCCGACTAGGAGACTCGAGACCGCGGATCCGTGCATTTGAGGACCGAATTCCATCTCATCCATCTCCTCGTAACGGGCAATGCTTTCGCTGTATTCTTTGTGATTCGGTAAAAACTTCTGATCGATTATCGCGACGTTTACTCCTTCTCCTGTAATCCCCTCTTTGTGAAGCTCTTTTATTCCAAGCCCGGGGTTTTTGCCGTTTTCAATTATTTCTTTGGGGTTGAAATTTTTAGGTAGATTATCCGGCCACTTTGTTTCGGTATCAAAATTACAGGTTTTTAGAATTTCGGCGGAAAAGTTACTAAAATCGGTATTTTTTAAGTCTAAACCTCGAAAATCAGCGAATTCTTGTATCTTTAAAATCTCTTTTTCTGGCGGTTTTTCTTTTTCGTTTGTAATATTTGGTAAATTTTCCATTTTCATGCTCCCTATTATATCTTTCTAGTGATTTTCATGCAAAGAAGAATAAAAAATATTAGGCAAATAAGTTTTCCACAGAAAATAGCCTTATTTTAGGCCGTATTGTTATTTTATGTGTTGACTTTAAATTTTGTGCTTGCTAAAATTTAAGGACGGTAGAAATAGGTGCATGTTTGGTAAATGGCTTAAAATAACGCTATTTTACTGAAACCGAGAGAAAACCCTTAATTTAAAGCATATTATAACTAATATATACAAAGCCCTTGAGTGCTTAGACGCTTGCTGGGCTCCAATATATCTTTTTTTGAAAGCCACAATTGAAAGGTCAATTGGTTTGTTTTTTGTTTTGTTTTTGTTTTTTAGTTTTACAAATCAAGCTCATGCAGGAGTTTTCTCTTGGGTTGCTGGTCTTTTATCCCCTGAGGAACGAAAGACTTCTGAAAATTTAGTTTTTGATGTAAATTCTCAGTCTCAGGAAGCCTCTTTAATTTCTGCGTTATCATTGGCTGGACCCTCTTTTGAAGAAGAAAATCTTTTGATTGTTGACGATTCAGCAATATTTCCGATTTCCGGCCCTGCTGGGACTTTAGCAGATGTGGAATATTTAAATACAGCCAATTCTAAAATTGAAACTTATACTGTTAGGGCCGATGATAATTTGGGAATAATAGCCAAGATGTTTGGTGTCACCACTAATACTATCGCATGGGCTAATGATATTAAAGGAGGTTTGATAAAACCAGGTCAAACTTTACTTATTCTTCCTATTTCTGGAGTAAAACATAAAATCAAGTCGGGGGATACTTTATCAAAGATTGCGAATGAATACGGTGGTAATGTTGATGATATTTTGAGGTACAATAATATTCCTGAAAATGTAAAGTTGGTTGCGGGAGAAGAAATAATCGTTCCTGGCGGAAAAATAAAAACCGTCCCCGTTGTTGCTTCAAAGACATCTCAAAGCACAACCCAAAGGGTTTCCAGAGGGCTTCCTAGTTATTCCGGTAATTTTACATTACCGGTTATTAAAGATAATGTGTGGAGATCACAGGCTTCTCACGGTTATTATGGTGCCATAGACTTCGCTCCTCTAAGTAAAACGGCTGGAATTGAGCCGATATTAGCTTCTGCTGGTGGTGTGGTTACTGTTGCTCTGAATACAGGATGGAATGGTGGTTATGGAAAAATGATAGTTATTGAACATCCGAATGGCACTCAAAAAAAACCTCAAACAGTTTATGGTCACTGTCATGATGTTTTTGTTAAAGAGGGTGATAGTGTTTATCAGGGCCAAGTTATAGGAACCATAGGAAATACTGGAAAGGTTATTCCTCTTCCAACGAAAAACAATCCAAATGGTGGGACACACCTTCATTTTGAGATAAGAGGAGCTGTTAATCCTTTTTAAATAAAATTTTCTAAAAAACCACCCTTTAATTAGGGTGGTTTTTTAGAAACTGTGTATAACTTATTTGTTGTATGTTTTTATCAATGGTATAATTATTAGAGGTAAGTTTTCCGAGGAGAAATTTTTTAAATTAATATATTTTTAATAGTGTAAATTTTTTATGAGAAAATTTTTTGGCGGAATATTTTTATTAATATTTGCAATATCTTATATTGCAGGTGGAGTTGTTCTAGCTTCCCAAGATCTAAATTTTTACAACTTAGACGACTTAAAAACTATTTTAGAGCAGGCAAAGTACATTCAGAAAAAAATAGTAGAGGAAGAAGATGCTGCCGTCAAATACCCTTATAAATTAAAGGTTCTATATCCGAATGGAGGAGAAAAATTAAACTCAGGAGACATGCTCCGTATCAGATGGGATGCCTCAGAATCAGGTGCTTCTAGATTAGATATTTATCTCGCAACAACAACAGAGTTGTATAGTGCCAAAAACCCAGGTCTTTTGATTGCAGGAAATGTACCAGCAGGTCTCGTCTTTTATAATTGGACGATTCCAACAAACTATGCGGAAACAAGTTTTAAGATTTTAATCAGAAATTCTGGAAAATATAGACTGAGCGATTATAGTGACGGAGATGTTAGTGTTGTTTCTCCCGAAAAGCCTAACTCGATGATAAGTTTTGAAAATATTGTTGGAGGAGAGAATTTTTACGCAGGAAGGACTTATAGAATAAACTGGAAGATGCAGGAAGGTGGCGATAGATTTGTAAACTTAAGACTAGTAAGAGCCGATAGTATAGCAACAAGTACTTTTAGTATCCCCACTGGTTTTGAGGATATTATGCTTGCAAAGACTGGCCACGTAGATTGGAAAATACCAGATATTCCCACGGGTGAATATCGTTTAAAAATCTTTGGAATAAATACCGATTGTTTGTATTGTATGGAGCCACAGGCCAAGAATCTAACAATGAGCGAAACGTTTAAGATATTTTCTTCTAAAGATATTCCTAAGGATATCAAGGTGATTTATC
The DNA here is from genome assembly GCA_964649715.1 of uncultured Candidatus Saccharibacteria bacterium. Lineage (GTDB taxonomy): Bacteria > Patescibacteriota > Minisyncoccia > Phycocordibacterales > UBA12445 > UBA12445. Next base: position 70,486 of record CAZYTH010000005.1, read on the forward strand.
CAAACGGAGATTCAGATATAATTTTTAATGTTTCAAGAAACGAGAAAACCATTGTTAAATTAACTCCAATAGCAACAACCACTAATGGTGTAGCAACTACAACCTATATAACATCTACCACAACAGAATTTTCTTATTCTACCTCAAGTGAAAAGATAAGATGGTTCTCTCCCCTTGATATAGACTATGTAGATATATTTTTAAGAAGCGTGCCTTCTGGCAGATTGCATCCGATAAAGTTTAGTAAGGAGAGTTTGTTTTCTGCAACAACAAGCAGGTCTGAGTATGAATGGACATCAGAAGTTTTTAGCAAAGATACCAATGATAGATTTTTTATGAGGGTTTGTCGAACGAACACAGGATATTGTGCTGAAAGCGAAAGGTCTTTTATGGTTATTGCATCTTCTACGGTGAAAGTACCGGAACCAACACCAAAACCTGAGCCAACAACCACGGAGTATGTGGCATTAAAGGGGATCGTCGATAAAATAAAGGAGATGATTTATGGTTTTGGTGCTAAGAGCGAAGAAGGTGCTAGCGATGTTGAAGAAACTGAGTTGAAAGAGGAGGAAAAAGAGGTTGTTTCTTATCTTCCACACAATTTTAAAGAAAGAATTTCTTATGGTTTGATTGACAGTGATGAGGTAAGGGCTCTCCAAGAGGCACTTGCCAGAGAAGGTTTGTTTGACCACGAAATAACAGGTCGTTTCTTTGAAGTTACAGAACAAGCCGTTCAGGAGTTTCAGACAAAGTATGAACTTGATCCGTCTGGCTCTGTTGGTCCTGGAACACAGGCTAAATTAAATGAATTATATGGTCCCAAAGAAAATGTGGCAGAAAGGATCGGTGAAGTTTTGAACGCAATAAATGAAACTTTGAAAAATAATTCTGTTGGAACATCAACAGAAGAAGTTCAAGAAGTAGAAGATTTATTGCAAAGGAGTGAACTTATTGAACAGCTTTTGGACTAATAAAAGAATCATAAATAAAAAGAAAAACCGCATTGTGCGGTTTTTCTTTTTATTAGAAGATGTCTCTCGGTCTGTATTGAATCGCTTCCATAAGATGCTTTTCCTCTATTCTTTCAGAGCTATCAAGATCTGCAATTGTTCTCGATAGTTTTATCACTCGATGATATGCCCTTGCAGAAAGGCCCAGTTTTATTGCAGAAGATATTAAGAGGTTTTGTGTTTTTTCGTTTAGTGTTGCGTATTTTTTTATCTCTCGAACACCCATTTCGCTATTTATTCTAATTTTACCTTCTGTTTCTTTGAATCTTTTTGTTTGAATATCTCTAGCCAGGGCGACCCTTTCTCTTATAATATTTGAGTTTTCTGATACTCCCCCGTCATTCTCTAAAAGTTTTAAGTGTTCTATTTGTGGCACAGATACCCACATATCTATTCTGTCTATAATTGGACCTGAAAGTTTCCTCTGGTATTTATTAAGTGCAGAGATATTGCAAATACAATCTTTTCCCTTTAATCCTCGATTGCCACAAGGACACATATTCATGGCGGCCACTAATATTATACTTGCAGGAAATTTTATGGTTCCCTTTGCTCTTGATATGGTTATCACGCGATCTTCAAGTGGCTGTCTCAAGGACTCTAAAACTCTTTTTTCAAACTCGGGAAATTCGTCTAGGAACAGGACGCCTCTGTGGGCCAATGTGATTTCTCCTGGTTTTGGGGTTGCCCCGCCACCAACAAGTGATATGTAAGAGGAGGTGTGGTGTGGTGATCTAAATGGTGTTTTTGTTATTATTTCTCCATCGAGGTTTCCTGTTGCGGAATGTATTCCTGTGACTTCTATTATTTCTTCTTCTGAAAGAGGTGGTAGTATATTTGAAAAGGCTTTTGCAAGCATTGTCTTACCTGTTCCCGGTGGGCCAAATAAGGCTATGTTGTGTCCACCAGCGGCCGCTATCTCCATTCCTCTCTTTGCGCTTTCTTGTCCTTTTATATCACAAAAATCTATTAAGTTTTTATCGATATCTATTTTTATCTTTGTTTCAGGTTGATTCTCTATTCTTTTGTTAAAGATAGGTTTTTCATCATCAACTTTTTTGTTCAAATGACTGAAAACCTGAAGCAAGTCTTTGCAGGGATATATCTTTATTCCTTTAACGAGTGCAGCTTCTTCTGCGTTTTCTTCAGGGAGGTATATTTCTTCAAAGCCGTCTCTTTTTGCTTTTTCTGTAATAAGAAGAGCGCCTCTTATTGGTCTTATTTTTCCGTCCAGAGACAATTCGCCTATAAATATTTTTTTAACGGCGTTGAAAAAAATGATTTCAGAAGATTTTAAGTGTCCGATAGCAATCCCTAGGTCAAATATAGGGCCTTCTTTTTTCATATCTGCGGGCGCAAGCGAAACTATTGTTCTTTTGCTTCCCTTTTGGGGGGATATAAAACCTGAGTTTTTAATTGCAGAAATTATTCTGTCTTTTGATTCTTCAACTGATTTATCTCCCAGTCCAACAATTGAAAAAGAGTTCATCCCTCCAGAGATATCAACCTCAATGTCAATTATTTGCGGCTTGAGACCAATCACCTGTGCTGAGTGTATTTTTGATAACATAATCAGTAATGCTACACGAATAACTTCCACTTTCAATCTTGCCTATTTAAGTGCGCTGTTTCGCTGTGCAGTTTTTGACGGGGGGGGGGTAATAAATGTTATTATTTACCTCAGTGGATTTCAGCGTATTTTGTCGTAAAATCTAGATTTATAAATTAATATTAACTTAATGAAGAAATATATTTTGCCGTTGTTTCTGTTTTTGTTTTTTGTAAATGTGGTAGAAGCATCTCCTCAAATAACAGATCCAAATTCTCCTGTTACATGGACAAGAGGAACAACTCAACAGATTAAGTGGGGTGATGATAGCGCGACAAGCAAAAATTACCCTGTATCTGTTATCATGTCCTGTAACTCTAAAAACTATTCATTGACCGAGAGTGCTCCAAACACCGGCTTTTTTAGCTGGGTTGTTGGTAATAGTGGTACAGGAGAAGTGATTCCAGATAGTACATGTTCAATTAGGGTCAAAAGTAATTATGACAATTTTGGGGATATCATGGGTTCTATTGATATTGTAACTCCGTATTCTCTACTGTCTCCATCGATTACCCTAAATGGTTATACAACCACCGCTGGAACAACAAAAGGCACAAATCTAACCTGGACGACATCAAATGCAAACCGATGTGTTCTCAAGACCAACAATACAGAAGAAATTGTTTCCGTAAATGGACAGAAGTTTGTATCGCCGTCCCAGAGCACCGTTTATACTCTCTGGTGTGTGAATGACCCAGGAGATGGAAAAGATGGACCTGCTATTTCGAGGACTATAACAGTTCCTGCTTCCACTCAAGTTGCGACACAACAGTATCAAACAATACGAGTTAGTGACAACGATGATGATTTCACAACGGAGTCTTCTTGCCTTTCTTTGGAATACAGAATGAGTTATGGCTCAAAAGATATTTATACAAAAGGTGAGGTGACTATGGTTCAAGATTTTTTGAACGATCAAGGATATCTAAGAGTTCAGCCTACTGGTTTCTTTGGACTTGCAACGACCAGAGCTGTGAAAGATTTTCAAAAAGACAACGGTATATCTCAAACTGGAAGCACAGGACCGCTTACACGTGCTAAGATAAAAGAGATTAGTTGTTCTTTGTCTTCAAAAGATGTTCCTGCTGTTTTTAACCGTGCAGAAATGGATACTTCTAATCAAAGGAGACAGCTTGAAGAACTTCAAGCTATATTAAAGGCTCTTTTAGAGAAATTTAGATAGTTGTAGATAATAATCCAATAAAAAATACCGCTTTGAGCGGTATTTTTTATTGGATTAAAATAATAAGGTTGTTTTATATCTCTAAGTGTTTAATACATGTATCCGCTGCAGGGTTTGCCTCAAGTCTCTCTTCTTCTATTTCGTGTTCCGCTCCTCCTACTTTGCAAATTCCGAAGCTACCATCTTCTATTTTTTTAAGAGCTAATTTGATGTCGTTTAGTCTTTTTTCTAAAATATCATTCGTTGAAAAAGCACTTTCATAATCTTCAATATTGTCAGCCGCTTCATTTAAGTCAGGCTCTCGTTCATCAACATCTCTTGGAGGGATTGCTTCCCAGTCATTTTCATTAGTTGGGTTTTTCTTGCTCATACCAGCAAGGTTTTGCTCTAGTTTGTCTTTTTCCTCTTCTAACCTCTTTTTGAAATGGGTTATATCTTTTTTCATTTTTAGATTATAGGATATTTTATATTATTTTACTAATTTTTTATTGGATTGGAACGTCTCTGAATCTATTTAAAATTTCTCCAAAACTGTTTAACTCAGAAGATATTGCGATGGTGGTATTGTTCAAGAAAGCATACAAAAGAATTATTTTTCCATTTTCATCTTTTAGTACCCTGGTGTCTTGGTTGTTGTATATAAGATCCTCAAAGGCTTTTTCTTGCAGAATTTCATTTGGCTCTGATCCTGATACCATTTTGTATATATCTTTTACGAAAGAACCATTTTCCCATTTTAGCATTCCATCAAACGCTCTTTTGTAAGAATCGGTCAGAAGTATTATAAAACCACCTGTGTAACCCTCCGGAGTGGAAGATTTTCCAATCATAAACTGGCTACGGAGGGAACGTGTAAGATCGTCTGGGATTGTCCTGCTTATTAATCTTAAAAATTCTTGAGCTTTTGCCTCGTTTACTCCATTTTTAATAGATAAATTTAAAACCTGTCCGGGGATCAAATTCGCATTTATTATCTCTTTAGATATTTCGGTTATCACTTGTTCTTTGTCCTTGTTTGCCAAAGAGAAGTCTTTCCTGGTATCTGAAAAGATAAGTGATTTTATTACAATTGGTTGAGTCGTTTCTGCTGTGGTGTCGTCTATGCTTTCTTTGGTTATAAAAAGATATGTTCCTAAGCCCAATCCAGATACAATAAGCAACATACTTAATATTGTTATCACTAATTTTTGTCCTCTGGAGGGAGGAATATTATCCCCTAGCGCTTTTTTTCTGGATTCTTCTTCCATTATCATCCTTGCGGTTGAGATACTTTGTTCTTTTATAAGGGTATCCATGTCCACCTTAAACGTCCTGATGGGGGTTATTTGTGTTCCAACACTTTTTATTTTTTCAAGTTCTTTTTTGAATTTTTGGGATGAACGATTTTTTTCCTCTGCTTCTTTCCTTTCTGCATCGTTCTTTTCTTTGTTTAATTTTTCTTCTGCATCTTTCTTCGCTCTCTCTTTTTCTTCTATGCTTTTATCTATGTTGGCTTTTTCTTCTAAAATCTTTTCTTCGGTTTCTCTTCGAATCCTGGATTCTTCATTTTCCATAGCAATTCTCGCTTCAATTCTTTTTTGAGTTAAAATATCTCTTTCTTTCTGTTCGTTATCTTTCATTTTTGTATTTTGGGGTTCCATTTTATTGTTTTATACTTTCTATTTTTTTGTTCAATTCTTTTATTTGATCAACAATATCGTACTCCTCTTTTAGAAAGGTCTGATATTCTGTTTTATTTGAATTCATAAGAGAATCTAGCTCTAATATCTTTTCTTCTATAGACCATTTTTCCTTTTCTAGATTTTGTCTAACTTCTTCTAATGATTGCCTTTCTTTTTCAAAGCCTTGCCTTGTTTTTATATCTTCAGTTGCATGTTCTTCTTGGTTTTTTGCCTGAACTTCTTTTTCTTTTTTAACCTCCTCTTCTATTATGGGATCGAGTATTTTTTGAAGTGCTTTTCTTTTTTCAGAAAGATCTATCCATTTTATCTCAAGTTCTTCCTTCTTTTTCCCTATTTCTTGTATTTTTTTGTTTAACTCATCTTTTTTGGCCTCTATTAAAGAGATTTCTTGTTTTTCCTTCTCTTCTTTTTCTATCCTTTCCCTTTTAAGTCTCCCCTCTTCTCCTTCCATCGCCAAAATTGCTTCCATCTTTTTACTAAGTTCCTCTTCGTTAGGATTATTGTTTTCCTGATCCATTTCATTTTTTTCTTTATCTGGTTTGACCGTTTCGGTTTTTCCAACATTTGTTTCGAGAGGTTCTTCTGAGACTAGTTCTTTTTGTGAATCGTCTGAATTCATTTTTTTATCTAAAAATTAAGTTAGTATTTTATACTTCTTATTCTATCATAAAAGGTTGCTGGATGTTAATTGGGGTTGAGGTAGTTTGTTGAATACTATTTTCAGGATATAATTAAACTTATGTCGCAAAATATTTTTGAACTTAAAAATGATTTTTTAGAATATTTGGAAATAGAGAAAGGCAGAAGCATAAAGACTGTTGAAAACTACGACAGATATTTAAATCGTTTTTTGAAATTTGGTGATTTTAAAATTTCCTCAGACATCAACGAAGAATCGCTTAGAAAATTTCGTCTATGGTTAAATAGAATATCCTATGGTTCTTCCGTTCAGAAAACATTAAAGAAGAACAGTCAAAATTATCACCTTATTGCAATACGGATGTTTTTGAAATATATGGCTAAAAGACATGTTAATTCTTTGCCACCCGAACAAATAGAATTGGCTAAAACATCAGAAAGGGAGCTTGATCTAATCAGTAAAGAGGAATTAAAAAGACTTCTTTCTTCTCCTTCGGGAAATGGCATCCGTCAGTTAAGAGATAAAGCCATGCTTGAACTTTTGTTTTCAACAGGGCTTCGTGTTTCCGAAATGTGTTCGCTACAAAGAGATAGTATCGACTTAAAAAAGGATGAATTTACAGTTAGAGGGAAGGGTGGAAAGATAAGAATAGTTTTTTTGTCAGAAGGAGCAAAAGAATCTTTGCAAAAATATCTATCTTCGCGAAAAGATACAGACAGCGCCCTTTTTATAAGGCTTGATAAGGAGCCACGTGGCACTAATTCCTCTCTTTTTCTTACATCAAGATCCGTAGAAAGGATAATAAAGAGTCACGCCATAAAAGCGGGAATATCTAAAAAAGTCACGCCACATGTCATACGCCACACTTTTGCTACTGATCTTCTGCAAAATGGTGCTGATATACGATCTGTTCAAATGATGTTGGGTCATGCAAGCATTTCCACAACTCAGGTTTATACACACATATCCGATAGACACCTAAAGGAGATACATAAAAATTTTCACGACAAAAAGTGATATGTTATCTTAGGATATTTGTTATATTTTGATAAAAAAATTATAATACAAAGCATAATGACAATATCTTTACTTTATACATTGGTTGGATTTTTTCTTGGTTTTTTTAGTTTCTGGATTTTGAATAGGAAAATAAGGCTTTCTTCTGAAAAAGACGAATATTCTGAGTTGAGTCACGTGGTTATACATGAGCTGAGAGCATACTTAACTAATCTAACATGGATATTTGAAAAATTAACAGACAAAGGGTTGTCTTCTTATACGGAAGATCAATACAAGGCGATATCTTTGGGCAAAAGTACGGCGGAAAATGCTATAAATTTAATAGGAGACACCTTAAATGCCATGAGTGTTGGTAGAACAGAGTCGAGGTATAAATTTAAATTAAGCGATATAAATAATCTTATCGAAAAAATAATTTCAGAATATAAGTTAATCGCAACAGAAAGGAAAATAGAACTTGTTTTTGAAAGAAGTCCCTTGCCTGTACCATTATTTTCTTTCGATTCTTCCCATATGTATTTGGCGTTACACGGTATAATCCATAACGCAATGAAATATACCAAGGATGGAGGAAGAATTGTTATAAAAACTGAAATGAAGGACGGTTTGGTTAGTATTTTTATAATAGATAATGGAATAGGCATACCCACAAAGCAAATGAATAGAATATTTGAAAAGTTTTTCCGTGCTGATAACGCCAAAGAAATGCATGAGAAAGGTTCTGGTTTGGGTATGTTTATTGCAAAAAATATAGTTACTAAGCATAACGGCAATATTCTAATAAAGTCAGAACAAAACAAGGGAACTGTCGTTCAAATAGATATCCCCTTGTCTCAAATAGAGACCAAAATTTGAAGTTTGCCTTCGCTATTGTGGTTTATTATGTTATAATTTGTAAAAGGTTTAGGTTTTATTGTTTCAATTAAATATAGAGATTATTTATTTTAAAAATTTATAAGGAAAAAATGGAAAAGACAGTATTTTTAATAGAAGACGATCAGTTTCTTCGAGAGATGTTGAGCCAGAAACTTGTTGATCATAAAATAAATGTTCAGGCGGCTGTTGATGGAAAACAGGCGATGGAGATGATGGCAACCGTAAAACCGAATTTGATATTATCTGATCTTTTGCTTCCTGATTATGATGGTTTTGAGATACTTGCATCTATACAGAAAAATCCTGATTTTAAAGGAATACCCGTTCTTGTTCTTAGCAACTTAGACAAGATAGAAGACATTAAAAGAGCAAAAGATTTGGGTGCGAATGATTTTATGGTTAAGTCAAATTTTACATCTAACGAAATAGTTTCTAAGGTAAAAGAATATTTGGGGATGTAGTTTTTAGCAAAGATATATTTAAAAAACAAAAAACCCTTATTTTTAAAGGGTTTTTTTGTTTTTTTATAATTTGACCTACCTTTTATTGTGTGTATACTGTGGTAATAAAGCAACTTATCAATTTTATTTTTTTGAATAATGTATAAATGCGAGTTTTGTAGTGAAGAATCAGAGTATCTGACCGTTTGTTGTGGGGAAAATATGGTTTGTTCGGCTTGTCATGGTTCTGGTTGTCTTATCTGCGAAGAAGATAAAAAGTTTCAGGAGTAGATCTGTTTAATTTGAAAAAAAATACAAAATATAGTAAGTTATAACCACAAAGGGTTTTTGTTTAACGGTGTGGCAGTTATTTTTATTTTGTAATTTGTAATTAAATTAGCGGGATTGGTTAAGTGGTATAATATCGGTTTTCCAAACCGAGGTCGGGAGTTCGATTCTCCCATCCCGCATTTGCAGAAAAAGACGGAGAGATAGCTCCGTCTTTTTCTTTTACAAATGCGAGGATGGGAGAATCGAAGCCCTGCCTGCCAGCAGGCAGGCCCGATGAGCATTTTTTGTAGCCTGATAAGGCATATAAAAAATCCATCGTGGGTACTGAACATGTAATGTTAGATTCTCTCCTTTTGCCCAACGGGCGACCTTTTTTTGTAGAAAATTGTTTTTTAAAAAAACAGAGACGATTCGCTCTGTTTTTTATTTATTACCTTTTTCTCTGTATTATTGTCTTGCTGCTTCCTCTGCTAATGCTCTTGCTTGTGCCGCTGCTTTCTCTGCTTCCTCTGCTAATACTCTTGCTTGTTCCGCTGCTTTCTCTGCTTCCTCTGCATTTTTCTTTCTGGCTTCTTCCAGGGCTTTATCAGCCTCTTCTTTTTTTTGTTGTGCTTCTTCTAATTCTGTCATTGTTTTTATCTTATTTAATAATGAATATATTGTATCATCAAAATCAGAAAGTGAAAATTTGTCCCCCTTACTGTCGTGTTATAATCTCCCTATGGAAAAATTACCACAAAATAATAAGCCTCTTGGTAAAGAAGAAAAAAACTTTGCTATGGAGTGTTCAGAATACTTCTAACAAAGATAAAACCACCCAATTTGGGTGGTTTTATCTTTGTTTATTTTAAACTGTTGGTGGTTTTGGAGCCGTAGGAGCTACTGGAGGCGTCACAGGAGGTCTTGGAGTCGCAACTGGAGCTTTAAACATATCTGGTTTTATTTTCTTAATAGATAAGCTTATCCTATCCCCTTCTTTTTCTTTAATGATTACGGGAACTATCATTCCAATTTTCAAAAAATCGGTTACTTTTTCAACTCTGAAAGGAGCAATTTCAGAAACATGAACCAAGCCATCTGTATCTGGGCCTATTTTAACGAAAGCACCGAAGTCAGCTAGCTTTACCACTTCTCCATCAAACTTATCTCCAACATGATATTCTCTCGTTATGTCTTCAACCATTTTCTTCGCTGAGGACACACCGTCCTTTTTGCCTGTTATTATTACTGTGCCATCTTGTTCAACATTTATCTCGACGAGAGTCTTGTCTTGTATTTGGTGTATCATTTTACCTCCAGGACCAATCAGAGATCCTATTTTCTCTGGATTTATCATTATTTTGGCGATTCTTGGGGCAAATGGAGCAAGGTCTTCTCTTGGTTTTTCTATTGTTTTTTCTATGACATCAAGTATTTCAAGTCTTGCTTTTTTGGCCTGAGTCATTGCTTCTGCGAGTATATTTACAGGAACGCCGTCAACCTTGATATCAAGTTGAATGGCGGTAATACCTTCCCTTGTTCCTGCTACTTTGAAATCCATATCACCGTGGTGATCTTCTGGGCCCTGAATGTCTGTCATTATTTTATATCTCCCATCAGGAAGAAGCATAAGTCCCATAGCGATACCCGCAGTGGGTCTTGAAATTGGAACTCCACCGTCCATTAATGCGATAGAGGACGCACAAATTGAAGCCTGTGAAGTGGAGCCGTTAGAAGACATCGTTTCTGACACAATTCTTATTGTATAAGGAAAAGTTTCTCTACTTGGGAGCGTTGCTCTTAGTGCCTTTTCTGCTAATGCACCATGGCCTATCATTCTTCTGTTGGTATTTCCCATTTTTCCGGTTTCTCCTGAAGAGTACGGGGGGAAATTGTAATGATGCATGAAGAATTTTTCTCCAACCGTTTCTGCCCCATCTATGGTTAAGGCATCTTTTGGACCTCCTAGCGTTAATAGAGACATAATATGGGTGCCTCCTCGATAAAATATACCTGTACCATGTAGTACTTCTGAAATTCCACCAGCTACTGCCTTTATTTCTCTTAACTCGTCCATCTTTCTTCCGTCACATCTTGCGTCTTCTTCCACTGCCTTTTTATGCAAAAGATCGTTTACTTTTTCTTCAAAATGAGCAGAGGCTAGATTTTTGTCTCCTTCAGGAAACTTTTCAGAGTATATTTTAAGCCATTCGTTTCCAAGGTCATACATTACACCACTTCCCAAAGAAGGAAACATTGTTGAATCTATTTTTGTTGAAATTGTTTCATTGAATAAAGATAATTCTTCTTCTGTCAGAGATCTTATCTCGATATTTTTCTTTGCTTTTCCGATATCGGATACAACTTTTTTTTGAAAATCTTCTATTTTTGTTATTTCTTCAAGGGCTAGATTTAGAACCTCTTTTGCCTTTTCCTCCGATATTTCTTTGGATTCCGTCTCTATCATATTAATGGTACCAGCTCTTCCACAAATGTAACTATCAAGCAAAAATTCTTTTCTTTCCTCATAGGTTGAATTGATTAATAGAGTTCCGTCTTTTTTGACTGTTACTCTAACAGAACCTACTGGCCCTCCCCAAGGGATATCTGAAGTGGCAAGTGCCAAAGAAGCACCCAAAACAGATATTGTATCAGGGTCATTAATTCCATCCATTGCAAGAGTTGTTATAACAACTTGTATCTCGTTTCTTATTTGTTGGTTGAAAAGTGGTCTAATTGTTCTATCTACGATTCTTCCGGTCAAAATTGCTTCTTCTGATGGCCTCCCCTCTCTTCTTACGTACTGTCCTCCAGGAAGTCTTCCGCTTGCATAATATCTTTCTTCATAGTCTACAGTAAGAGGAAGGTAATCTATTCCCTCTCTTATATTTTTACCCATAACTGCAGTTGCGAGGATGCTTGTCTCCCCACATTTTACTATAACAGAACCACTTGTTTGTTCTGTTAAATCGGAAAAAATGGCAGTAATTTTTTTACCACCAACATCCAAAGAATACTCTTTTCTTTGCATTTTATTTTTAAGAGATTGACCTCTGAATTATAGTATTGAAATTTTCTCGACCGAGAATTTTTCAATCCTAACTATTCAAAGACCAAGTCCCTGGTTACTATTAAATTTATAATTTATATTTTTTTGTTTGGGTTTCTGTTGCGTCTTCTTTGTTCCACATACTGATTTAAAAGATATTTTTTAGGATTTGAACCAAGGTCGATGAAGTCGTCGACGGTCTCTTTCAATTTTGAAGAACAACTTTTTCCGAATGCGACTAGTTCTACTTGGGTGGTTGCTTTTAAGTATTCAACAAGAGGGATATAGTCTCCGTCTCCTGATATCAAAACAATTGCATCTAATTTTGGTGCTAGTTTAATTGCATCCACCGCTATCCCAACATCCCAGTCTGCTTTCATGGCACCACCGAAAAATATTTGAAGCTCTTTTGTTTTTGTTTCTATGCCAAGTTTTTCTAGCGCATCAAAAAAACTCCTTTCCTCTCCGCCTTCTGTGGTTATTAGATAAGCGATGGCACGAACAAGATTTCTTCCAGCCACAGCATCATTTAAAATAGCGCCAAAGTTTACTTTCGCGCCATAAAGATTTTTTGCACTATGATAAAGGTTCTGTGTATCTATAAAGACACCCACTCGTTGACTTTTTTGTTTGATTATAGCCATCTAGATATTGTTATTTGGAACTGGCAGTTTTCTTTTTTGTTGTTTTCTGAACTGTTCCATTTGCCTCCTTTGCTTTTTTATTTGCAAGGTATTTTGTGTGTAACCTTCTGTCGGCAACCATTTGTAACAAACCTTGCCTTGAATGAAAATCTTTTCTGTTCTTTTTTAGGTGATCGGTGAGTTTGTTTATTCTCTCCGTTAAAAGAACTATCTGAACCTCAGACGAACCAGTATCGGTCTCGTGCTTTTGAGATTTTTTAATAATTGTGGCCTTTTTTTCTTTCTTTAGCATACGAGGGACTATAGCATAAAAGTCTTTATTTTGCAAGTGGTTAAAATTTGTAAGGAAAGCCTCAGTAAAGACTTATTTATTAATAAATTCATCTATCTTTTTAATTGTGAAGTCTTGAAGTCTTTTATCTTCGGAACTGATTTCTTCAGACAGTTCCTTGATTTGTTCCCTTACTTCTGGGAATTTTGTCGATAATTTTTTTTCTAAAATAGAGACAAAATCCGTAAGCTCTCTTAGAGATGTGTAAATAAAATCACCACTATTTTCAACATAATTAAGATCTGTGTCTATCATATATATCTTTTCCTCTGTTTCATTGTGTTTTTTTCCTAAAACGTATTGCTGTTCGCCTGCGATATCCCACATCATTTTTTCTTCTGATAAGTATTTGTCTCGAAGGTATTTGACCAAAGACAAGAACAGTTGGTTGAATTTACTGAATAGCTCTTTTTTATTTTTCTCAGCTACTTCTATTTTTCTGGGACTGTTCCCTTCTATCTTGTCAGTTAGGGCAAAAACCACATTGTTGCCATTATCATTTTTGCCAAGAACGTATTCTGCAGGGATATCTATCCTGTATTTATTTTTTACCTCATCAAACATATTCTTGGCCAACAAGAAAGAATCCCTCTCGTTTTTTTTATTACCAAAAATATTAGAGAATTTATTGAGTGGAATCGCTCTGACAACAACATCTTTGTTGTTTTTAAATTCAAAAAATTTGAATTTCCTGCCACCCATGTTGGTGGGAATCAAATCTTCCTTAAAAGGTGTTTCTTTTCCCATATTTTTCGGAGTGCCGGGATTCGAACCCGGAGTCACCTGCTCCCAAAGCAGGCATGTTAGCCGTTACACCACACTCCGTT